>JAKBLB010000013.1:0-36548 GCA_021832305.1 Pseudomonadota bacterium | reverse complement strand
GATGGTCTGTGGTTTCATGAGGTTACGCCGACCCGTTGGCTACTGGGCCTACCCTCACTCCCGGAGATCGAGACGACGCCCCCCCTGCAGCGGGTTGGGCGCAATATCGACGGTCATTTGCCGCGAGGGGCTCAGCGTGCTTTGTGGCAAGCCCGCTTCAACGAGATCCAGATGGTCCTGCACGACCATCCCCTCAATCAGGCTCGCCAGGCGCGGGGGCAGCGGGTGATCAGCGGGGTCTGGTTATGGGACGAGGCCTGTACCCGGCCGGCGCACGAAGTGGTGGAGACTTTGCGTGCCCCTTCCGCCTATGGCGATACGGAAGGATGGGTGGCCGCTCTCGAAGATTTTTTAGGGACGCACTGGCAGTACTGGCAGGCTCAGTTGCGTCAGGGAACCCTCGAAACCCTGACCCTGGTGGCACTGGAAGGACGCTTCAGCGGTCAGGTGGTCCTGAGTCGTTCACAGCGCTGGCGATTCTGGCGTAAGGTTTTGCCCCTGATGCAGATGCCGGGGGTGCGTCCCCTGCGCGAATCCTGATGGTCAGGGAAGGGCTTCCCGAGGTATAATCCAAGGCTTTATTGGCGAGAATTTCATCCCATGGAAGCGGAACAACTGAATGCCCTGGAAACCCTTCAACAGGACCTGACTCTGCGTCTTCAGGCCCTGCGGAGGTATCTTTGACTTCGATGCCAAAGTCGAACGCCTGAGCGAGGTCATTCGTCTTTCGGAAGATCCAGCGCTCTGGCAGGACAGCAAAAAAAGCCAGGAATTGGGGCGTGAACGCAAGATGCTGGAAGAAGTGGTGGACGAAATGCAAGGGTGTGCCCAGAACCTCGAGGAAAGCCACGAACTTTTTGCGCTGGCCCTGGCGGAGAACGACGAAGAAACCCTGCAGGCGGTCGCGGCGGACCTGGCATCCATAGACAAACGGGTCGGTGTCATGGAGTTTCGACGGATGTTCTCCCATCCCATGGACTCTGCCAATGGATTTTTGGATATTCAAGCGGGTTCGGGCGGGACGGAAGCCCAGGACTGGGCCGCCATGCTGTTGCGCATGTATGTGCGCTACGCCGAGCGCAAGGGGTTCGGGGTGGAAATTCTGGAAGAATCGCCGGGCGAGGTGGCGGGCATCAAGAGTGCCTCTCTCAAGTTGACGGGGAGTTATGCGTTTGGTCATTTGCGGACCGAGACGGGCGTCCATCGTCTGGTGCGCAAGTCGCCTTTCGATTCGGGTAATCGTCGCCATACCTCCTTTGCTTCCGTTTTCGTGTATCCCGAGGTGGACGATTCCATCGAAGTGGAAATCAATCCGGCCGATCTGCGCATCGATACTTTCCGTGCCTCGGGCGCGGGTGGTCAGCATATCAACAAGACCGATTCGGCGGTACGTCTCACCCATGCGCCTTCGGGAATCGTAGTCCAGTGCCAGAGTGACCGTTCCCAGCACCGCAACCGGGCGGAAGCCATGGCCATGTTGAAATCGAAGTTATATGAAGCCGAATTGCGCAAGCGCACGGTGGAAAAACAGGCCATGGAAGACAGCAAGACGGATATCGGTTGGGGGCACCAGATTCGCTCCTATGTGCTCGATCAGTCACGCATCAAGGATCTGCGCACCGGTGTGGAAGTGGGCAATACCCAGGCCGTACTGGATGGCGATCTGGAGGGATTCATCGAGGCCAGTTTGAAGCAGGGAGTATGACGGGATGCACGAAGAAGACAACACATTGGTTCAGGAACGACGCGCCAAGTTGCAGGCTCTGCGCTCGATGGGCGTGGCTTTTCCCAACGATTTTCAGCGCACGCACGAAGCGGCTCCCCTGCACGAACAGTATGGCGCGCTGAGCGAAGCCGATTTCGAGGCACGCGCGGTGAATGTGCAGTTGGCGGGGCGTCTGATGCTCAAGCGCCTCATGGGGAAGGCCAGTTTTGCCACCCTGCAGGATGGCACGGGGCGCCTCCAGATTTTCCTGCAGAAGGATCAGGTGGGCGAGGAGGTCTATCAGGCCTTCAAGCACTGGGATCTGGGGGACATTCTGGGGGTGCAGGGCACGCTGTTCAAAACCCGCATGGGGGAGTTGACCCTCCGGGTCACGGAGGTGCGGTTGCTGGTGAAATCCCTGCGCCCTCTCCCGGAAAAGTTTCATGGGCTGACCGATCAGGAACAGAAGTACCGGCAGCGGTACCTGGACCTGATCACCAATGAACATTCTCGCCAGGTATTCATCCAGCGCAGCAAAATCGTGCAGAAGGTGCGCGAGTTTCTGGTGGCACGCCACTTTCTGGAAGTGGAAACCCCCATGATGCACCCCATTCCCGGAGGGGCGGCGGCCCGTCCTTTTGTGACGCACCACAATGCTTTGGGCTGCGATTTGTACCTGCGCATTGCCCCAGAGTTATATCTCAAACGTCTGGTGGTGGGGGGGATGGAACGGGTATTCGAGATCAACCGCAATTTCCGTAACGAAGGGTTGTCGCCGCGCCATAATCCCGAATTCACCATGATCGAGTTTTATGCGGCTTATCAGGACTACCGTGCGCTCATGGACCTGACGGAAGCCTTGCTGCGTTTCGTGGCGCAGGAAGTGCTGGGCACCACGACGCTCAGTTACGGCGGACGGGTACTCGATCTGGGACGACCGTTTTACCGCCTGACTCTGGCGCAGGCTCTGGAAACCCATCATCCCGACTACACGGCGGCACGTTTGAACGACCCGGCGGAACTGGTACGGGAATTGACCCGACTGGGTGCCAAGGTACCTGCCCATGCTTCCGTGGGTGTCCTCCAACTGGCACTTTTCGAGGAAACCACCGAAGCGCTTCTCTTCGAACCGACCTTCATCGTCGACTACCCGGCGGAAGTCTCACCCCTCGCCCGGCGTAGCGATACGAACCCTGAAATCACTGAACGTTTTGAATTGTTCGTGGTGGGACGGGAACTGGCGAACGGTTTTTCGGAATTGAACGATGCCGAGGATCAGGCAGAGCGTTTTCAGGCTCAGGTACGTCAGAAGGAAGCGGGCGATCAGGAAGCCATGCACTATGACGCCGATTATATCCGTGCCCTGGAATATGGTTTGCCGCCCACGGCGGGTGAAGGCATCGGTATCGATCGACTGGTCATGCTGTTGACCGACAGCCCGTCGATTCGGGATGTCATCCTTTTTCCCCAGATGCGTCAGGAAGTCTCTTGAAGTGGTTTGAACTCACCGTCGGGTTGCGTTACACACGGGCCAAACGGCGCAATCACTTCATTTCGTTCATTTCCCTCATTTCCATGGCGGGCATTGCCCTGGGGGTGGCGGCGCTGATCGTGGTGCTGTCGGTCATGAACGGTTTCCAGAAAGAAATGCGCGAGCGCATCCTGGGGGTGGCTTCGCACGTTCAGATCTTTGGCAGTGGCCAGTCTCTGGCCAACTGGCCCAAGGTGGCGGCAGAAGCCCGACGGGACCCCGAAGTCATCGGTACGGCACCCTATGTCAATGGACAGGCCATGCTGGCCAATGACGACCTGGTCCAGGGCACGATGGTGCGAGGGATCCTGCCTGACCAGGAACGCCAAGTGGCCGATCTGGATCAGCATATGGTGGCCGGGCACATGAGCGATCTCAAACCTCATGAATTTGGCATCGTATTGGGTCAGGAACTGGCCCTGGCCCTGCATTTGTCAGTGGGAGACAAGGTGGTACTCATCACGCCCCAAGGGCAGGTGACGCCGGCGGGCATGTTGCCCCGTCTCAAGCAGTTCAAGGTGGTAGGGTTGTTTCATGTGGGAATGTACGAGTATGACAGTGGGCTGGCCCTGATCCACCTGAACGATGCACAGGTGCTATTTCGTCTGGGGGACAATGTGACGGGTGTCCGTCTCAAATTGAAAGATCTCATGTTGGCACCGCTCGTTGCACATCGATTGGCATCGTCGCTGACCGTGGATGCCTGGTTGACGGACTGGACCCAGGAACACGCCAATCTGTTCCGTGCCGTGGCCCTGGAAAAGACCATGATGTTCATCATCCTGTTGCTGATCGTGGCGGTGGCGGCTTTCAATATCGTGTCCACTCTGGTTATGGTGGTGACGGACAAGCAGGCCGATATCGCGATCCTGCGTACCCTGGGCGCGTCGCCTGCCAGTATTCTGGTGATCTTCATGATTCAGGGGGCTTTGATCGGCGTGATCGGCATGGGTATCGGCGTGGCGTTGGGCGTGGGGACGGCTCTCAATATTCGGGTCATCGTGCCTTTCATCGAAAAAGTGCTGGGGGTGCATTTTCTTTCTCCCCAGATCTATTTCATCTCCGAATTGCCATCGGACCTGCAACAGGGCGATGTGCTGAGTATTGCGATCACCGCGCTGATCCTGACCCTGTTGGCAACCCTCTACCCCAGTTGGCGGGCGGCACGTGTTCAACCGGCCGAGGCTTTACGCTATGAGTGAAGTGCTCCTGCGTTGCCAGAGAGTGACCCGGCGTTTCAGTCTGGCCGCCAATGAAGTTCCCGTTCTGCGTGGTCTCGATCTGGAAGTTCGGAAAGGGGAACAGATTGCCATTCTGGGGGCTTCCGGCAGCGGCAAAAGTACCCTGCTGCATGTGCTGGGCGGGTTGGATCGCCCCAACGAGGGGCAGGTCTCCCTGTGTGGAGAAAATTTGACCGGCCTGAGCGATCGTCAGATCGGGCGCTTGCGGAATCGCCACCTGGGCTTTGTATATCAGTTTCACCACCTGCTGGCCGAATTTTCTGCCCTGGAAAACGTCATGTTGCCGCTGTCCATTGCGCGCATCGATTCCGTTTCGGCCAGCCAGAGGGCGACGGAAATTTTGGAAGCAGTGGGCCTGGGGCAGCGTTTGCACCATCGTCCGGGCGAACTCTCCGGCGGAGAGCGGCAACGAGCGGCGGTGGCCCGTGCCTTGGTCACCCGTCCTTCCCTCGTACTGGCGGACGAACCCACCGGGAATCTGGATCGTCAGACGGCGTGGCACGTCTTTGAACTGATCCTGAGCCTCAATCGCCGCCAGGGGGCCGGTCTGGTCATGGTTACCCATGATCTGGAACTGGCCGATCGTATGGATAAGCGCTACCGCCTGGAGGATGGAGTCTTGAGGGCTTTGTGAAAGGCGTTCAGGTGCGCCAGGCAGCAGTGACGCCAGGGATGGCTTGCAAGGTTTTGAGCGTACGGGCCAACTGTTCCAGACTGCCGATCTGAACGGTGAAGCGCATGCGTGCCTGCGCGCCATGGGTGTGGGTGTTGACGCCGGTGACATTGACCTTTTCACGGGTGAAGGCTTCGGAGATATCGCGCAGGAGCCCTTGCCGATCCTGGCTCAGGACTCCGATATCCGTGGAAAAAGGTTGTTCCGGAATGTTTTCTCCCCAACTCACGGGAATCAGACGTTGCCATTGCTGATGCGTGAGGGCGGCCAGGCTGCGGCAATTGGCGCGGTGAATGCTGACCCCGCGTCCACGCGTGACAAACCCCAGGATGGGTTCGGGAGGTACGGGTTTGCAGCATTTGGCGATGGTCGTGGCGATCTGGGACACCCCGACCACCAGCACCCCCTGGTTGCCGTCGGAGGGGCTGGGTGTGGTCAGGGGGAGCGTGATTTCCTGCTGCGGCACAGGCGGTGCGAGGAGGTTGTCCAACTGGCGCAGTGTGACCTCGTTGCGGGCGAGGGCCACCAGAAAATCTTCCGTTCGGGCATATCCCACCTGATTGGCCAGTTCTTCAAGAGAAAGAGTCGTTTGACTCGTGCGCGACATCCACTTGTCCAGAAGGGTTCGTCCATGGTTGAGATCCTCTTCCCAATGCTGCAATTTGAACCATTGGCGTACCTTGGCTTGAGCCCGATGGGTTTTGAGATACCCATAGGCCGGATTCAGCCAGTCGCGGCTGGGACCGCCCTGTCGCACGGTCAGGATTTCTACCCGTTGTCCGTTGTTCAGGGGTTGGTTGAGGGGAGTCATGCGGCCGTCTACCTTGGCCCCCCGGCACCGATGACCCAACTCCGAATGAACATGATAGGCAAAATCGATGGGTGTCGCCCCCTGAGGCAGGTCGATGATGCGTCCCTGAGGGGTAAAGACAAAGAGGGTTTCATCCCCCGGAGGAAGGGAGGTGCCGGTATTCAGTGCGGCTTCCCGCTGCCAATCGAGCATCTGGCGTAACCAGACCACCCGCTCTTCGAATGAACGGTTTGCCCGCGCGCCTTCTTTGTAGCGCCAATGGGAAGCAATGCCCAATTCCGAATCGCGGTGCATTTCATGGGTACGGATCTGAACTTCCACGATCTTGTTTTCCGGGCCATGGACGGCGGTATGGAGGGAACGGTACTGGTTGCCTTTGGGACGGGCGATGTAGTCGTCAAATTCACCCGCAACGGGCACCCAACACTGGTGGACCAAACCGAGGACGGTATAACACTCGGGAATGGTATTGACGATGACCCGTACGGCACGGATGTCGTAGACCCGTTCAAGGGACAGGTTCTTGGCGCGCATCTTCTTGACGATACTGAAGATATGCTTGGGGCGTCCGGTCACGTCGGCAACGATGCCGTTTCCCTGCAGGAGATCCTGTAACATCTGGATCAACTGGGCAATGTACTGTTCGCGCTGGATGAACCGTTCGTCCAGTTGATGTGCGATGGTCTTGTAAGTCTCCGGTTCGAGGGCACGCAGGGAGAGGTCTTCCAATTCCCATTTAAGAAACCAGACTCCCAGACGATTGGCCAGGGGGGTGTAGAGGTCGAGGGTCTGACGGGCCAGTTGGCGTTGGGTGGGTTCATCCAGTGACGTGGACCGGCGCATCAGCCAAACCCTTTCGGCCAGGGCGATGAGGACCACCCGGATATCTTGAACCAGGGTCAGCAATAATTTTCGGATCCCTTCGATGTGTTCTTCGTGGGAAGACTTCGGATGATCCCGGATATCCAGGGTATCGACGATGTGATCCAGGCGGTGCAGTTCCTGGGTCAGGGTCCAGATTTCCGGGTCCAGATCCAGACGGGCAGGCAGAGTCTCCTGTTGTGACCAGGGCAGGGCGCGCAACAGGGCGACTACGATACACGCTGGGTGGGCTTCCAGGTCACTCAGAAGGCGCGCGCTGGTGAGGGCGCGCTGAAGTGCCCATTGACCCTCTTCATCGGCAGGATCTTGTGCTGTGATGAGTTGGAAAAGTTGGGCGATCAGTGAGGATTCCGTCAACTGATAGCGCGCATGCAGTCCTAGTCCGGACAGTCCGTGGGCCG
Organism: Pseudomonadota bacterium; assembly: GCA_021832305.1. Lineage (GTDB taxonomy): Bacteria > Pseudomonadota > Gammaproteobacteria > Burkholderiales > Ferrovaceae > Ferrovum. Next base: position 29,304 of record JAKBLB010000013.1, on the reverse strand, counting down.
AATCCAGGGGACCAGCGTTGGTACGCGCTACCATGATGAGAATATGAAGATGGAACTCATCTTCTCATTATGGGCGCTTCAGTGAGGTCCTTCAAGGGGGGGGCATCGGGATTCCCAGTAATGGGGAAAGGCAGCGCGCCCGACATCCACTTGTACTCGATGGTCCGTGAGATGCAGTTCGATATCCCCGCATTGGTCTGTACGCAGACGCTGTGTCTCCCCATAGCGCATCCAGATTATGGGGTCGGGATGCTTGAAACGGTTATGGTCGCCGACGGAGAACAAACTCCAGCGCGGGGCGACGGCCTGCAGAAAATCCGGGGTCGAAGATGTCTTGCTGCCGTGATGCGGCACGACCAGGACGTCCGCGTGCAACTTCTCCGGGCTGCGTTCCAGCAGGGCCTGTTCACTGCGTGCCTCGATATCGGCAGGCAGGAGGACGTGCAGTGCCCCCACCGTGAGGCGTAACACGCAGGCCCGATCATTGCTTCTGAGGGTCGGGTCGGACAGGTCTTCGTGGCCTGGATACAGGATCTCAAAATCGACCCCATCCCAGTTCCAGCGCATCCCGGCTACGCACCTCAGTGTATGCGGCATACCGCGCAACAGGGGATGTGAGGCGGGCAGGGAGGATAGAATCCAGGGAAGGGGATAGGCATCGACCAGGGAATGCAACCCGCCGCTATGGTCGAGATCGCCGTGGCTGAGAAGCAGACCGTCCAGGTGCCGGACGCCGAAACTGCGCAGAGCAGGGATCACCACCCGTACTCCGGCATCCTGTTCGGAACCGATGCGCGGCCCCGTGTCGACCACGAGGGTATGCCGGGCAGTGCGCAGCACCACCGCCAGGCCTTGTCCCACATCCAGCAGATCCAGCCACAGACCACCCATATCGGGGCGAGGTAGGGGAGAGGCGACCAGCCCCAGCAGTCCCAGGCAACCGGCCCAGCGTCCCGGAAGGCCGCGCGGGGCCAGCAGGAACCCTACGCCCAACGTGGCGAAGATCAGAACAGTCAGACCCGGGGTGGGCAGGTCGAGCGGGGGGCCGCTCTGGCGGACCATCCAGGCCAGCCCCCAGGCCGTGCCCGTCATGAGGGCATGGGCGATCCCCAGACAGAAGCCCAGTCCAGGGATCAGTCCCAGCAAGGACAGGGGAACCACACCCAGGCTGACCAGGGGAATGGCCAAGGCGTTGGCCAGGGGCGAGATCCAGGAAACCTGCCCAAACAGCCAGATCAGCAGGGGTACCATGGCCCAGGTGGCAGCCCATTGACTGTGGATTTCCTGTTTCCAGAAGGGTAATCGTCCGGTCCGGTGTGCGCCTGCATAAACCATCCAGGATACGGCGCCAAAGGAAAGCCAGAAACTGGGTGAGAGGGAGGCGAAGGGGTCGCCCGTCAAGGTCAGGGCGGCGGCCAGCAGAAGGAGGGTGGAAGAAGGCAGCGGGCGCAACTGAAAATGGGCCAGGGTGACCACGGTGATCATGGCCAGGGTGCGCTGGGTGGGGAGGGAAAACCCGGCAATCAGGGCATAGATGCCGGCACCCAGCCACCCGGCCAGCCAGCGGATGCGCAAGGAGGGAGACAGCAGCCCCGCGACTTTGGCGACGAGGCCGGCCAACATCGTGATGTGCAATCCGGAGATGCTGATCAAATGGCCGACCCCGGTTGCCCAGAACAATTGCCAGTCAGCTGGAGAAATGGCGGATTGGTCGCCGATGACCAGGGCGATCAGCACCGGGCCCCAGGGTTGGCCCTTCAGTTGGTCGCGCAAGCGTTGACGCAGGAGGTCCCGTTGAGTTTCGATGAATAATTGAAGGCCGGTGAGGCCGCCGGGGTGGTCCCACCCCAGGAACACGGGGGGCGTGCGCCGGTCGATGCTGCCTTGGGCCAGTATGCCTTCACTCCAGGCCCAGGTGGCACCGTCGAAGCCACCGGGGTTGACCAGTCCGTGGGGACTCCTGACGCGGCACCGCCAACGCCAGCGTTGCCCTGGATGCAGGTCTGCCGGTGCGTTCTGGAGGGAAGGCGCGTATTCGGACAGTGCGACTTCGGCAGGAAAAAGAGGGGGGGCCGAGTCCACGGCCACCTTGAAGTGAAGCGCGCCGGCGCGGCCTTCCGGCAAACTGAGGAGGGTGCCCGTCAGAGTGAGGCTTTGGTGTTCCCAGCGCGGGGGCAGGCGGTGCTCCATGCGCAGGCGAGCCCGTTCATTGGCTGTGACGAGGCCCCCCAGAAACAAGGCAAGAAACAGGAGTACGGGGCGCCCTCGAGGCCAACGTCGTACCGCGCCCACACCGAGGACCCAGACCAGGCTCGCACTTTCGAGAGCGGGCAACGGGACGAGACGGGGGGCAGCCTGAAGTACCAGGGTGCCCAGGATCCAGGCGCAGAGAAGGAGTCGCATACCCTCCCAGTATGTCCACGGTGGAACTGGGACAGTAGCGGAGAAACGCGGTGGATCAGGAGTTTTCGGTGAGGTGCGGGGCGAGCCAGACGGTCAAGTCACGAATTTCCTCTTCGCAGACACTGTGCGGCATGGGGTAACTGTGCCAGGTCACCGGGTAGCCTGCACTTTCCAGGAATTGACGCGACTGGTTGCCCTGTGTCCAGGGAATGACCGTATCCTGAGTGCCGTGGGCCATGAAGACGGGCAAGGCGCGGTTGGCCGGGTGGGACCTCTGGGCCAGTTCATGGCTCAGGGGAAGGTAGGTGGAGAGTGCCAGTACACCCCCCAAGGGTACGGGCATGCGTGTGCCGGTGGTGAGCGCGACAGCGCCGCCCTGGGAGAAACCGGCGATGAAAATATTCCTGGCAGGGATCCCACGCTGTACTTCGTTTTCGATCAGATGCTGGACGGCGGCACAGGAGATCAGCAGATCGTCATCGTTGGGCACCCAGCGTTCACCCTCCAGGGCGATGTCATACCAGGCGCGCATGACCATTCCCTGATTCAGGGTGAGAGGACGGCGCGGGGCATGGGGCAGGATGTGACGGATGGTGGGGTGGGTCAGCGCCAGGGTTTCGGCCACCGCCACGAAGTCATTTCCATCGGCCCCCAGACCATGCAGCCAGATGAGGGTGGCATGGGCAGGAACCTTGGGGTCGAGGACGACCGGCGGGCTATCCCAGAAACGGTCAGTGGTCGGATTCTTCATGAGGGACGGGTGGGCCCGCCTCCAGAAAGGGGGCCAGGGTGTGGAACAACGCACGAAAATGGCGGGGTGGTTTGTGCAGTATGCGCTCACGTTGAGCCGCCAGGACCTGCTGGCGCAAGTTCTGACGATCCACTGTGGGGTAGTCGCGCGCAAATAGATCCACTGCGGAGACATCCTCCATCATGCGTTCGCGCCATCGTTCGGTGCGGTGCATGGCCGCAGTGGCGGCATGGGAATGACCGTTCAGGCGGTCCAGATATTCCCGGATGGGGGCAGGGTCCACGTTGCGCATGAGTTTGCCGATGTATTGCAACTGGCGTCGCAGTCCGCCATGGGCATGGATGGTTTTGGCCTCCAGGATGGCCTGGAGCAAGGAATCAGGCAGGTCGAGGGCGCGCAGTTGCGGAGGCTTCAGGGCCACCAAGGCCTCTCCCAATTCCTGCAGGGCTTCCATGTCGCGTTTGCGTTGGGTTTTGCTGAGCAGTTCTTCGGAGTGCACGGTTTTCCAGAATTCGATCAATGTTGCTATGATACCGGAATTATATGCAAAGGAATCTCTATTGTGTCGGATCACTCCCCTTTCCATCATTCTCAGGAATATTTTCAATCCCTGGTCCAGACGGCGCTCCAGCAGGCCTGTCAGGCCGGGGCCAGCGCTGCTGAAGTGGAAGTGAGCGAAGGGGCAGGCCTGGGCGTCACGGTACGCCTGGGTGAAGTGGAAACCATCGAATACAACCGTGACAAGGATCTTGGGGTGACGGTGTATTTCGGGTCACAGCGGGGACAGGCCAGCACCTCGGATTTTTCGCCGGCGGCATTGCGCAGCACCGTGGACAAGGCGCTGGCCATTGCGCGTCATACGGCGCTGGATCCCTTTGCGGGTCTGGCCGATCCCGCCTTGTTGGCGCAGGCCCCCTGGCCCGATCTCGACCTGTTTTGCCCCTGGAATTTGAGCGTGGAACAGGGCATCGACTGGGCGCGTCGCTGCGAATCGGCGGCTCTCGCCCAGGACCGGCGTCTGAACAATTCGGACGGGGCCACGGTGCATACCCAGAATTCCCACTTTTTTTATGGCAATACCTTGGGGTTCATGGGGGGGTATGCCGGGTCCAGTCACAATCTGAGTTGTGCCGTCATTGCCGGCAAGGACCCGGACATGCAACGCGATTACTGGTACAGCACTTCGCGCCATCCGGACCAGTTGGAGTCACCGGAACAGGTGGGGCGACAGGCAGCAGAGCGCACGCTGCGCCGCCTCAAGGCCCGCCGTCTGTCCACGCGGCAGGTGCCCGTGCTTTTCGAGGCTTCCCTGGCGGCCGGACTGATCGGACATTTCGTCGGGGCAGTGAGTGGCGGGTCGCTCTATCGGGGCACCAGTTTTTTGCCCGACAGTCTGGGACAAAGGGTCTTTGATGAGCGGTTTTCCCTGCATGAGGAACCCCATCTGCCGGGAGGGTTGGCCAGCGCGCCTTTTGATGATGAAGGGGTGGCGACGCATCCCCGTCCGGTGGTGAAAAATGGGGTAGTGGAAGGGTACTTTCTGGGCAGTTATTCCGCACGCAAGTTGGGCATGCGTTCCACCGCCAATGCGGGGGGGAGTCATAACCTGATCGCCACTCCTTTCGGAGGCGGCTTTGAGGACTTGCTACGGCAGATGGATCGGGGAGTGCTGGTGACCGAGTTGCTGGGGCACGGAGTGAATGGGGTGACCGGGGATTATTCGCGCGGCGCGGCGGGGTTCTGGGTGGAGCATGGCCAGATTCAGTATCCCGTGCACGAGATCACCGTGGCCGGGAACCTCAAGGAGATGTTCCGTGCGATTCAGGGGGTGGGAACCGATGTGCGGGTGCGCGGCTCCAAAATTTGCGGCTCCATCCTGGTGGGGGAAATGACCGTGGCAGGTGAATAGGGCAAGCTATGAAATGTCCCTTTTGCGGCGCCATGGATTCCCAGGTCATCGACTCGCGGATCACGGAAACTGGCGAGAGTATCCGTCGGCGGCGGCGTTGCATGGGGTGTAACCGGCGTTTCACTACCTATGAGACTCTGGATATTCGCCTTCCCCAATTAGTCAAATCCAATGGTCAGCGGGAGGAGTATTCGGCCGACAAGGTGCGGGTCAGTTTCATGCGTGCCCTGCATAAACGACCCGTTCCCGTGGAACGGGTCGATGCGGCCATCGAACGGATACGCCAGCATCTGCTGGCGCTGGGGGAGCGGGAGATCACTTCCCGCCAGATAGGGGAAATGGTGATGGAAGAGTTGCGCCACCTCGACAAGGTGGCTTATGTGCGCTTTGCCTCGGTGTATCGCAGTTTTCAGGATCTTGACGATTTTCGGGATGTGATTCGTGACCTTTGATCCTCTCGATGAACGGGCGTATTTCATGCGCCGGGCTCTGGAACTGGCGCGACGGGGGTGCTGGACTACGACGCCCAATCCACGGGTGGGTTGTGTCATCGTGCAAGCTGGCCGGATCGTCGGGGAAGGCTGGCATGAGTGGGCCGGAGAACCTCATGCCGAGGTCCATGCCTTGCGGGCGGCCGGGGAGCAGGCGCGAGGGGCCACAGCCTTTGTGACCCTTGAACCGTGCAGTCATACGGGACGCACCCCGCCCTGTGCCAATGCGCTCATCGAAGCGGGCATCGCACGTGTGGTGGTGGCCATGGAGGACCCCAATCCGCGCGTGGCCGGGCAAGGATTGGCCCGTTTGCGGGCGGCTGGCCTCGCCGTGGAACTCGGCGTGGAGGCACAGGCGGCGGCGGCCCTCAATCCCGGATTCATTTTGCGCATGACTGAGGGAAGGCCCTGGATTCGGGCCAAGTTGGCCCTCAGCCTGGATGGCAGGAGTGCGCTCGGGAACGGGATCAGTCAATGGATTACGGGGTCGGAGGCGCGTGCCGAAGGGCATCGCTGGCGGGCGTGTTCCTGTGCAGTGGCAACCGGTGGAGGGACGGTCCGGCAGGATGACCCGGCGTTGACGGTGCGGGCCGTGGAGACGGCACGCCAACCCCGCCGTCTGGTACTGGATCCCCGCCTGGAAACTCCCTCCACGGCCAGGGTATTGAAGGAAGGAGGACAGACCGGATTTTACTGTGCCGACCCGCCCCCGCCTGAACGGCGGCTGGCCATCGAGGCTGCGGGGGGAGAAGTGGTCCCTTTGCCCGTGTTGAGCACGGGGCGAGTGGATTTATGGGCACTGGTACGAGCATGGGGTCGATTGGAGTTGAACGAGGTGTTGCTGGAAGCCGGCCCGCGTTTGACGGGCGCCTTGCTGGAAGCCGGGTTGGTGGATGAGGTGCTGATTTTTCAGGCCCCTCTCTTGCTTGGCGAGGGGGCCCTGGGGGCGGTGTGCTGGTCCCGGCCATTGAGCTCCTTGAGCCAGGGAAAGGGGTTGGAGGTCGAGGAGCGACGCATTCTTGGGCGGGATTGGTTGATTCGGGCACGGGTACGAGGGAATGGGACATGTTTACCGGAATAGTGCAGGCGGTAGGGCGGATCGTGAGTATGGAACCCCTGGCGGAGGGGATACGGATGACGTTTGATACGGCGACCTTGTCCCTGGAGGGGGTTGATCTGGGCGGGTCCATCGCAGTCAATGGCGTTTGCCTGACTGTGATTGCCCTGGGCGCGCAGTCCTTTTCGGCAGAGGTCTCGCGGGTGACGCTGGAGGGAACGACCGGGTGGGTGTTGGGACGACGCATCAATCTGGAGCGTGCCTTGCGTTTGAGCGATGCGTTGGGCGGGCATCTGGTCACCGGGCATGTGGATGGGGTGGGTCGGGTGCGCAGTTTCACCCCCTGCGGGGAGAGCATGACCTTGCAGGTGGAGGCTCCAGGCGATTTGCCGCGTTACATCGCGACCAAGGGATCGGTGACGGTACAGGGCGTGAGTCTGACGGTGAATGCGGTGGAGGGGGCGCTTTTTACGGTCAATCTGATCCCCCATACCCAGCAGGTCACGACCTTGGGTGCCTTGGTGGAAGGCGACGGGGTGAATCTCGAAGTGGATCTGCTGGCACGCTATGCCGAACGCGCGCGGCAATGGTCCGGTGACCAGGGAACGGAAATGCCCCCCTTGGAGTAGAATGCGGGGTTTGGAAGGAGAAAGTTTGATGACACAGGGGACGGGAGTCCTGGCATCCACGGAGGTATTGATCGCCGAGGTGCAGGCGGGGCGCATGGTCATTCTGGTGGATGACGAGGACCGGGAAAACGAAGGCGACCTGGTGCTGGCGGCAGATCATGTCACCCCGGAAGCCATCAACTTCATGGCGCGCTATGGGCGTGGGCTGATTTGTCTGACCTTGACGGAAGCCCGTTGCCAACAACTGAATTTGCCGCTCATGGTGACGGATAACCGTTCTCCGCTCACGACCAATTTCACCGTGTCCATCGAGGCGGCACGGGGGGTGACCACGGGAATTTCGGCCGCTGATCGGGCGCGCACGGTACAGGCCGCAGTGGCCCGCTTTGCCCGCCCGGCCGATGTGGTGCAGCCAGGGCACATCTTTCCGCTGATGGCGCGGCGGGGGGGGGTGCTGATACGCGCCGGGCATACCGAGGCAGGCTGTGATTTGGCCCAGTTGGCCGGCCTGGAGCCTGCGGCGGTGATCTGTGAGATCCTCAAGGAGGACGGCGAGATGGCGCGTCTTCCCGACCTCCTTCCCTTTGCCTATGAGCATGGCTTGAAAGTGGGGTCGATTGCCGACCTGATCCGTTACCGCAGCCATACCGAATGTCTGGTGGAACGGGCAGCGTCACGGCCCTTGGTGACCCCTCATGGGACTTTTGAGGTGGTGGCATTTTATGATGTGGTGGGTCATCGTACCCACCTGGCCCTGGTGTACGGGCAGATCGAAGCGGAACGGGAGACGCTGGTGCGCGTGCATGAGCCCTTTTCCGTGACGGATGTCCTGGATGATGGAGTAGGGCGACATTCTTTTGGCCTTCAGGGAGCCATGCAAAAAATCGTTGCGGCGGGGAGCGGCGTGATCGTTCTGTTGCACGGAGAGGATCAGGCCCAGGACCTGATCGCCTGGGCCACGGCCGAGGTCATGCCGGTGGCTCCCGCCGGCAGGAAATGGGATTCGCGCCTGCATGGGGTAGGCGCACAGATTTTACGGGCAGTGGGGGTGGGGCGCATGAAAGTGCTGTCCCGCCGACGCAAGATGCCCAGCATGGCAGGTTTTGGACTGGAGATCACTGGATATGTCACACCCGAGGAATAGACCCTGGAACACCAGCATGGCGGACATCGCCTGTGATGGCAAGGGGCTGCGCATTGCCATCGTATTGGCCCGCTTCAACGAGGCGATTGGCGAGCAACTGCTGGCGGCGACAGGCAAGGCGCTGATGGAGCGTGGCGTGGCTGAAGAAGACATCCCGGTATTGCGTGTGCCCGGTGCTCTGGAACTGCCCCTGACTCTCAAGGTCCTGGCAGAAACCGGACGCTTCCAGGCATTGATTGCCTTGGGTTGCGTGGTGCGCGGGGACACCTATCATTTCAAGATCGTGGCGGATGAATCGGCGGCCGGGATCACGGCCGTACAATTGGCAACGGGGGTTCCCATTGCCAATGGGGTACTGACCACGGAAAACGACGCACAGGCCTTCGCCCGGGCCGAGCATAAGGGGCAGGACTGCGCCCTGGCGGCGATCGAAATGGTGCGCCTGCTCGAAGAAATCCGGCGGGGGGCGCTATGAAATCGGCGCGCCGTCAGGCGCGCGAGTTGGTGGTGCAGGGGCTCTATGAGTGGCAACTGGCAGACTCCGGCCGGGCGGCTATCATCGATCATCTCGCCACCCAGCCCCACTTTATGCGTGCGGACCGGGGGTTTCTCGAACAGTTGCTGGAAGGCGTGATGACGGAGCGGGAGTCCCTGGATCAGCGGTTGAGTTTGCTGATCGACCGTCCTTTGACGCAGGTCAGTCCGGTGGAGCGCGCCATTCTGTGGCTGGCCAGTTATGAACTGGCCCATTTTCCTGAAACGCCTTTTCGCGTCATTTTGAATGAGGCCATCGATTTGGCCAAACGTTTTGGGGGCACGGACGGACATAAATACATCAACGGCGTGCTGGACCGTCTGGTAGTGCGGGAACGCCCGGAAGAACGACAGCGTCCGGTGGCGCGCCAGGAAATTTCCTGAGAGACTGTGTGACGAGATGACGGGCGAGTTTGCGCTGATCCGGCGTTATTTCCATCCTCCTACCCGGCATACGTTGTTGGCGGGTGGGGATGATGCCGCCTTGATCGTACCGCGGACATCGCATGAATTGGCACTGTCCACCGACCTGTTGGTGGGCGGTCAGCACTTTTTTCCGGATATGGACCCCCGCCGCCTGGGGCAAAAAGCCGCTGCCGCGAACCTGTCGGATATGGCCGCTATGGGAGCGACGCCGCGCTGGGTCTTGCTGGGGTTGACCCTGCCGCTTCCCCTTCAGGAATCCTGGGTGGCAGCGTTCAGTCAGGGTTTTCGAGCGGCTCTGGAGGCCCATGACGTGGACTGGGTAGGGGGGGATACCACGGCAGGGCCTCTTGCCCTGGCGGTGACGATCATCGGTGAAGTCCCTGAGGGTCAGGCGTTGCGGCGCAGCGGTGCCCATGCGGGAGAGGATATCTGGGTGTCGGGTACCCTGGGAGATGCGGCCCTGGGTCTGGACTGGCGTCTGGGACGCTGCCCGGACCTTACGCCTGCGGCCCGTGACTTTGCCTTGGAGCGCTTTGAATGTCCTACCCCACGGGTCGCCCTGGGGCAATCCTTGCGCGCTCTGGCCAGCGCCGCCATCGATATCTCCGATGGCTTGCTGGCTGATCTGGGGCATCTTTTAACCGCATCAGGAGTGGGCGCCCAACTGGAGATGGCGCGTATACCGGCGTCTGCGGCTCAGCCGTCAGGGTCCGCCGATCCGGATTGGCAGCGCCGGGTTTTGCAGGGTGGAGAAGACTACGAATTATGTTTCACTGCACCCTCTGCCCGGCGTCCTGAACTGGATGCGCTGGGGCGCGACGGGAAGGTTGCCCTGACCCGCATCGGACGGGTGACCGCCGCCCCGGACGAACGTTGTGTGCAGGATGAGGCGGGGCTGGCCGTGGCGGTCTCCTGGCGGGGATATGATCATTTTGCAGAGGTGCCATGAGGCGTGCCACGGCCAGTTTCATGAGGGAGAGTCCACTCCACTGGGTGGCTCTGGGCGGAGGGGCGGGGTTGTCGCCCTGGGCGCCGGGAACGGTGGGGAGTCTGCTCGGTTTTCCGCTCTTTTTTTTGCTGCGTCTCTTGCCCTGGGGCGTACAATGGGCGCTGCTGGCGGGCTTGTTCGCATTCGGCATATGGGCCTGCGGTGCGACGGCGCGGGCGCTGGAAGATGAGGACCCCAAGGCGGTGGTCTGGGATGAGGTGGTGGCCTGCGCCGGCGTACTCCTGCTGGCCCCGGCCACGGGGCTTGGGTGGCTGCTGGGATTTGGGTTGTTCCGTCTGTTCGATATCTGGAAGCCTTTTCCGATTGGTTGGGTCGATCGACGGATCAAGGGGGGGCTGGGCATCATGCTGGACGATGCTCTGGCGGCCATTCTGGTGATGTGGATACTCTGGCATGTGAGGGGGGTATGGCATGGGCACTTGTGAAGGGGATCCCGGGATGACGGGCGCGCTTCGGGAAGAGGCGGACAAGGATCTGGCCCTGGCTCGACAGGTGGGAGAGGCTCTGAGTCAACGGGGCTGGACCCTGGCTACGGCCGAGTCTTGCACCGGTGGAGGGATGGCCGCTCTGATCACGGAAATTCCGGGGTGTTCCCACTGGTTCGACCGCGCCTGGGTGACCTACAGCAACCACAGCAAGGTGACCTTGCTCGGAGTGCCCGAGGCACTCATAGAAGCCTTTGGCGCGGTTAGTGAACCGGTGGTTTGCGCCATGGTGGAAGGCGCTCTGAAATTCAGCCGCGCGGACATTGTGGTGGCCGTGAGCGGTGTGGCCGGACCGGGAGGGGGAACGGCGCACAAACCCGTCGGAACCGTTTGTTTGGCCTGGGGGGAGCGGCAGGGAGGGGTTCGGACGGATACTTTCTGGTTTCCCGGGGACCGGCAGGCCATTCGCGCCGCAGCGATCGCACGGGGTTTGCTGGGCGTATGGGAATGGGCGAGCAAACCGGCGCTCGCATGAACGGCGGAAACCCCTTGACGACCGGGGGTAACTGTATATAATTACAGTCTTTGACCCTGTGTTGAATGAACGTCACAGAATCCGTTTGTTGCACGGAATATCGTCCGGGAATGCGCCTAGAGTGAGTGCTTGGACATCATGACAGAGTGAGGAAGATGCATGGAAGAGCATAAGAGCAAAGCGTTGGCCGCTGCGTTATCCCAGATCGAAAAGCAGTTCGGCAAAGGGGCTGTGATGCGTCTGGGGGCAGGGGGCGTCGAAAATGACATAGAAGTGGTTTCCACCGGCTCGCTCGGGCTCGATATGGCCTTGGGAGTCGGGGGCCTGCCACGGGGTCGGATCGTGGAGATTTACGGGCCCGAATCCTCGGGTAAAACCACGCTGACCTTGCAGGTCATTGCCGAAATGCAGAAAAAAGGGGGGGTGGCTGCATTTATCGATGCCGAGCATGCCCTGGATCCGGTCTATGCCCAGAAGTTGGGAGTCAATGTGGCTGATCTGCTCATTTCCCAGCCGGATACGGGCGAACAGGCCCTCGAAATCGCAGATATGCTCGTGCGTTCCGGGTCCGTGGATATCGTGGTGGTGGATTCGGTCGCAGCCTTGACCCCTCGTGCGGAAATTGAAGGCGAGATGGGCGATTCCCATGTGGGTCTGCATGCCCGTCTCATGTCCCAGGCCCTGCGCAAGTTGACCGGCAATATCAAACGGTCCAATTCCATGGTCGTTTTCATCAACCAGATCCGTCTCAAGATCGGCGTCATGTTTGGCAATCCGGAAACCACCACGGGGGGGAATGCGCTCAAGTTTTATGCGTCCGTACGACTGGATATCCGGCGCGTGGGCTCCATCAAGAGGGGGGATGAGATCATTGGCAGCGAGACGCGGGTCAAGGTGGTCAAGAACAAGGTGGCCCCTCCGTTCAAAGTGGCAGATTTCGATATCCTGTATGGGGAAGGGATTTCACGGGAGGGAGAAATCATCGAATTGGGGGTCATGGCCAAGGTGATCGAAAAATCCGGGTCCTGGTATGCCTATCAAGGCGAAAAGATCGGGCAAGGCAAGGACAATACGCGCGTATACCTGCGCGAGCACCCTGCGCTGGCCCAGGAGATCGAGGACCGTATCCGTTCTGCCAGTGGGTTGGAAATGCCCGTGGGGAAAACCGAGGAAGAGTGACAACGTTGTACGAACGAGCCCTGCGCCTCCTGGCGCGGCGCGAATATACCCGGTACGGACTGGCGCTGCGCCTGAAGCAGGACGCCGCCGCGTGTGTGGGTCTGGAGGCGTTGCTGGACCAGTTGGAGGACCAGGGGTATTTGTCAGATCAGCGGGCGGCGGAGGCTCTGCTGCGTAAACACGCAGAGCGCCATGGGGTGCTGCGTCTGCGCCAGGATTTTCAGCAACAAGGGGTTCCTGCGGCCATTGCTACGTCTTTGCTCGAGGTAGCTTACGCCCGTGAACTACAGGGGGCCCGCGCAGTATGGGCACGGAAATTCAGCCAGTTACCCTTAGCGGGAGAAGAGCGGGTCCGCCAGATGCGTTATCTGGCCAATCGTGGTTTTTCCCGTTCCACCATCGCCGCCATACTCGGCGGGGATACGGGGGAGGACGGAGAATGAAGGAGGGGGGTGGATGGAAAAATCACCGTGACCCGGAGCCCTCCTTGGGGCGAGGCTGCCGCCAAGCTCAGACGAGCCCGGTGGTGTTCTGCAATCCGCTGCACGATGGATAACCCCAGCCCGCTTCCCTGCTGGCCACTGCCGGGCAGGCGATAGAACCTCTCCATGACCCGCTGCATTTCTTCGGCGGGGATTCCCGGCCCGTCGTCCGCGACCTCCAGTTGAACTTCATGTGCGGCATTTTCTGATAATCGTAGAACCACCGTGCTGTGCGGAGGGCTGTAGCGGATGGCATTGTCCACCAGATTGCGCAGCAGGATGCTCAGATGGCCGCTTTGACCCAGGACGCGCAGAGCGGTCTCGCCCTCGAGGAGGAGTTTTATTTTTTTCAACTCGGCTTGACCCACCAAAAAAGCCAGAGACTCTGCCGCAAGCGGGTGAATCAGTATTAGATCATGACGCACCCCTGCTTCTTCCGGGTCGATGCGTGCCAGGGTGAGGAGTTGCTCGATCAGGTGGGTGGCCCGTTCTATCCCTTGCTGGACCTGGTGCAGGGCGTGCTGGCGGTCCTCTTCCATGATGGAACGAAGGGCGACCTGAGCCTGGGTGCGCAGAGCCGCCAGCGGCGTGCGTAATTCATGGGCGGCATCGGCAGTGAAGCGGCGTTCTGATTCGATGGAGTGGCGCAATCGCCCGAACAGGTCGTTGAGGGCCGTGGCCAACGGTTTGACTTCGAGGGGGATGGAAAGCAGGTCCAGGGGCTCGAGACGGTCGGCGGAGCGCTGGACCACTTCGCGTCGCAACTGACGCAAGGGGCGCAGTCCGGTATTGACCATGACCCAGATCATCAGAGGGACCAGGGGAATGGCAATGGCTACTGAGGGAAGCAACATGTTGAGGACGATCTGGCGGGCCAGTTGTTCCCGTCCGCGCATGGGTTCGGCAATCTGGATCATGAGTTCATGGGCAGAGTCCGATAGGACCAGTAAACGCCAACGATGGGTATTGATGGTGATCGTGGAATAACCCGGCTGGGTCGAAGCCCCCATCAGGGTGGCAGGGGCAGTGGCGGACCGCAAAATCAGGGTTTGATGGCTCCAGACCTGGTAGACCATGGCCTGCTCGTATTCATGGGTCACCGGGGATTCATCTTCGACCCCATGCTCGATGCGTTCCGTGAGGGTGCGTTGGGCGATGCCCAGCAGAACATGGGCGGATTCCGCCATTTGGGCATCGAAGAGAGAGTCCAGTTCCTGGCGTGCCGAGCGGTGGTCAAAAAACACCACGACGATCAGGACGAGGGACATGGCACCCAGCAATAACAGGAGCAGACGGCGGCGCAGGGAGTTCATGAGATACGCTGCGTGGGTTCGGGAGGATCAGGGTTTGTCGATGACATATCCGATGCCGCGCAGGGTTCGGATCAAGGTATTGCCCAATTTTTTGCGCAGGTGGTGAATATGAACCTCGATAGAATTGCTTTCCACTTCCTCGCCCCAGCCATAGAGGCGGCTTTCCAGTTGATCGCGGGTCTGAACCCGGCCAATGTTGAGCATGAGTTGGTGTAAAAGGGAAAATTCCCGTGCAGACAGTTCCACCAGCGTGTCATTTTTGAATACCTGATGGGCAGCCGGGTCGAGACTGATCTCCTTATGTGTGAGGAGGGGGGTGGCCAGCCCACTGCCGCGGCGCGACAGAGCGCGCAGACGGGCGATCAGTTCGTCGAGGTCAAAGGGTTTGATCAGATAATCATCGGCCCCCGCATCCAGTCCGGCGACCCGGTCAGGGATGGTATCCCGTGCCGTCAAAACCAGAACGGGGAGGGTCATGGCTTGAGCGCGTAACCATTTCAATACTTCCAGGCCGGGGACTTTGGGTAAACCGAGATCGAGTACCGCGAGATCATAATTTTCGGATTGCAGGGAAAGTTTGGCGGTCTGGCCGTCTTCCACCCAATCCACGGCATAGCCTGCCTGGCGCAGCCCTACGCGCAAACCATCACCCAGCAAAGGATCGTCTTCAACCAGTAAAAGTCTCATGAATCATCCCAAAGAAAGTGACATTCTAGAGGAAACGGCCGGATTCGATCATGATAAAAAGAAGTGGCCCGGAGGGCCACCTTAAGGGGAAACGAATCCATTCACAGGGGAGTCTCAGACTCAGGAGTGATTAGACCCTATTTGCCTTAAGTGCGCCTTAAGTCATTGAGTGCGCTCGACAGCCAGCAGGGTGAGTTGTTCCAGGGCATCCCGGTAGGGTGAGGGGGGGAGTGCCTGATTCAGATGAACCAGGGCCGACCGGCTGAATTCCATGGCACGCTGGCGGGCATAATCCAGCGCACCACTGCCCTGGACGATACGAGCAACGGCTTCCAGGGACTCTCCTCCCCCCTGTTCGATGGCGTTTCTCAGCAGATCGACCTGGGCAGGGGTGGCAGTTTGGAGGGCTCGAATGACCGGGAGTGTGGCTTTTCCTTCGGCCAGATCATCGCCCAGGTTTTTGCCCAGATCCTCCAGTTGACCAGAATAATCCAGTACATCATCGATGATTTGAAAGGCGGTTCCCAATTCTCCGCCGAAGGTGGCCAGATGTTCCTCGATGGTCAAAGGGACGTCGGCCAGAATCCCCGCCAAACGGGTTGCGGACTCGAACAACTTGGCGGTTTTGTAACGGATCACCTGCAAATAACGGGATTCATCCACTTCCGGATCGTGGCAGTTGAGCAGTTGCAACACTTCACCTTCAGCGATCACGTTGGTGGCATCCGCCAGCACCTCCATGACCTTCATCTGATTGACGGAAACCATCATCTGGAAGGCGCGCGAGTAGATGAAATCGCCCACCAGCACACTGGCCTCGTTACCAAACAGGGAATTGGCGGTTTTTTGCCCGCGGCGCAGATCGGATTTGTCGACGACATCATCGTGTAACAGCGTTGCCGTATGGATGAATTCGACAACGGCAGCGAGCGTGTGGTGATGATGGCCCTGATAGCCCAGGGCCCGGGCACAGAGCAGCAGCAGGAGAGGACGCAGGCGTTTCCCTCCGCTGTGGATGAGGTATTCGGCAATCTGTCGGACCAGCGCGACATCAGAGTGCAAGTGATGGCGAATGACCGCGTCCAGCGCTTTCAGATCATCGGCCGTCAGGAGGCGGATCGGTTCAAAACTCACAGCACGTTCTCATGCACAGGACGACACTCTCAAAGCCAATGGGTTTGGTGAAGATGGGGGCAACCCATAGTTTACCAAAGGATTGAAGGCCCCGCATGGCTTCACGGAACCTCATGACTCGAATCTCAGACCGCTGGTGCGTTGGGTGGGGTGGGCCAGACCGACTTCCAGCGTGGTCGGGTCTGCGCTCAGCAGGGTCAGGCGCTGGCGGGCACGGGTGATGCCGGTGTAGATCAGTTCCCGGGTGACGATGGGATGGGGCGCGGGCAGCACCAGGCAGGTATGCTCGAACTCTGAGCCCTGGGATTTGTGGACGGTCAGGGCAAAAGCGGTTTCTGCGTGGTTGAGCCGACTGGGGGCGCGTGCGTGCAGAGTTCGTCCGGCATCCGGAAAATAGACCCGCATGCCTTGCGCTGGGTAGGGGGAGCGTAAGGTCAGACCGATGTCCCCGTTGGCCAGGGACAGGTCGGCGTCGTTGCGCGTGATGATGACCGGGCGTCCTTCGTACCATTCGCCCTGGGGCTGGAGTCCGCCCATGGCCCACAATTGCCGTTCGATGGAACGATTGAGTTCGATGACGCCCCAGGGGCCCTCGCGCAGGGCGCAGAGGACGCGGAACTGGTCCAGAGTCTGGAGCAGCAAAAGGGCCCAGGCCTCAAAATCGGCGGATGCGGTGGGCCGGGCCTGAAGCAGTCGAGAAAACTTTTCATAGGAGAGATCGGTGGGGCAGGTGGCGATTTCGACCACTTCCTGAGGAGACGCGCATTCCTTCCAGGCCAGGGAGGAGTGCGTTTCCTGCTTCAGCAGGCGAATGGCGGATTTGACGTCACCGGCATTGACTGCCATGGCCAAGGCGCCGATGGCGGTACCAAAGCGGTGGCTGTGACGCAGCATGACGCGGCATTGGGCCAGATCCGAACCTTTGGGATCACACAGGTTTTCTGGCAAGGGCGGTTCGCCCAGGGCGCGGAGAAAAGAAGCCGTCTCCGGACGGTAATGTCCCGACTCGGCATGGAGGCAGAGATCCCCCAGAACGGCGCCCGCTTCCACACTGGCCAACTGGTCCCGGTCTCCCAGAAGCACGATGCGACTGCGGGGAGGGAGGGCATCAAACAGCGCGACCATCATTTTCAGGTCCACCATGGAGGCTTCATCCACGATGAGGAGGTCGAGGTCGAGCGGATGCGCGGCATCGTGGCGGAACTGGCGGGTCGTCCAGTCCTGGCCCAGCAGGGAGTGGAGGGTGCGGGCCGGACCCATCTGTTCGATGAGGGTCGAGATATCGAGGGCGGCAGGCAGGTTCGCGGGCAATTCGCGCAGGGCGTTCCGGAGCGATTCTGTCAGGCGGGCGGCGGCCTTCCCGGTCGGCGCCGTCAGGGCGATGCGCAGCGCTTCCGGGCGAGCGGACTGGCTCAGGAGAACGGTCAGCAAGCGGGCGGCGGTATAGGTTTTTCCGGTGCCCGGCCCGCCGGTGATGAGGGTAAAGGGGCTGCGCAGGGCGAGGGCACAGGCCACCCGTTGCCAATGGATCCCTGAATGGGCGGGAAAAAGGGCGTGGAGCCAGGGAAGGGCGTCGGTCAGCGCGTCGGGGGACCAGAGGGCAGGGTCGGTCCGCTGGCGAATCTGTCGGCTGAGGGCGGTTTCGTACTGCCAATAGCGCCGCAAGTATAGACGGGTTCCCGCCAGGACCAGTGGAGAGGCGACGGGGGATGAGGGGGGGCTGACACAAGGGCTGCCGTACAGGGTATTCTGCCAGGCAGTGAGCGCGCAGGGTAACTCGGCCAGTACCTGAGCCAGTTCTGCTTCCAGTTCCATACCCAGATTCAGGGTGTTCGGAAGAAGGGAATCGAGATCCAGGCAACTGTGCCCCCGTCCCTCCAGATACGCAACCAAAGCCGCGACCAGCAGAAGTTCGGGTGTGGGCGCGGGATCATGCCTGGCACACCAGCGGGCAAAGGAGACGTCGAGAAGGCGCAATTTCCCCTGGCGGTACCAGATTTCGAGATGTTCCGAAAGGGTGGCGGGGGTCATGAAGGAATTCCGGTGGACGCAGGGGCGAGCAATGCATCGAATGCTTCGATCCACCGATGGGGGGATTCGAGGAGCAGGTTACCGCGCTCCGGTCCCTGGATGCCCCGCAGGAAGAGGTCGATGCCGCCCCCCAGGTGCCGGTGGGGGACGTAGGAGGATCCCAGGCGCACTTTCAGAAGGCGGTGCAAGGCCAACAGATAGAGCGCCAGTTGTACCTCATAGCGGTGAGTGACCACGGCCTGTTCCAGAGTCGCGCGGGTATAGGCGGCATCGTTCTCCCCCAGCGCGTTGGATTTATAGTCCAACACCCAGAAACGATCCTCCCGGAGGAAGACCAGGTCGGCAAACCCCATCATCAATCCTTTCAATGTCCGTGCCGTGAGGGGGGGGCGAGGCAGGCCGGGCCAGAAATGAGTGTGGCAGAAGTCATCCAGCCGTTCTGTGTGGGTGGACTGGAGCGGAAACCAGAATTCCATTTCCTGGAAGGTCTGGGGGAGCGCCTGCAGGGCGACTCCGCCGGGAGCAATGGGAGTCAGGGCGATTTCCTGTAACCACTGTCCGAGGTCGGCGGCATGAGTCTCCCAACCTTGACGAAGGCAGCGTTGATGTAATTGGAGATTCAGGGTGGGGTCGGTATCGAAGGCAAAACGGCGCTCGGCAGCCCAGGCCAGTTGTTCGTGCAGAAATTTCCCAGCCCAGGCCCCGCGCGGAAAGCGGTGGCGTGGACTGGCGCCGGCAAGAGACGGGTTTTGTCGTGCAGCGGGGAGGGCAGGCAACCCAAATGCCAGGGAACGGGTGAGGGAAGAAAAACTGTGAATGGCCCAGGCGCGCTCGAAGTTGCCTGTGGGGGGAGGGGCAGGACGCAACGCCGGGGCGGGCGGGGGGGTAAAGGGTGTGGTCGCCAACGGCAGACCGGCTTCCGTGAAGTGTGCCTCCGGAATGCTTTTCCAGGTTTCCTGGAGCAGGGGCAACAGCCGTTCGGCAGGGTCGCCCGGGGCGGCCCCCAGCAACCAGCCCAGGGCGCTAGCGGAGAACTGGGGACCGCCAGTTTTATATTTGAAGGGCGAAACCCCAATCCACAGGGCATGCTGGGCACGGGTCAGCGCGACATAAAGCAGGCGGATATCTTCCTGGAGGCGCTTTTCCTCGGCGTCGGGCTGGGGTTTGAAACAGGTGGCAAAGGGGAGGTAGACCACAGGAAATTCCAGTCCCTTGGATTTATGGATGGTGATGATACGGACCCGGTCTGCATCGCTTTCCAGGCGTAATTCTTCCGGGCTCGATGTGGGGGTCTGGCGCTCGTGGATCAGCCACTGGATCAGGGCTTCCGGACCTTCGAGACGGGTGCTGGCGCGTTGCAGGAATTCCGCCAGATGGAGGACCTGGGTGAGGCGGCGCTCTCCATTTTTTTCCCGTAACCAGCGGGCTGGCAGAAAAAAATGATGGAGCAGGCGCTGCAGCATGGACAAAACTCCCTGCCTCTGCCAGCAGTGGTGTAGTTCCATCCAGAAATCCAACAGTTCTTCAAAGGCGGTTTCCGATTTGGCCCACTGTTCCAGTTCAGTCAGGGAGAACCCCAGGGTGGCGGTACCCAGAGCCGCCCGCAGAAGGCGGGGGTTGCGGGGATGAGCCACGGACTGAAGCCACAGGAGGACGTCCGGGATTTCTGCAGAATCCAGCAACTGACTTCGGTCGGACAGATAGACCGAGGGAATGTTTCGCCGTTCCAGGGCATTTTTCACCGCAGCGGCTTCGTGACGGTCGCGCACCAGTATGGCCAGATCGGCGGGGTGAAGGGGGGTCTGGAGGGTACTTTGGGGTGTGTAAAAGCCGGCGTCGGAGGACAGGAGCCCGCCCAGATGTTCGGCACAATGTTCTGCCATGCGTTCGAATAATTGCCCCCGGTTATCCAGTTCCGCAGTCCAGGAGACCGTGAGGGCAGGATGGGAATGGCCGCCACGGAGCAACTGTTCTCCCCGTCCACGGGCTTGCACGGGGTGGAACGGCAAGGGCGCCTCATCCCCTTCACGAAAGCGGAAGGCCCCGGGGCCGACCCGTTGTTCGGCCCCTCCGAAGAGTGTATTGATGAGTTCGACGACGGGCGCCACCGAACGATGATTGGTGGTCAGGAGGTAATGGCGCGGCGCCACGGAGGCACGGGCTTTGAGATAACTCCGAATATCTGCGTCGCGGAAACCATAAATGGATTGTTTGGGGTCACCGATCAAAAAGATCCCCCGTTCCGGCGCATGGGCATTCAGATCGTAAATCCGGTCCAGCATGCGCAGTTGGCGCATCGAGGTATCCTGAAATTCGTCGATCAGAGCAATGGGATAGCGCAGGCGCAGATCCGTGACCAGAGCTTCCCCTTGCGGCCCCTGCAGGGCCTGGTCGAGACGCTGCTGGATATCGGTGAAGTTCTGGCGCAGGACCTGGGTCTTGTGCTGGGCGAGACGCAGGGCAACGCCTTCCACCATGAGATCGTGCAGATGCTTCCTCTGTTCGTTCAAGTGTTGCAACGCCATGCGGAAGTCATCGAGTTCTTCAAAGAGCGCCGGAGGATCGATCCGACAATTTTTCTTGACTTGCGCCTGTAGCCCGGCGGGCGTAAGTTTGTCCCACATGTCCTCCGTCAGGGAGGGGTCGGCTGGGCCGTTTTCCTCGCACCAGTGGAGCAAACGGGCACACCACTGGCGCACCGTTTCTCCCCTGAAGGTTTTTTGATTGAAAGGGGTGTCCGGTTGAGTGGGCGGGAGTTGGCCGTCGAGCCAGGTACAGAGGGTTTCGATGCGGGGACGCCACAGCGTGCGCAGGGTTTTCAACCCGTCGATCATTGCATGGTGCTTTTCCTTCCAGAGGCGGGCGTTGGCGCTGGCGCTCTCCATCGACCACTGCGGGAGGGTGTTTTTTGGAAGATCTTTCTGGATGCGTCGGGAAAATTGAGAAAAATCTTTCCAGTCATCCAGAAAGACCCGGAATTCCAAACCGCTCAATGGGTAGAGACGTTGTCGCCAAAGATCCTGCAGCGCCAACGGAATCAGATCGTCGTCGTTGTCTGTGATCCGGGCGGGAAACCATTGCCCATGGGTAAAGGTCGTGTCCTGCAATACCTGTTGGCACCAGGCGTCCAGGGTATGGATGGCGGCGCCCTCCATGGACTGGCTGGCCAGGGTCAGACGCCAGGCGGCGTGGCGCCGTGCCTGTGGGTCGGGATAGTCGTCCAGCAGCGAGCGAAGGAACTCATCGGACGGGAGACCGTCGTCCCTGAAACAGGCTGCGGCTTCTTCCAGGCGCGCTCGAATGCGTTCGGAGAGTTCACGGGTGGCCGCCCGGGTGAACGTCATGACCAGAATCTGTTCAGGCAGGAATGCGCAGGGGGGGGCGTGATTCGCAGCGCCGTGTCCCAGTATCAGGCGCACATAGAGTGCAGCCAGGGTCCAGGTTTTGCCGGTTCCGGCACTGGCTTCGATGAGGCGACTCCCCCACAGGGGAAAGGTCAGGGGATCCAGGGGTTCACTCATGGGCGGATGCCAGGGGAGTCAATACGGCATTTTTTGCCCAGGACCACAGAGGGGGAACCAGACTTCGAGCCAGGATTTCGAATTCTCCTGTCCGGTTCAAGCAGGCAAAGGTAGGGTAGATGCGTTCCTGATAACGGTCCTTCTCGGCAGTCAAATGGTCTGTTCCTTCGTAGGTCTGGGCAGCTTTACCCAGATCGTCGGATCGAACCAGGGTGAGGGCGGATTTGAGCGCCATCGGCAGCGGTCGACGGTGGCCCTCCTGCCAAAGTTCAACCAGAGTGGAAAGCACTGCCCGAGCCTCCTCTGGGACAGGTGGGCGCAGGGTGAGCAGGGTGTCCTGTGCCACCAGATGGCAGTCGAGCACATGCCCCGTGGCGCTGGTGACGAGGTGGCGGAGCCAGACGGGAAGAAGTTTGTGCAGTTGCAGGTCCCTGCCATTTTTTTCCAGGACGCGGGAAGCATGGAGTTCCACCCATGCGGGGGATTTCATGTCATTCCCTTTCCGTATGCCCTCCAGCCAGTCCCGGATGTCATGGGTGCCGAAAGAGAGGTGAACCGGCTGTTTGTCGCACAGATGGGGATAGCGTTCCTGCAGGGATCCCCAGGTTTCCAGCATGGGGGTGACGGTGTCGCACAATTCGGTCATGGCTGCTTGTCCCATTTCGGCCAGGGGCAGTTGTCCGGCACGACGCAAGCGCTGAAGCCGGGTTTCCAGTTCCTGCGATTCGCGCGGGTTGAAAGGCGGGGTGATCAGGGCACCGATCCATTCATGGCGTGTCAGACCTGAAGTGTCGAATATTTCTTCATCCGGGGGAGTCAGGGTTTCCTCGAAATGCGTATTCAGGACGGACTCCAGGTAAAACCGAATCGGGTTTCTGAGAAAACGGCCCAGCCTCTCGAGAGAGAGTGTTTTGGGTAGATCCTGGGGAGCGAGTGAGGGAAGAGGCTCTCTCGGCAAGCCAGGGTCAAAGACCCGGCGCCATTCCTCGGCATAGGTGTGAAAGGGTTGGTTCTCCTCGAAATAGCGGCGACTGAAGGGCTGCAAGGGGTGATCCTGGGTCTGTTGGGCCAATAGATCGGGATACCCATGACTTTCATCGGGGCGCCACCCGCGCGCCAGATAGTCGCGTAACTGGGCGACCAGCACGGAGGGTGGGCGTTCGGAATCATCACGCGGGTCCCGGCCGCACCAACTGATGGACAGGACTCGCCGGGCAGCGAGCAAGGTATCCAGCATCAGCGCCCGATCATCTTCCTGGCGGGCGCGATCGCCGGGGCGCGGCATGCCGGGCCATTGCATCAGATCGTGTGGGCGCGCGGCGGAACGGCGGGGAAACGCTTCGAGATTCATGCCCAACAGGCAGACGACCTCGAAGGGGAGGGAGCGCAGGGGCAACAGTGTGCAAAATGTGACTCCTCCGCTGAGGAAACGGCCCGATTCCTTGGGTTCTTCCAGTGTGTCGAACCAGGACCGACGAAACAGGGAAAGGGGAATCGGGTCTGCAAAACCAGTTTCCTGACAGAGGGTCAGCCAGTCACTCAGGGCCTCGTGCAACTGGCCGAGGCTGAGGTTTTCCAGTTCATTGGTCCCGTCGAACCAGTTGTCCAGCAGATGGCGTCCCCGCTCCACCCAGACCGCCGGGGGAGCGGGGGTCAGCAGGGTTTCCCAGGTTTCTTTCAGGGTTTCGATGAAACGGGCCAGGGAGCCAAGGGTCGTGGCCTCCAGTCCGCTCAAGTGCGGGTAGGGTTCGATTCCGTCGAAAGGTCCGGAAGATCCGTTCGCGTAGCCGAGCCAGAGACGTTCCAGACCAAAGTGCCAGGTATTCTGGTCGCCACAGGCACCCAATTCGAGGGAAGTGCGGTGGAGATCGTCCAGCCCCCAGCGAATACCGCTGGCTTCCGCCCACTGAGACAACTTGCTCACCCCGTTGGGATCCAGGTCGAAGTGCTGCGCCAGCGCAGGAACTTCCAGCAACGAACGGATTTCACTGGCCGTGATACGGTGTCGGTCGAGGGCAAGCAGCCATTCCAGGGCATGGATGAGCGGGTTGCTGAGGCGGGGGCGGGAGAGGGCGATTTCATAGGGAATGAAGCGGGGGTCCCCGGATTCATAACGATCGAAGACGGCTTCGATGAAAGGGACATAATCCTCGAGCGCGGGAATCATCACCACGATCTGACGAGGCTGCAAGGCAGGGGACGCCTGGGTCAGGAGATCGAGCAATTGGTCCTGTAATACCTGTACTTCGCGCAGGGGACTATGGGCCCGGTGAAATACCAGAGAACGATCCGTGGCGGGAACGACATTCTGCGGGTGTTCGGCGAGGGGGAGCAATTCGCGGATGGCGCATTGAACTTCCTCCAGCAGCGTGTGCGGGGGTCCTTCGTCGAAAAGATCGATGCGGGGGAGGGCTGTGGTATCCGGGACGGAAGGGTCATAGGCGTCCAGTTGCCGCATGAAGTCTCTTCCCTGGCGACCCCAGGCGGCCAGCAGGGGGTGGGCGTGGACATGCATGTCTTCAAAGGCCGTCATGCTGAAATCATGGTGGTGGCGCCAGGGTTGGCGACGCCGGACGGCTTGCCAGAGCTCCCGCCCTTCCATGATGTCGGACCAGTGAAAACGACAGGGGTTGAGCAAGGCCACCAGTACTTGGCAGTGACGCGCCAGGGCATCCAGAATCTGCAGGGTTGAGTGGGGCAGTGTGGAGACGCCGAAGACGACGATGCGGGGAGGCAGCCCGACGATTTTTTCGCTGCGCTGCAGCCGTTCGAGGACCTGTTGGTGCAGGACCGGGAGGGTGAACGCTTGTTCTGCCGGAGACAGATCCTGCCAGAGACAACGCCATAAGGCGGGTTGCCAGGCTTGATTCGCCGGCACGGGCAGTTTTTCTCCCCGTGCCGTGGTCAGTTGGTTTCGACCCTGGACCCAATCTGCCAGCCAATGGGCCCGATAGTTCTGATACTGGTCGAAGAGGTCGGCAACCTCGCAGGCAAAGCCATACCGGGCTTCCGGATCCTTCACCCGAAGAAGGTGAGCGATGGCCTCCAGAGGGGCAGGAAGCGGATCCTGGAGCGCCAGTTTCATGAGGCGCCAGACCAGGGTCTGACGATCCAGGGGGGATCGTTCCGCCACGGTGCTCCCCAGGATTTTTCGGTATGAACGCCACAGGAAACGGCCCGGTAGTTCGGCTCGTGTCGCGGCGCAGATTCCCAGGGATTCCGCCAGGGATGCCTTGACCCATTCGGCCGCACCGATACTGTTGACCAGGATGACCTCTTCGGTCAGAGGGTCCAGAGGGTGCTGGCGCATCCAGTGCACCATGGCCTCCTGCAACAACTCCAGACGGTTGCCATGCAGGACTACGAGACCGGGCGTACTCATGGGGTGCATGGATCCACTCCGTTCCCTGGATCAGGGCTGAACCGGGGGTGTGGACCCGGAGTCTCGTTCAAGGTTGGCGACGATTTTGGTGAGGGCGTCATGAAGTGCTGCCTGTAGTTGGTTGCTTCGCTCTTCCGGGGAGACGGTTCGGACCAGGCGGGTCCAACGTCCATCAGAAAACCCCGTTTCCGTATCAGACCAGATTTGGTGTCCATCGTGCAAGTCGATCAGTTCGGCTTGTACTCTGACTGGTCGGTAAATTTCATTCAGGGCCCAGAAACCGGAATAGGCTTCAATACTTTCCTCGATGGTTTCATCGACCAGATAAATGCCGGCAATGGCACGGGTGGCAGGACGGGCATAGGCCAGAGCCGCAATGCCGAGGGTGGAGACGACTTCAAAAACGATCACGCCTTTCTTCCATGCGGTGGGTGTCTGTCCGTAATCCGTAATCCCGAATCTCAGCAAGGCATCGGCGCCTGGAGAAGATTGTTGGAGTTGGGTCAGAAGCACGGGATCCAGCACGTTTTTTCGGCTGGTGATGGGGAGGTTTTCCAGGGCCGGGGGCACTACCAGAGGAAGGGGATCGACGCGTAGGGCAGGCACGGGAGACAAGATTTCGGTCATGTCCTGCATGGCGCGCATTTTCGCGCGCTCTATGATCTGATGGACCTTTGCCCGGTTGTCGGGGGTGTCCTTGGCTGAGTCGGGAAGTGCCCAGCTGCGCACCGACTCCGGGTCTACGGACGAGATTTCGGTCAACTTGAGGTTGAGCGGTTGGTCCTGGGGGGAAAGGACGAAGTCCTGCGTATGGGCGCATCCCCCCAGAGCCAGAACCAGAACGAGGACTGCGCAGAGCGTGCGTTTTGGGGCGGGCAGGGTTGTGCCGGTGTTACTTTCGCGCGGAACAGCGAAACTTGTCACATACCAAGTCATGAGAACCTTTGTGGAGGAAGGGCAGGGGAGGAGCAGGGTTGGACTTTTGTGCTCGAGGCATTATACTGTACGCCGACATTGATTTTTCTGCACGGTTTTCAAACCAGGAAAACCGGGTGTCTTTTGTGTCATCAGTGCTGTTTGCCCTCATCGTTCACCCTCTCCTGGAAGTACAGACCGTTGTTGATGACAAGGTCCTTTGAGAGATCGTCCGGAGTCAATATTCCATGATGGGACATACCCAGTGGCTGTTTTTTATGCGTATCGCCCTTTCCTTTCTCCTGGCTTCCCTGGCGGGAGAAGGGGTCTGTCGTCTGGCCAGGATGCCTCGAATCACGGGATATGCGCTGGCAGGACTTCTGCTGGGTCCCTTGGGTCTGGACTGGGTAGACGGGGATGATCTGCCTGACTTCAGATTTTTGGTGGAACTGACGTTGACCCTGCTGCTTTTCGAGTTGGGTGTCCGGGTAAGTTTGCGTTGGCTGAAATATAATCCCTGGGTCATTGCGTCCAGTCTTCTGGAATCGGTGGCAACCTTCATTGCGGTGTTCGGAGTCCTCATGGGGATGGGAACCGAGGTGAAAAGCGCTTTGTCTATCGCGGTCATTGCCATGGGGACTTCGCCGGTCATCGTCCTGCGGATGGTGACCGAGATGCGCGCCCAGGGGCAAGTCACCCAGCGGCTGCTGGTGCTGTGCGGGCTGAATACGGTTTATTCGGTGGTGTGTTTTTACCTGATCATGGGTTGGTTTCAGGGCGCATTTCATGGCCAATGGTTCACGGCCCTCTTCCATTCGTTTTATCTTCTGGCGGGTTCCCTGGGGATGGGGTTGGTCCTGGCCTTGTCTTTCAAGTTACTGCGTCGAATGTTCGAACTGTCGGACGAGCAAAGTGCGCCGGTGCTATTCGGCCTGCTCCTCCTGTTGCAGGCCTTGCTCGTTGCGCTCGAGCTACCCGTTTTTCTGGCTCCGCTGCTGGGGGGGGTACTGGCCAAGCACTTCGATCCACGCCCTCATCTCTGGCCCCGTCACTTTGGAACGGCGGGGAGCATTTTGACGATCATCCTGTTCATGATGACGGGTTCCCTGTTGACCCGGAACGAGTTTGTGGTTGGGGTGGGAACCGCCATGATCGTGGTGCTGGTCAGGTTCGTTGCAAAAGGGCTGGGGGTGTTGTTGCTGGGACCGGTCAGCGGATTGAACCTGCGCCAATCGCTGGTGCTGGGGGTCGTCCTCATCCCCATGGCCGAAATCCCGTTGGTGGAATTGATGGACATGCGGGCCTTGTACCCCCAGATGGGGGTCAAGATTCTTCCGATCGTTTTCAGCATGATGAACGTGCTTGAAATCGTGGGCCCCATGGCTGTCCAGTGGGGGTTGATTCGCGCGCGGGAATTCCAGGAAAAAACCTCATGAAACTTCCTCCCTTTACTTCTTCCCGTCCCCTGACGTTGGGCGTGGAACTGGAATTGCAGTTGGTCAATACCTACGATTACGACCTTGTGGATTCCACCACCGATCTGTTGCGCCTCCTGAAAAAAAAGGGCAAGGATTGGGATGTCAAGCCGGAAATCACCCAGGGGATGGTGGAAATGGCCACGGGGATCTGCGTCTCCCATGCCGACGTTTTCGAGCAACTCGACGAGATTCGCCAGGGCATCGTGGAATGTGCGGACCGTCTCGATATCGGGGTGTGTGGCGGAGGAACCCACGCGTTTCAGCATTGGAGCGAGCGCCGCATTTATGATACGCCCCGTTTTGACCAATTGTCTTCACTCTATGGGTATCTGGCCAAGCAGTTCACGATTTTTGGGCAGCATGTCCATGTGGGATGCGACAACGCGGACGAGGCATTGACTCTTCTCCATCTGCTTTCGGGATTCATCCCGCATTTCATTGCCCTGAGTGCATCCTCCCCCTTCGTCCAGGGGAATGATACGGGTTTTCATTCGGCACGCCTGAATTCCGTCTTTTCGTTTCCCCTGAGTGGACGTGCCCCCTTGATTGAAACGTGGGATTCCTTTGGGGAATACTTTGATTCCATGATGGCGACCGGGATCGTCAAAAGCATGAAGGATTTCTACTGGGACATTCGACCCAAGCCCGAATACGGGACGATCGAGGTGCGTGTCATGGATACCCCCTTGACGATAGAAAAGGCGGCCCAGATTGCAGCATTCATTCAGTCACTGACCCGTTATCTGTCCCTCGAGCGTCCCTATGCTCCCAGGGAAACGGACTACCTGGTTTATACCTTCAATCGTTTTCAGGCTTGCCGGTTTGGTTATGGGGGGGTTTATGTCAATCCCCGGAACCATGAACACCGATCCTTGTCCGAGGAGATTCTGGACACCCTGAACAAAATCGAACCTCACGCCATCGCACTCAAGGCTGATGAAGCCTGTGCCGCCCTACGTCGCGAAGTATCGAACGCCAGCAGCGATGTGGGTTGGTTGCGTCAACAGCATGCGCAGACGAAGTCCCTGGCCGAAGTGGTGCAGAGGCAATGTGCGCGTTGGCGGGTTTGAGGGTGCGGGCGCAGATACGTCTGCAGGACACGTACGGGATCTACGTGTTGACACTTGACTGAAGGAAAGAAGGAATGCGTTTTCTGAAGAGATTCGATGCCGAAACGACCAAAATTTCTGCCCCGGCGGTCCCGAAAAAACCCAGGATCGGACTGGTGCTGGGCGGTGGAGCGGCCCGCGGCTGGGCACATGTGGGGGTGATCAAAGCGTTGGAAGAGGCGGGGATTCATCCAGATCTGGTCTGTGGAACCTCCATTGGCGCCCTGGTCGGTGCGGTGTATGCGGCGGGCGAACTGGACCGGTTCAAGCAGTGGTTGGTCGACATGAACATGAGGAATATCTTTTCACTGCTGGATGTTAGTTTGAGAGGAGGAATGCTCAAGGGAGAAAAACTGATCGAGTACTTTCGAACGCACTTCGTGGATCGCCCCATAGACCAGTTGGCTTTGCCCTATGGGGCGGTGGCGACGTGTTTGCACTCGGGAATGGAGGTCTGGTTGCGCGAAGGCTCGGCGATAGAAGCCATGAGGGCCTCCATTGCTTTTCCTGCGCTGTTTCCTCCGGTATGGCGGGACGAACAGTTTTTGGTGGACGGGGGGCTGGTCAATCCGGTCCCGGTGTCTCTGGCCAGAGCGATGGGTGCCGAGTTTGTCATTGCCGTGGATTTGAACACGGATCTTCTTCAACCCTGGATGCGTTCCGAAACGACGAAACCCTCCTTGCGTGAAATCATGAGTAATAGTATCAATATCATGCAATTACGCATTTCGCGCGGACGGTTGGCGGGAGATCCGGCGGA
>JAKBLB010000012.1 GCA_021832305.1 Pseudomonadota bacterium | reverse complement strand
GCCTTGCCCAGGGTGGCGCGCTGTCCCTTGGCATACGCCTGACGGGCGCCCAGCGTCGAATAATGGTTGGCTTTGTCGAGGGCCTCTTCCAGGTCGACATAAGTATCGTGTTCCAGCGGGGTATTCAGGGTTCCAATGCCCCCCCCCTCCGTTCCCACCAGTCGTTCATGAACCCAGTCTGCAGAAAAACGAGCCTTACCTCTGCGAAAGAGACGCACCACATGGTCGGGCCACCACCCGCCATGGCGCAGGGCGCGCCCGCAGTAGCGTGAGGAGCGGGGCATGCGGTACAGGTCCAGCGCCCCGGGATTCGCCATGACCGCCAATATCTCCGCTTTCAGTTCCGGGGGCACCTGCTCGTCCGCATCCAGTGAAAGCACCCAGTCCCCACGGGCCAGATCCAGTGCGCGATTCTTCTGCGGGCCGAAGCCGGGCCAATCCGCCGCAATCTCCACCCGTGCGCCACGCTGGCGCGCCAGTTCCACCGTACCATCCCGACTTCCCCCATCCAGGACGATACACTCCTCCGCCCAAAGAACCGAGTCCAGACAGGCGCCAAGCGCCGCCTCTTCGTTTTTGGCAATGATGATGACAGAAAGTGACATGGAGGCGAGTGTACTCCACTTCCGACTAGCCGCGCAGGGTCAGGTCCCCTAGAATGGCGGCATGACTGATCTCCTTCTCATCAAAACCTCTTCCCTGGGCGATGTGGTTCACGCCTTTCCGGCAGTGACGGACATGGTCCACCATTGCCCCACCCTTTCCATCGACTGGATCGTGGAAGAATCCTTCGCGGCACTGCCCCGTCTGCACCCAGCGGTCCGCCGTGTGATTCCCGTGGCCTTGCGGCGCTGGCGTACCGCTCTTTTTTCACCGTCGACCCATGCCGAATGGCGTCGGTTGAAACAGGTTCTGCAGACTCTGAACCATGATGCCAGTCTGGATCTGCAAGGTCTGATCAAAAGTGCGTTGGTTGGGTGCTTCAGCCCCGCCTTGCGGATGGGATATGATCGTCACAGCATTCGCGAACCCTTGGCTAGCCTGTTCTACCAGCAGCGCTTCCGGGTTTCCCGAAATCTTCATGCCGTGGAACGCAACCGTGCACTGGCCGGTCTTGCCCTGGGTTACGATCCGGAAAAAGCCGTCACCTATGGCCTGCGCTCTGATCTGGAACGTCCGCGCACCATGGGTGACGAGCCCTATGTCCTCTTTCTGCATGGAACCAGCCGCCGTGACAAGGAATGGCCGGAAACCCACTGGATCGCCTTGGGTCAGCGCCTCTCTGCCCAGGGATCGACCATCCTGTTCCCCGGCGGCAATGAACGCGAACGCCAACGCGCCCAGCATCTGGCAAATCAAATCTTCGGAGCACAGGCCCTGGCACCGCTCGATCTGACCACTCTGGCTGGCCTACTGGCCCATGCCCAGGCTGTGGTTGGTGTGGATACAGGCCTCTCACATCTGGCCACGGCGCTCCAGCGACCGGTGGTGGCCCTGTACACCGCCACCGACCCACGAGCCACAGGCGTTTTCGGCAGTGCGCAAGCCATGAATCTGGGCGGGAAAGGATCATGCCCGAGCGTAGCAGAAGTTCTGGATGCCCTGGAGAAGTTATTGTCATGAACCTGTTCTGGTACACCCAGTTGACCCGCTTGATGCTGCCCCTGTTTTTTCTCCGTCTCTGGTGGCGCGGACGACAACAGCCCGGCTATCGTCTCCATTGGCCCGAACGCCTTGGTTACTACCCCCGGCGCACTGAATCCCGACCTCTGATCTGGCTCCATGCCGTCTCGGTAGGGGAAACCCGGGCTGCCTTGCCGCTTCTTCGATCCTTGGCCGAGCAATACCCGGACCATGCTTTCTTGTTGACCCATACCACCCCAACCGGACGAGAAACCGCGCTCGCTGAAATCTCTCCGGAAATTCAGCGCGTCTATCTGCCCTACGACCTGCCCGGCCCAGTGGGACGCTTTTTGGAGACCTTCAAACCCACTCTGGGTTTTCTTCTGGAAACGGAACTCTGGCCCCGCCTGATCCACGAGTGCCACCATCGTCATATTCCCCTTGTTCTGGCCAATGCCCGACTGTCGGAACGTTCGGCACGACGTTATGCCTTTTTCCCCAATCTGACACGTACCCTCCTGATTCAACTCTCGCTCATCGCAGTTCAATCGCGCGCCGATGCCCAACGCTTTGAAGCCTTGGGTGCCCCTTCGGTCGAACTCATGGGTAACCTCAAGTTTGATGCGCCCCTACCCTGCGCGCATGATGCGGCCTTTCAACAAATCCGTCAGATGGTCGGTGAGAACCGACCGATCTGGATTGCAGCCAGCACCCGCGAGGGAGAAGAAGAACTCCTGCTGAAACATCTGGGTTCCCTACTCACCCCACCCTATCTGCTGGTGCTGGTTCCCCGACACCCGCAACGGTTCGACACCGTGGCCGCCTTGCTCGAAGAGCATCGTATCCCCTACCAGCGGCGCTCGGCGCAACGCCCCCTCTCTGCCGGGACGACGGTCTTGTTGGGGGACAGCATGGGGGAAATGTACACCTGGTATCGTCTGGCCCAATACGCGCTCATAGGCGGCACCCTGCTCCCCCTGGGGGGACAGAATCTGCTTGAAGCCCTCAGCGTCGGATGCCCAGTCCTGCTGGGTCCGCACACGTTCAACTTTGCCGAAGCCAGCAGTGCCGCCGTGTCGTGCGGGGCCGCCCGGCAATTTTTCAAGTTGGATGAGTTACCTCGACTGGCCAGGGAATTTCTCGAGAACCCTGTGCTCTGTCGTTCCATGGGAGAGCAAGGACGGTCCTTCGTAGAGCGGCACCGGGGGGCTACCGCCACCCTGCTGGGCCTGGTTAGCAAGTCAGTGCGTTGACTGCAAACGATGTAAATCCGCAATGACTTCCCCGGGATTCGCTTCGGCATCCACATTCACATAAACCTTGGCGATACGACCGGTGGGATCGATGATGAAGGTATTGCGACGCGCCAACTTATAACCCAGGAGGGTACGTTCCGATCCGTAACTTTTCGCCACCGTACCTTCCTTGTCGGCCAATAACGGGAAAGGAAGGTGATGTTTATCCGCAAATTCGGCATGACTGCTGGCGTCATCGATACTCACCCCCACCACTGCGGCCCCCAAATTCTGGATGTTATGGATGTCATCACGATAGGCACAGGCCTCCGTCGTACACCCCGGGGTCTCGTCCTTCGGGTAAAAATAGAGAACCAACCACTTACCCTGATAATCCGACAATTTTTGGAGTTTTCCATTCTGATCCATCACGCTGAACTCGGGCGCCTTCTGCCCCACGGTGGGGAGTTCGGAGGCGCTGGCCGAGCGCATCACCCACATGGCCAAAATCAACAGCATAAAAAGAGCCACCGCAATCCTCATGACGCCCCCTGCCCATTTCAAATTCAATTGATATGCTCATGGGACATAGGACCCGGGGCCCGGACAGGAGTTCCTGAAAACTTCTTCAACCCGGATGAATTTGCCCCCACTGCGCCAATGACCAAAGACTATCCCCCCACACTGATTTTGCTACAATGACGGATTGACTGAATGATGTTTCATCCCTCCCGGAGGCACTTAATGAATCTCGAACAGGCTCGCTTCAATATGGTCGAACAACAGATCCGCCCTTGGGAGGTCCTGAATATCGAAGTACTCGATCTACTGTACCAGGTCCGCCGTGAAGAATTTGTCCCTGTCGACCGGCGTGAACTGGCTTTCGTCGACATGGAACTTCCTCTGGATCATGGCGAATTCATGCTTTCGCCCAAATTGGAGGCCCGCCTGATTCAGGAATTGCGTCTCAAGAAATCGGACCGTGTCCTTCATGTAGGAACGGGGAGCGGGTATGTGGCCGCCTTGCTGGGCAAACGCGCCGCCACCATCACTTCGGTGGAAATTCACCCGACGCTGGCCACTCAGGCCCGTCAGCGCCTGCACAATGCCGGAATTCACAATGTCACCGTGGAAGTGGGGGATGCCGCCCAGGGTTGGCATCCGGGATCCGTCTGGGACACCATCCTGCTCACAGGCTCCGTCCCGTATCTGCCACCGGTCTTCCTTGACGCACTGGCGGCCGGAGGATGCGCCATTGCCATCACCGGCCATGCACCCGTCATGACCGTACGACGCTGGATGCGCCTGCCGGATGGAACCCTGCGGGAAGAATCACTTTTTGAAACCTGGGTTCCCCCTCTTCACCACGCAGCACAAATACCTCTCTTTGAATTTTGAGTAATGAGCAAAGCCTTTGTGCGTGAGTCGGAGAATGATGATGAGGAAGACCTTTCGGCATCGAATACCGACCTGCCGCCCCACACGCCCAATTATTTGACCCCTCGAGGACATGCCCGAATGGTCGCCGAATTGGACCACCTGTTGCGCGTGGAGCGTCCAAAAGTCGTGGAAACCGTATCCTGGGCGGCTTCCAACGGCGATCGTTCGGAAAATGGGGATTATATTTACGGGAAAAGACGCCTGCGCGAGATCGATCGGCGCCTGCGCTTTCTTACCAAACGACTGGAAATTGCACAGGTCGTCGATCCCACCTTGCAATCCGGAAATGATCAGATTTTTTTCGGCGCACAGGTGACCGTGGAAGAGGACGATCAAACTTATGTCTATACCATCGTCGGCAGAGATGAAACCGATCCCGGATGTGGTCACATCAGCTGGATTTCACCCCTGGCCCGCGCCCTACTCAAGCAACGTGCCGGCGACACGGTCCGTTTCATGAGTCCGGCTGGACTGCGTACCCTCGACATCGTCGACGTTCACTACCTGCCTCTGGACCCTCTCATAACCTCCCCTTGAGCATATTGGAATCGGGCAAACCCTGTCCATCTGGTACACTTCCCCTGTCAATCCGTTCTAAGAGTGAATCTGCGCATGAATGCACCCCAAAAGTTTCTGGCCGAACAGGCCCAGGTGGACGAAGCATCCGTCATCCCTCTCCCCTGTTCCCACAAGATCCATGTCACTGGTTCGCGCCCAGACCTGCGGGTCCCCATGCGTGAAATCCGTCAGTCCGACACTCCGGCCTCCTTCGGTGCCGAACCCAATCTCCCCCTGACCGTCTATGATACTTCCGGCCCATACTCTGACCCCACGGTCCGTATCGACATCCGGGCAGGCTTACCCAGCGTTCGCAGCCGCTGGATCGAGGAGCGTCAGGACACGGAAGCATTGAATGGTCCATCCTCCGCCTATGGCCAGGAACGACTGGACGATGCAGCACTGACCGAAATGCGCTTCAAACTCCAGCGTACTCCGCGCCGCGCCCTGGCGGGACAAAACGTCTCCCAGATGCACTATGCGCGACGTGGCATCATCACTCCGGAAATGGAATATGTGGCCATCCGCGAAAATTGCCGGCGCGAAGCCCAACGGGATGCCCTCAAAGTTCTGGGAGGGAATGCCGAACGCTGGCTCTCCGCCCAACATCCTGGTGAATCCCTGGGCGCAGCCTTACCCGAACACATCACTCCGGAATTCGTACGGGATGAAATTGCACGCGGACGAGCCATCCTTCCCGCCAACATCAATCACCCCGAAATCGAACCCATGATCATCGGGCGCAATTTTCTGGTCAAGATCAATGCCAACATCGGCAATTCCGCCCTGGGTTCGAGTATTCAGGAAGAAGTGGAGAAAATGACCTGGGCCATCCGCTGGGGAGGGGACACGGTCATGGACCTGTCCACGGGCAAGAACATCCATGAGACGCGCGAGTGGATCATCCGCAATTCCCCCGTCCCCATTGGAACCGTACCCATCTATCAGGCACTGGAAAAGGTGGATGGAAAAGCCGAGGAACTGACTTGGGAAATCTATCGGGATACCCTCATCGAACAGGCCGAACAAGGGGTGGACTATTTCACCATTCACGCAGGATTGCGTCTTGCCCATATCCCCCTGACCGCACAGCGTTTGACCGGCATCGTATCCCGGGGCGGATCGATCATGGCCAAGTGGTGTCTGGCCCACCACAGGGAAAATTTTCTGTACACCCATTTCGAGGATATCTGCGCCATCATGAAGGCCTATGATGTCAGTTTCTCTCTGGGCGATGGACTGCGCCCCGGTTCCATTCATGATGCCAATGATGCCGCCCAGTTTGCCGAACTCAAAACCCTCGGCGAACTGACCCGGATTGCCTGGAAACATGATGTCCAAACCATGATCGAAGGCCCGGGACATGTGCCGATGCACCGTATCCGCGAAAACATGGAACTGCAACTGTCTCTCTGCCAGGAGGCCCCGTTCTACACCCTGGGTCCCCTCACCACGGATATAGCGCCGGGTTATGACCACATCACCTCGGCCATCGGCGCTGCCATGATCGGCTGGCAGGGCACGGCCATGTTGTGCTACGTCACCCCCAAGGAACATCTGGGCTTGCCCGACAAGAACGACGTCAAGGACGGCATCATGGCTTACAAGATTGCCGCCCATGCGGCAGATCTGGCCAAGGGACATCCCGGTGCCCAAATGCGTGATAACGCGCTCTCCAAGGCCCGTTTCGAATTCCGTTGGGACGATCAGTTCAATTTAGGACTGGACCCGGACAAGGCACGGGAATTCCATGACGAGACGCTGCCTCAGGAAGGGGCCAAACTGGCCCATTTTTGTTCCATGTGTGGTCCCCATTTCTGCGCCATGAAGATTACCCAGGACGTACGCGATTATGCCTCTCGAATCGGTGTATCTTCCGAGCAGGCGCTGGATCAGGGAATGGCAGAAAAAGCCCTGGAGTTCCGGGAACAGGGTGCCGAACTCTATCGCAAGGTTTGACCCATGGATGTCCTGTTACTGGTCAAAGCGGCCATCCTGGGCGTGGTGGAAGGACTGACGGAATTCCTGCCGGTTTCCAGCACCGGGCACCTGATACTGGTCGGAAGTCTGCTGCACTTCAATGACGAAAAAGGCAAGGTTTTTGAAATTGTCATCCAGTTTGCCGCTATCCTGGCCATTTGCTGGGAGTATCGGGCGCGGATTGGACGGGTGGTCGCGGGATTGCCCGGCGGGGATCGTGCTGCCCGACGCTTTACCCTCAACCTGCTGCTGGCCTTTCTCCCGGCAGCGGTCCTGGGTTTATTGTTCGCCAAGTCCATCAAGGCGCATCTGTTCGCCCCCCTGCCCGTCGCGCTGGCCTTCATTCTGGGCGCCTTCGTCATTTTCTGGGTGGAGCGCCGTCGTCAACCCGTCCGCA
Source organism: Pseudomonadota bacterium (assembly GCA_021832305.1). Classification (GTDB taxonomy): domain Bacteria; phylum Pseudomonadota; class Gammaproteobacteria; order Burkholderiales; family Ferrovaceae; genus Ferrovum. Next base: position 57,697 of record JAKBLB010000012.1, on the reverse strand, counting down.
TCTCCACGGTGGACGACATGGACTGGCGTATCGCCCTCAAGATCGGACTCTGTCAGTCCTTTGCCCTGATCCCTGGCACTTCTCGTTCTGGCGCCACCATCATGGGCGGACTGTTCTTTGGACTATCCCGCACGGCGGCCACGGAATTTTCCTTTTTTCTCGCCATTCCCACCTTGAGTGCGGCCACCGTGTACGAGTTGGTCAAATATCGCCACCTTTTTCATGCCGGTGATCTGGGCCTGTTCCTGGTTGGGAGTTTGTTCTCCTTCATTTTTGCTTTCATGACCGTGCGCGCTTTGCTGCGTTTCGTCAGCCAGCATGATTTCACCGGTTTTGCCTATTACCGGATCCTGTTTGGCCTGCTCATCCTGCTCACTCATACCCTTGGTTGGGTGCAGTGGACCGACTAACAGTCCCAGGGATCGACTTCGAGCACCCAATGGATGCTTTGCCCCGAACGCAATGCACGCAACTCATCTACCCATCCGGTCAGAAATGCTTGCAGGTGAGTGCGCTGCGCGCCCTGAACGAGTAATTGCCAACGGTGGAAGCCAGCCTTGCGTGCCAGGGAGGAGGGAACCGGATCAAAAATACTGATCCCTTCTCCTTCTCGCGCCAGGGCTTTCTGCCGCGCCTCATCCAGAAAGGCGGCGACCTTGGCCACGTCCCGTGCTTCCACCCGGAGGATGGCCAGATAACTGAAAGGCGGCCATCCCATCTGACGTCGCAGAGCCAATTCCTGGTCCAGAAAGTTTTCTGTTTCGTGCTGCAATAGCGCCAGCAGTACGGGATGTCCAGGATAATCCGTTTCAATCCATACCTGTCCCGTCTTATCTGCCCGTCCGGCACGTCCTGCCACCTGAAGAAGTTGCGCGTAAAGCCGTTCGGAAGCACGAAAATCGCTGCTGAAGAGCGATTGGTCGGCATTCAGTACCACCACCAGGGACAAATCAGGAAAGTCGTGCCCCTTGACCAATAACTGGGTCCCCACCAGAATATCCACCCGATGGTCCAAAATTTGTTCCCGCGCCTTTTCCCAACTTCCCTTCAGGGCCAGACTGTCACTGTCCAGACGCAAGAGACGGGCCGAGGGACAATAGGTGCGCAGACGTTCTTCCACCTGCTGCGTCCCCTCTCCACGGGTTTCCATGTGAACATTCCCGCAGGACGGACAAGCCTCGTTCAGGACCTGCTCCAGACCACAGTGATGACAACGCAGTTGGCGTGCGCGCCGGTGAACCACCAAGCGTACGCTACAGCGCGGACAGGCCGCCTGCCAGCCACAGTTGGGGCAATACAGAACCGGGGCATACCCGCGCCGGTTGATGAATACCAGAACCTGTTCTCCCCGGTCCAAAGTTTCATGCAAGGCGGTCACCCAGTGGGGAGAGATTCCTTCCTGCGCCGTAGGGACCAGAGTCAGTTGAGGCAAACAGGCGCCGGGTACGGCCCGCTCTCTCAAATGGTGCAGTTGATACCGTCCGGACCGGGCATTGTGCCAACTTTCCAATGTGGGAGTCGCCGATCCCAGCACAATCGGAAACTCCCCCTGACGCGCGCGGACAATGGCCATGTCCCGGGCGGAATACCGCAGTCCATCCTGCTGTTTGAAGGAGGCCTCATGCTCTTCATCCACCACGATCAATCCCAACTCGGGTAGAGGCGTAAAAACTGCCAGGCGAGTGCCCAATACCAGACGTGCAGTCCCGGCCTGAGCCGCCAGCCAGCGCCGCGCCCGCTCCTTCTCACTGACCCCGCTGTGCAGACTGACCCAGTCCAGAGCGGGCCAGCGGCGCGCCAGGCGTTGTTCCAGTTGGGGGGTCAGGTTGATTTCCGGCACCAGCAGGAGAACCTGTCGTCCGCGCCTCAATACCTCTTCGATCAGAGAAAAATAAACCTCGGTCTTGCCGCTCCCGGTCACCCCATGGATCAGGTGCACGGCAAAGTGCGGTTGCCGGAGAATCGTCTGCACCACCGTCCGTTGGGCCTCATTGAGAGGCAGCGTCGAACTCTGGGCAGGATCTTTCCGGGATTGGCGTACCCGGCGCGGCGGAAGCCAGCCCCCGACCCGACGCAAAGCAGGCGGCAACATGGCCAGCACCGTTTGACCCAGGGGGTAGTGATAATAGGCGCTGCAGAATTCCAGCAACTGCCAATCACGGGCATTCAGTGGCGGAATGTCCCGCCAGATCTCCAGGACTTCCCTGATTTTATCCGGCGGGTAAGTGGAGGTGTGTTTGAGGGCTCGAATCACCCCGACTTTTTGCCCGGTACCCCATGGAACCTTGACCCGTCGCCCCACGTCCTCCTCCGTCACCAGACTGGCGTGATAATCAAACCCGCGTGGTAAAGGCAGATCGAGCAGGACTTCGACGATCATGGGGTCCTGGAGATCCATGCGCGAGCAGAACAGGTGCGGGGCATCTGTGGATAACTTTGTTTATAAGTTGAGAATTTGATACTTGTCAAGATGTTGAATACACCTGAAGTCGCCTGACCCAACTTTGATGGATTGTAATTTATACTTACAAATCACTGTGTTACCTTATGTTTAACAAAAACCCCCATGATTCATAAGGATATTATCCATCGCCCCTCGTTCTGTGCATAACACTGGGGAAAAAACCATGAATAATCTGGCTTTTTCCTTATGTGTCAGGTAATAGCGATACTTGGTCGGCGGCTCAGTTCGTGCACGGCATCCACCAGCACCGTCACCTGATCTGGATCAGTAAAGCGCGTAATGCCATGGCCGAGATTGAAAACATGGCCGGATCCCGGACCAAACTCCGTCAGTACCCTTCCCACCTCTGAGCGAATGCACTCGGGCGTGCCAAACAGGGTCATCGGGTCCAGATTGCCCTGCAAAGCCACCTTATGACCAACAAGGCGCCGGGCCTCACCCATGTCCATGGTCCAGTCCAACCCCACGGCATCGTAGCCCGCGTCGGCAATGGATTCAAGCCACAATCCACCGCCTTTGGTAAAGACGATGTTGGGCACCCGACGCCCTTCTGCCTGTTTGGTCAGCCCGGCAGCGATCACTGTCAGATAATGCAAGGAAAATTCCCGATAGGCCTTCGGAGTCAGCGTTCCTCCCCAGGTATCGAAGACCATGACTGCCTGAGCACCGGCCTCGATCTGGGCATTCAAATACTGAATGACCGCTTCGGTGGTCACTTCCAGGATACGATGCAGCAAGTCCGGGCGACGATAGAGCATGCCCTTGATATGACGAAAATCTTCCGACCCGCCCCCTTCCACCATGTAGCAGGCCAGCGTAAACGGACTGCCTGAAAAACCGATGAGTGGAACCGAACCCGCCAGTGCTTTGCGAATCTGAGACACCCCATCCAGAACATAACGCAGGTTCACGGTGGGATCCGGCACGCTCAGATTGCGAACTTCCCATTCATCGCGGATGGGACGTTCAAATTTGGGTCCTTCTCCTTCCGCAAAATACAGTCCCAGACCCATGGCATCCGGCACAGTCAGAATATCGGAAAAAAGAATGGCGGCATCCAGAGCATACCGGGCCAGGGGCTGCAACGTGACTTCCGTGGCCAGGTCCGGTGATTTGCACAAATTGAGAAAACTGCCGGCTCTGGCCCGCGTCGCATTGTACTCGGGCAAATAGCGACCGGCCTGACGCATGATCCAGATCGGTGTATAGGGAACGGGTTCACGCAGTAACGCCCTTAAGAAGGTATCATTTTTCAGCACAGGAACCTCTTCAGTCCGCCGTCACTTCAGCGGGTCAATCATGAAAAATCAGCGAGGAAGATCAGACTGCCCCATCAGGAACTCATCGATGGCTCGTGCCGCCTGACGGCCTTCCCGAATGGCCCAGACCACCAGAGACTGCCCACGTCGCATGTCCCCGGCAGCAAATACTTTGGACACCGAAGTTTGATAGTCGATGACGTTGGCCTGCACGTTGCCCCTGGCATCCTTTGCCACCCCCAACTGTTCCAGCAAACCGGTCTGCACCGGATGCAGGTAACCCATGGCCAGCAGGACCAGATCCGTCGGAACATCAAAGGCACTGCCCGGAATTTCCCGAGGTTTCATCTGACCCTTTTCATCCGCCGTCCACTCCAGGCGCACAGCGCGTAACTGTGTCACTTGCCCATCGACTCCTGTAAACTCCTGGGTCGAAATACTCCAGTCACGGTTGCCCCCTTCCGCTTGAGAGGTAGAAGTGCGGAACTTGAGGGGGTATTGGGGCCATACCAACGGTTTGTCCTCCTGTTCCGGAGGACGCGGCATGACTTCAAACTGTGTGACGGACAGGGCGCCCTGGCGAATCGATGTCCCCACGCAGTCGGAACCCGTATCGCCTCCACCAATCACCACCACATGCTTGCCCGTGGCCAAAAGGCCATTTTCCACCGTATCTCCGGCATTGCGTCGATTCTGTTGCGGCAGGAATTCCATGGCAAAATGAACTCCCTTCAATTCCCGTCCCGGCACGGGCAAATCACGGGGATGTTCCGATCCCCCGGTGAGCAGAATCGCATCAAACGTTTCCTGCAGATGCGAGGCGGACAGTGTCACGCCCACATGCACACCCGTGCGGAATTCCACCCCTTCCGCCCGCATCTGATCGAGTCGACGATCGATCAGGGGCTTTTCCAATTTGAAGTCCGGGATACCGTAACGCAACAGTCCCCCGATCCGATCATTTTTTTCGAACACCACCACGTCATGTCCTGCCCGTGCCAACTGCTGTGCCGCAGCCAATCCGGAAGGCCCTGAGCCCACCACGGCCACTCGCTTTCCCGTCTTCTGCGCAGGAATTTTCGGAGTAATCCAGCCTTCTTTCCAACCCCGGTCCACTAGGACACGTTCAATATTCTTGATGGTTACCGGCGCAGTATTGATGTTGAGCACACAGGCCGATTCACAGGGTGCAGGACAGACTCGCCCCGTAAATTCCGGAAAATTATTGGTGGAATGGAGGTTGTCCAATCCCCCACGCCACTGACCACGGTAGACCAGATCATTCCAGTCAGGAATGACATTATTGACCGGACACCCCGTCTGACAGAAGGGGATTCCGCAATCCATGCACCGTGCTCCTTGCTGGCTGACGCTCTCCAGAGGCAGATCGATGGTAAATTCGCGGTAGTGTCCCACTCGTTCCTGTGGCGTTTCGGCAGAGGGTTCCTGCCGTTCGATTTCCATGAAACCCGTAATCTTTCCCATGTCAGGCCACCTGTGCCGATTGTTGTTTCACCGCCATTTCGGCCAGCGCACGACGATACTCCAAGGGCATCACCTTGACGAACTTGCACCGTGCACTCGACCATTGATCCAGAATCTGTTGCCCCCGGGTACTGCCCGTATGACGCACATGGTTTTCAATCAGGGTACGCAACAGATATTCGTCCCTTGCTTCAATGTGATTGATCCGCACGCGTCCATGGGTGTCCAGAACGCCTTTGACCTCGGCAGTCTGCTCTTCCTCGGGCACCGCCTCGAGCGCGACCATGGCCAGATTACAGCGCTTGTCGAAATCCCCGGCCTCGTCATAGACAAAGGCAATCCCACCGCTCATCCCTGCGGCAAAATTGCGTCCGGCCTCACCCAATACCACCACCGTGCCTCCCGTCATGTATTCGCACCCGTGATCTCCCACGCCTTCCACCACGGCCACTGCGCCGGAGTTGCGCACGGCAAAGCGTTCGCCTGCCACTCCCCGGAAATAACATTCACCGGCAACGGCACCGTACAGAACCGTGTTTCCCACGATGATGTTCTCTTCAGCCGACAAGGCAGATTCGGGCGCTGGTTGAATGATGATGCGTCCCCCGGACAGTCCCTTGCCAACATAATCATTGGCTTCACCATACAGGTGAAAAGTCACCCCATGGGCCAGGAACGCCCCGAAACTCTGCCCGGCAGTTCCCTTGGCGCGCACCAGGATCGTATCCTGAGGCAACCCGGAAAAACCATGATGGCGCGCCACTTCGCCAGACAACATGGCACCCACGGAACGGTTGACGTTGCGCACACCCGTTTCAATGACTACCGCTTGCCCCTGCTCGATGGCGACCCGGGACTGGGCGATGAGTTCATGGTCCAGTGCCTGTTCCAGGCCGTGATCTTGTCGCTCCTTCCAGGAACGAGCCACCTGAACAGGCATGTCCGGGCTATGAAAGATTTTTGAAAAATCAAGCCCCTGAGCCTTCCAGTGGGAAATCCCCCGGCGCATGTCAAGGCGGTCAACCCGTCCTACCATCTCCTCGAAAGTCCTGAATCCCAGTTGGGCCATCAGTTCGCGTACTTCCTCGGCTACGAAGAAGAAATAATTGATCACATGCTCGGGCTGCCCGGCGAATCGTCGGGTCAACTCCGGATCCTGCGTGGCAATGCCCACCGGACAGGTATTGAGGTGGCACTTACGCATCATGATGCATCCCTCCACCACCAGCGGTGCCGTTGCAAAACCAAATTCGTCCGCGCCCAGCAAAGCGCCAATCACCACATCCCGCCCGGTTTTCATCTGTCCGTCGGCCTGCACGCAGATGCGCCCACGCAGACGGTTGAGAACCAGGGTCTGCTGGGTTTCCGCCAGCCCCAGTTCCCACGGGGAACCGGCATATTTGATCGAGGACAGAGGAGACGCACCGGTTCCGCCGTCATGTCCCGAGATGGTGACATGATCGGCATGAGCCTTGGCAACCCCGGCCGCCACCGTGCCGACCCCCACTTCGGAAACCAGTTTGACGCTGATGCGCGCTTGAGGATTGACGTTTTTGAGATCATGGATCAGTTGGGCCAGATCTTCGATGGAATAGATGTCGTGGTGCGGCGGCGGAGAAATCAGACCCACCCCCGGCACGGAATGACGCAACTTGCCGATGTACTGACTGACCTTGTGTCCGGGCAGTTGACCTCCTTCACCAGGTTTGGCGCCCTGTGCCATTTTGATCTGAATATCATCGGCATTGACCAGATACTCTGCCGTCACGCCAAAACGTCCGGAAGCGACCTGCTTGATGGCCGAACGCATGGAATCCCCATTGGACAACGGACGGAACCGTGCGGGATCTTCTCCCCCCTCGCCGGTATTGGATTTCCCCCCCAGGCGATTCATGGCGATGGCCAGAGTACTGTGCGCCTCCTGGGAAATGGATCCCAAGGACATGGCACCCGTGGCAAAACGCTTGACGATGGAAGCCGCAGCTTCCACCTCAGAGAGGGAAAGGGGCTGCGCCGCATTCTTGAATTCAAAAAGACCCCGCAAGGTCATCCATCGCTCGGCCTGATCGTTGATGGCCCGGGCATATTCCCGGTAAGTGGCATAGTTTCCGGAACGGGTCGCATGTTGCAGTTTGGAGATACTTTCCGGCGTCCACATGTGGGCTTCCCCACGGATGCGGTAAGCATACTCTCCCCCGGCATCGAGCGTCTCCTGATACAACGGCCCGGTGGAATACGCCATGCGATGCAGGCGCAGATTTTCTTCCAGAACCTCGGCCAGTCCGATCCCTTCGACCACAGAGGCCGTTCCCGTGAAGAAACGCCGCACAAAGGGAGCACTCAACCCGATGGCTTCAAAAATCTGGGCACCGCAATAGGATTGAACCGTGGAAATCCCCATTTTGGACATGACCTTGAGCAGTCCCTTGGAAACGGCCTTGGAAAAACGTTTGCGCATTTCCCTGGGGGTGACATCTGCATTCAGGAACGCGCCATTGCCCTGCTCCAGGGTTTCATAAACCAGCCAGGGATACACAGCCTCTGCACCGTAGCCCACGAGCAGTGCAAAGTGGTGAACTTCCCGGGCAGACCCGGTCTCCACCACCAAACCCGTGGCCGTACGAAGTCCCTCACGCACGAGGTAGTGATGCACTGCGGCCGTGGCAAGCAAAGCGGGGATCGCCACCTGCGCCGGACCCACGGAACGATCGGATAAAATCAGGATATTACTGCCCGAACGAACGGCGTCCACTGCCTGAATGCAGAGTGTTTCCAACCTGGCCGCCAACCCCGCCACCCCTTCCTGGAGGGGCGCACAGATCGACAAGGTAGAAACCCGGAAGCGACCTGCCGTGAGACTCGCGATCGCGCGTAGGCAACCCATGTCTTCCGGCAACAGGACCGGTTGCTCCACCTCCAGACGAGGTTGGGGATCTGCTTCGTCTATCGCCAACAAGTTGGGGCGTGGTCCAATGAAAGACACCAGGGACATGACCAACTCTTCACGAATCGGATCGATGGGCGGATTGGTGACCTGAGCAAAAAGTTGCCGAAAATATTGGTAGAGCGACTTGGAACGGTTCGACAACACGGCCAGCGGCGTGTCGTCCCCCATGGAACCCACGGCCTCCTGGGCGCTGGTCACCATGGGCGCCAGGACAAACTTGAGTTCTTCTTCGGTCATGCCAAAGGCTTGCTGGCAATCGAGCACAACGGCAGCGGTCGGTTTTTCTTCCGTGGCAGATGCAGGGGCCGGCAAGGACTCGAGACGGATCTGAGTCGCTTCCAGCCATTGACGGTAGGGATGCTGACTGGCCAGGCCAGACTTGATTTCGGCATCGCTGACGATACGCCCCTGCTCCAGATCGATCAGGAACATCTTGCCGGGCTGCAGGCGCCATTTCTTGATGATCTTATGCTCTGGAATGGGCAATACACCCATTTCCGAGGCCATCAATACCAGATCGTCACTGGTCTGCAAGTAGCGGGCAGGACGCAAACCATTGCGATCCAGGGTAGCACCGATCTGGCGCCCATCGGTAAAAGCCACGGCGGCAGGCCCATCCCACGGCTCCATCAGTGCCGCATGATATTCGTAGTAGTCCCGGCGTGCCTCATCCATCAATGGATTGCACGCCCAGGCCTCGGGAATCAGAAGCGTCATGGCCTGTACCAGAGAATAGCCCCCAGCCACCAGCAACTCCAATGCATTGTCAAAGGCGGCAGAGTCCGACTGACCTTCCACAATGATGGGCCAGATCTTGGCCATGTCTTCGCCCAGCAGGGCAGACGCCAGATTACCGCGACGTGCCGCCATCCAGTTGACATTCCCGCGCAACGTATTGATTTCCCCGTTATGCGCGATGAGTCGGAAAGGATGGGCCAGATCCCAGGTAGGAAAAGTATTGGTCGAAAAACGCTGGTGCACCAGCGCCAGTGCCGAAACCATACTTTCGTCGCCCAGGTCCGTGTAATACTGCCCCACCTGATCGGCCAGTAACATCCCCTTGTAGATCAAGGTACGAGACGACAGTGACGGCAAGTAGAAACGGGTCCGATCATAACCCTTCTGGGCGGCTTCATGTTCGGCACGCTTGCGCAACACGAATAATTTTCGCTCAAAGACGGTCTGGTCTCTGTGGGTCACACCCCGTGCCAGAAAAATCTGGCGGATGAAGGGTTCTACCCGCTTGACGCTGTCCCCCAACCCCTGATTTTGAGTGGGCACCGTACGCCAACCCAAAACTTCGGCCCCTTCTTCTCGCGCACAACGCTCCAGAATGGCCTCGCAACTTTCGCGCGCTCGAGGATCTTGCGGCAGAAAAACCATACCCACGGCATAATGCCCCGCCTCCGGCAGTGCAAAGCCCAGTTGATCCGCCGCGCGGCGCAAAAAGGCGTCAGGGATCTGGAGCAGGATACCCGCGCCATCCCCCGCCAGAGGATCGGCGCCCGTAGCTCCGCGATGGGTCAGATTTTCCAGGATCTGAAGACCCTGCCGAACGATGGCATGACTCTTCTGCCCCTTGATGTGCGCAACGAAACCCACACCACAGGCATCATGTTCGTGGACGGGATCATAAAGTCCCTGAGCGGACGGAATGGACGAATGGTTCAACGGTACACCTCAGCACACAGAAGACGGAGCGATCGCCGCAGGTACAAACCGGAGCCTGGGGCGGGTTATGGATACGCGCAGCGGGTCTGCGATGATACCCCAAGCCGGGCCGGTCAATCAACCGTTAACTTGCGACCCATGCCTGTAACACCCAAAGCTGGGCTACAATGGCGGGATGGATAAATCGTGCAACATCTTCCTGGTGGGTTTGATGGGCGCGGGCAAGACCACCATCGGTCGCTTGCTGGCCCGCCATCAGCACCTGACCTTCGTGGATTCCGACCACGAGATTGAAGCCCGTACGGGAGTGCGCATCAGCACCATTTTTGAACTCGAGGGAGAATCGGGCTTCCGCGCTCGTGAGGAGGCCGTTTTATGCGAGTTGGTCAATCGCCGGGGAATCGTTCTGGCTACCGGTGGAGGGGCCATTTTAAGCCCTCTGACTCGCCAACGTCTGCGCCAGCAGGGAGTCGTGGTTTATCTGCGCGGCAGCGTGGATCAACTCTGGCATCGCACTCGCCACGATCGCCATCGTCCTCTCCTGCAAACGGGAGACCCCAAGGCACGCCTGCAAGAATTATTTGAAATCCGCGACCCCCTCTATCGGGAAGTCGCTCACCTGATTGTGGATACCGCCCAACAAAGCCCACAACGGCTTGTCTGTCAACTGGAACTGGAACTGAATGCCCATGTCCTTGCACACCCTCCTCGTTGAAGTTTCTCCCCCTTACCAGATCCTGATAGGCCCCGGATTATTATGCCGTAGCGACCTCATCGTTCCTCATCTGGCCGGCAATACTTCCGCCATCGTGACCAATACCACCGTAGCCCCCCTATATCTGGAGCGCCTCGCCCACATGCTCAATGCAGTGGGACAACGAGTCATTCCCGTCATACTGCCCGATGGAGAGTCCTACAAGACACGGGACAGTTTCAACCACATTCACGATGTATTGCTGGAACACCGGGCGGATAGAAAAACCACCGTCATTGCGCTGGGCGGAGGGGTGGTGGGCGATCTGGCAGGCTATGCGGCAGCCACCTACCTGCGCGGCGTCTCATTGATTCAAGTTCCCACGACCCTGCTGTCCCAGGTCGATTCTTCCGTGGGAGGAAAAACCGGAGTCAACCACCCTCTGGGAAAGAACATGATCGGCGCGTTTCATCAACCCCGTTTGGTGCTGGCCGACACCACAACCCTCGATACCCTGCCTCAGCGGGAATTTCTGGCGGGCTTGGCAGAGGTCATCAAATATGGTCTGATCCGAGATCTGCCTTTTCTGGAATGGCTGGAAATTCACCTGGATGCCTTGCTGCAACGAGAACCTCAGATCCTGGCCCAAGCCATTCTGACCTCTTGCCGCAACAAGTCCGCGCTCGTGGCTGCAGACCCCCTGGAACAGACCGGACTGCGCGCCCTGCTCAACCTGGGTCATACCTTCGGGCACGCCATCGAAACGGGTCTGGGCTATGGAAAATGGTTACATGGCGAAGCCGTGGCGGTCGGCTCACTACTGGCCGCCGACCTGTCCGAACGTCTGGGCTGGCTCGACCCCAAGGATCTGCAACGCCTGGTAACCCTCTTTGAACGGGCTGGCCTGCCGACCCAGGCGCCTGACCTGGGGAGCCAACGATACCTGGACCTCATGGCCGGAGACAAAAAAGTGGAGGCAGGTTCCCTGCGTTTCGTACTTCTCAACGCCCTGGGCAACGCCTGCCTGACTCCCGTGACCCGCCAGGACCTGCTGGAAGCCGTCCTGACCTCCGGACCAGGACGTTTCATCGCACCTTGAAAGACGCTTCTCCCAGGACCAAGTATAATCTCCCCCTACTCCCGACACGGTGCCATATTGCCCAAACTTCTCCTCTACCCCCTGATCTTTCTGGTCACTCTCGGCATCGTAGCAGTGGGTATCGTGGTCATGACCCTGGCCTTGCTGTACCCCAAACTTCCCAGTCTGGATGCCGTCACCGACTATCGCCCCAAGTTGCCATTGCGGGTCTACACCACAGACCGCCAATTGATCGGCGAATTTGGAGAAGAACGACGCGCCATGCTCAAATTGGCCGAAGTTCCTCTCAACATGCGCCACGCCATTCTGGCTGCCGAGGATGACCGATTTTACCAGCATGGTGCCGTGGACTTCCAGGGGGTTCTGCGTGCCATGCTGGCGGATGTGTTTTCCCACTCAGCCAAGGAAGGAGCCAGTACCATCACCATGCAGGTGGCCCGTAATTTCTTCCTGACCAATGAACGCACATTGACACGCAAGTTATCCGAAGTCCTGCTGTCGTACAAGATCGAAAGCAACCTGACCAAAGATCAGATCCTCGAGTTGTACATCAACCAGATCTATCTCGGGCAACGTGCTTATGGCTTTGGTGCCGCCGCCGTGGTGTATTACGGCAAACCCCTGTCTCAACTCAACGTTGCGGAAATGGCCATGCTGGCCGGACTGCCCAAAGCCCCATCGCGCTACAACCCCATCATCAACCCACAACGTGCAGCGCTGCGTCAACAGTATGTATTACGCCGCATGCACGACCTGAAGTACCTCAGCGATGCCGACTACGCCCTGGCACTGCATAAACCAGGGCACGCCTCGTCCTACCATGCCAATGCCCTGACCCGCGCCGACTATGCCGCCGAAATGGTCCGTCAGTACATGGTTCAAACTTATGGAGACGGAGTCTATTCCTCAGGCTACAGCGTCATCACCACCCTCCTCAAGGTGGATCAGGATGCCGCTTTCCGGGCCGTGCGGGATGGCGTCCTGGCCTATGATCAGCGACATGGCTATCGCGGACCAGAAGCCACGCTGGAGCTTCCCGCCAGCGGTGCCACGATCGCCGATTTCGAAGACTCGCTGGGTGACCTGGAAATCACCAACGAGTTGTACCCTGCCGTAGTTGAATCAGCCTCAGAGAAGGAAGTAAGCGCTTACATAAAGAATGTAGGGCCCGTGCTCCTCAAGGACGGTGCCTTGACGTTCGTGCGCGCCAGTCTGAGTTCGAAAACGGTTGCCGATCGTCGGATCAAGCGCGGTTCCCTGATTCGCGTCATGCGGAACGACAAATCCGGCTGGATCATCGTTCAGTATCCCAAGGCAGAGGCTGCCCTGGTTTCTCTCGATACGCACAGTGGAGCCATCCGTGCCCTGGTGGGAGGATTTGACTTCAATCGCACGAAATACAATCATGTCACCCAGGCCTACCGTCAACCCGGCTCCAGTTTCAAACCATTCATCTACTCGGCGGCTCTGGAAAAAGGATTCACCCCTTTCACGCTGGTCGACGACAGTCCCATCGTCATCCATGATCCCAACCAGAATGGTGGTGAAGCCTGGGAACCTCATAACTATGAAAATGAATATTTGGGTCCGATTCGCCTGCGTATCGGACTGGCCGAATCGAAAAACATGGTTGCCATTCGCGTGTTACAAGCCATTGGCCCTGGTTATGCCCAGGAATATGCCAAGCGATTCGGATTTGAGGCCAATCGTCAACCCGCTTATTTGAGCATGGCCCTGGGTGCAGGCGAAGCCACCCCCCTGCAAATGGCCACAGCCTATGCGGTCTTTGCCAATGGAGGATTTCGGGTCAAACCCTATTTCATCGATCAAATTCTGGACAGTAGCGGAAAACCACTCGGCCGTACACAACCCGTTCTGGCCGGTGAGGGCGCCGAACAGGTGATCGACCCGCGCAATGCCTTTATCATGACCAGCATGATGAAGGATGTCATTCGCATGGGCACGGCCACTCGGGCATTAAGTCTGGGGCGCCAGGATCTGGCTGGCAAAACCGGGACCACCAACGATCACGTCGATGCCTGGTTCTGTGGTTTTCAACCCAGTTTGGTCGCCGTGGCCTGGGTCGGTTTCGACAAGCCGGGCTCCTTGGGGCCTCAGGAAACGGGCGCCCAGGCGGCCTTACCGATTTGGATGGATTACATGGGAACCGCCTTGAAGACCGTTCCGGAAAGTGAAGCCATCATGCCGCCTGGTATCGAGATCGTTGCCGTCGACCCCAAGACCGGACGACCCAGTACCGCATCAGACCACATCGACGATTATGCTTATGCCACTGCCGCGCAAAACAACTGAGGAACGACTGTCATGGAAACGCTGAGTTCTTTTCCTGCCCGACGGATGCGCCGCAACCGTCGGGATGATTTTTCCCGCCGCCTGGTTCAGGAACACCGACTCGATGCGGCCGACCTGATCTATCCGGTTTTCGTACAGGAAGGAACACGCGAGGTGACCCCCATCGCTTCCTTGCCGGGTATCGCGCGTCAGGCCGTCGAGCCGTTGCTGCATACGGCTGAACGGTGCCTCGAGTTGGGAATTCCTGCACTGGCCCTGTTTCCGGTCATTCCCCAAGACCGTAAATCGCTCGATGCGGCAGAAGCCTGGAACCCCGATGGGCTCCTTCCGCGCACCGTGCATGCCCTCAAACGACGCTTTCCCGAACTGGGTCTGATCACCGATGTCGCCCTTGACCCCTATACGTCGCACGGGCAGGACGGCCTGATCGACGAGTCCGGCTACGTGCTCAATGACGAAACCCTGGCGGCGCTGGCGCGTCAAGCCGTGGTGGAAGCCCAGGCTGGAGCGGATGTGGTGGCTCCTTCCGACATGATGGATGGACGCATCGGTGTCGTGCGTCGTGAACTGGATCAGGCAGGAAAAATCCATACCCGCATCCTGGCCTACTCCGCCAAATATGCCTCATCCTTTTACGGTCCCTTCCGGGATGCCGTAGGTTCGGGTCAATCTCTGGGCAAAGGCAGCAAGGAAACGTACCAGATGGACCCCGCCAACAGCGATGAAGCCCTCTGGGAAGCAGGGCTCGATCTGGCCGAAGGGGCCGATATGATCATGATCAAACCCGGTCTGCCCTATCTGGATATCGTTCGGCGCATCAAGGACCAATTCAAGGCGCCCACCTTCGTCTATCAGGTGAGCGGGGAATATGCCATGTTGCAAGGGGCCATCCAGGCCGGATGGTTGGATGAAAAGTGCTTGTGGGAAAGTTTGCTGTCTTTCAAGCGTGCTGGCGCCGATGGCATTTTGACCTACTTCGCCCTGCGTGCCGGAGAATGGCTCAAAACTCGGCGCTGATGACCTGATCCGGCCGTTCTTCCCTGAAAAGTTTTCCCACAGCTTGTCGGGCGGGTTCCAGACCCTCCCGATCGAGGCTGGAAAAAGGGATGACCGTCAACGTTGCCCCTCGCTCCACCAGTGCCTGACGCACCGAACGTACGGTCTGTGCCCGCGCACTACGCCCCAGTTTGTCGGATTTTGTCAGCAACACGATGACCGGTTTCTGGCGCGGCAGGAACCATTCCAGCAACTGTTCATCGAGCGTCGTCAGGGGATGACGAATATCCATGAGCAAAACCAACCCCTTCAGGGCCTCACGGGTCGCAAGATAGTCCGCCAGCAATCGTTGCCAATGCAATTTGACGGCCTTGGGAACTTCGGCATAGCCGTAGCCGGGCAAATCCACCAGAAAACCCTCTTCACCCACACTGAAATAATTGATGTGCTGAGTGCGACCGGGCGTCTTGCTGGAAAAAGCCAGGCGATTGCGCTGGGTGAGTACATTGATCGCGCTGGATTTACCCGCATTGGAACGGCCGGCGAAGGCAACCTCGATGCCCTGGTCCGGGGGCAAGCCAGCGTACGCATCCACCGTAATATGAAACTGTGCCCGTTGAAAAAATGCTTCCCAGTTGGTTTTTTCGACAGGAATATTCATCTCAGTTGTTTGAACACCCGTTCTGCTGCGCTGAGCGTCTGATCCAGTTCCACGCTGGTATGCGCCGTGGAGACGAAACCCGCCTCGAAGGCCGAGGGCGCAAGGTAGATTCCTTCATCGAGCATCCCCTGAAAGAACGCATTAAAAGCAAACCGGTCCGATTCCATCACCTCGGTCAGAGTATTGGGCAACTTTTCACGAAAATACAGCCCGAACATGCCTCCCAGTGAACAGGTAGACAGGGCATATCCCGCATTGCGGCCCACTTCCACGATGCCCTCCGTCAGCGTTCGGGTCATTTCGCCCAGGCGTTCATACAGTCCATCGGCACAGGCCAGATGAAGATTCACCAAACCTGCCGTCACGGCCACCGGATTGCCGGACAAGGTCCCGGCCTGATACACTGGTCCGAGAGGGGCCAGACATTCCATGATGTCGCGCCGCCCCCCAAAGGCAGCCAGGGGCATCCCGCCACCGATCACCTTGCCCAGCGTCGTCAAATCAGGACGAATACCGTAAAGAGACTGAGCCCCGCCCAACGCCACCCGGAATCCCGTCATCACCTCATCAAAAATCAGGACGCTGCCATGAGCTGTGGTCAATTCGCGCAATTTTGAAAGAAACCCGGGGCGCGGCAATACCATATTCATGTTGCCCGCCACGGGTTCAACGATGATGGCGGCAATCTGATCGCCCCGGGTGGCGAATAATTCTTCCAACTGTCCCATATGGTTATATTCGAGGACCAGAGTTTGAGCAGCCAGTTCTGCAGGTATTCCTCCGGAATCGGGCTGACCAAAGGTCAACGCTCCGGAGCCTGCCTTGACCAGCAAGGCATCCCCATGCCCGTGGTAACACCCCTCAAATTTAACGATGAGATTACGACCGGTAAACCCGCGTGCCAGACGAATGGCACTCATGGTGGCTTCCGTGCCCGAACTGGTCAGACGAACCATTTCCAGGGAGGGAAGGAGTTGTACCAGTTTTTCGGCAAACGCCACTTCCAGAGCCGTGGGGGCCCCAAAACTCAACCCCCGCTCGGCACTGGCCTGCACCGCCTGGATGACGGAGGGATGGGCATGCCCGTGCAGAAGCGGTCCCCAGGAACACACATAATCGATATATTCCTTGCCCTCCACATCCCAGACACGAGGACCTTTCCCGTGCGTCAGAAAACGCGGCGTACCGCCCACGCTCCGGAAGGCTCGCACCGGAGAATTGACCCCCCCGGGAATGAATTGCTGGGCACGTTCAAATAACTTCTGATTGGTCGTCATGGAAATCCCAAAATCTAGGTCGGTGGCCAAACACCATTATACGCGCCCGACCCACTCCAGATCATTCAAAATTCGCGGCATACTCCCGCGCCCGGCCCGTGATGTCCTGTGCATCAAACAGTCCACTCAAAACAGCCACGGCATCGGCTCCTGCCGCACGCAGTTCTGTGACCCGGGCAGGGGTGATTCCGCCAATCACGACGATAGGAATGCGGAGTTGTGCACGGCTGGCACGAAGGATATCCAGCGTGGCGGGCGAAGCCTCCGGCTTAGTCGTTGAGGGAAAGAAGCAACCCAGGGCGATATAGGCAGCCCCCGCTGCTTCCGCCGCCTGCGCCCGTTTCAGGTCTGCGTAGCAAGAAACGCCCAGTAGCCTTCGGTTCGCCAATTGGGGCCATTCTTCCGGATGCGCATCCTCCAGCCCGACATGCAGCCCCCCTTCCCACTCGGGAAGCACTCCGTCATTGAGGATCAAAGGCGCGCCAAACTCGTCACAGAGTGCGCGCAACTGCTTCAGTTGCTTCAAGCGCAAGGAAATCTCGAGGAATTTGACGCGGTACTGCAGTACAGACATTCCCCCCAGAAAGGCCGATCTCACTCTACCAAGCAAGTCGGCGGTATCACTCAACTCCGGGGTAATGCCGTAGAGTCCCCGAATTTTACCGGGTTCAATGGACATCGTTGCGCGGTTCCTCCCGCGCCCAGAAAAGGCGATCAGGAATGATCTGTCCCATACCGAGACGATAACCTTCTTTCAAGGTTTGCCAGGTATAGTCCTGCGCTTCCGCCACCGCTTCCGGAATGGGTAGCCCCTGCGCCAGACTGGCAGCGATGGCGCTGCTCAGCGTACATCCGGAACCGTGGTAACTGCCCGGAAGCCGTTCCCAACGATCGGAACGGATGACGCCCTCTCGTCCATACAACGTGTTGACCACCTGCACGCCTGGTGCGTGAGTCCCAGTCACCAGAACGAATTCGCAACCGCTTTCCAATACTTCCATGGCTGCGCGCGCATAATCAGGACGTTCTTCTTCAGGCGCCTCATCATAAGCCAGACGCATCAATTCCATGACATTCGGAGTGACCAGAGAGGTTTGGGGCAGGATCAGATCGCGCAGCGCCTCGAGCATTTCCTCGTTGGCCAATTCGTCGCCCCGTCCACTGGTCAATACCGGATCGAGTACCAGAGGCACTTCAGGATAATCGGCGACGATTTCAGCAATGGCGGCGATGATTTCCACACTGCCCAGAACTCCCAATTTGAATACTGCCACAGGCACATCTTCCAGAATACATCGCGCCTGATCCACCACCCATTCCGCATCCATCGCCAGAACATCCTCGACCCCGGTCGTATCCTGGACCGTAATTCCGGTCACGACCGACAACGGATGGCATCCCATACTGGAAAGAGTCAGCAGATCTGCCTGCAATCCCGCACCTCCACTGGGATCCGTGGCTGCAAACACCAAAACGGCAGGGGGGGCAGGCATCATAGATGGTTGCTCTTGAGGGTGGATAAGTTTTATCATGGCGGTGGATCGACAGGCTTCGCGCATTTCGTCGACCGTCGCTGTTACATTCTAACGTATTCGAGACACTCATGGATTCCGAACAAGGTTATAAAACCTGGCTGTGCCTGATTTGTGGCTATATTTATGATGAAGAATTGGGCGCTCCCGAGGACGGCATCGCACCGGGAACCCGCTGGGCGGATGTCCCCATGAATTGGGTTTGTCCGGAGTGCGGGGCACGCAAGGAAGATTTTGAATTGATTGAAATTTGAGTCATGTCTTCCCATTCCGTAACGACTCCCGAAGAGACTCTTGAAGCCCGTCTCTGTGCCCTCCTCAGCGCTGCGATCCGGAAGATTTCCTCTGCTCCCACGCTCCACCCGGTTCTGGAGCGACCCCGTCAGAGCATGCATGGAGATTTTGCTTCCCCCATCGCCCTCCAACTCGCCAAAGGGTTGCGCCAGCCTCCTCGAGAAATCGCGGCCCAACTGATCGCGGCACTGCCTTCATCCGCACTCATCGAACGGGTAGAACTGGCGGGACCCGGCTTCATCAATATTTTTTTGACGTCCCAGGCGCGCCAGGAAATCGTGCACGAAATCCTGCAACGCGGCCACCTTTTTGGCTCCTCTCAAAAAGGATCAGGACAACGCGTACAGGTGGAATTCGTTTCCAGCAACCCTACCGGACCCCTCCATGTTGGTCACGGCCGTGGGGCCGCCTATGGCGCCTCGGTTGCCAACCTGTTGTGCAAGGTGGGTTACCAGGTGCAGAGGGAATACTACGTCAACGATGCCGGCCGTCAAATGGACATCCTGACGGTCTCCACCTGGTTACGGGCGCTCCAGCAATCCAATCAACTGAAATCCCTTCCCTTTCCCGATAACGGATATCAGGGCGACTATGTAGAGATCATGGCACAGGAGGCCATACGCCGGTTTTCCGGCCTGGTCGTCAGCGAAGACCCTCTGTTGTCGATCTTGGAGATCCCTCATACCGAAGACCTGATCGTCATTCCGCCTGAGGAAGAAGAGCACCACATGGATGCTCTGATTGCTGCGGCGAAGGAACTTCTGGGACCAACTTACCTGGCGCTGCACCATTTCGTGCTGACCGAACAACTGGCCGATTGTCGCCAGGATCTCGAAGAGTTTGGGGTCGTCTTCGATGACTGGTTCTCCGAACAATCCCTCTTTGATTCGGGTGCCGTAGCCCTCATCGTGTCCCGTCTGGAACATGCCGGGCACCTCTATACCGACAAGGGTGCCCGCTGGTTTCGCTCTTCGGCCTTTGGCGACGAAAAAGATCGAGTCGTCCAGCGGGAAAACGGGCTCTACACCTACTTTGCTTCTGACATTGCCTACCATGTGGGTAAATTCGAACGGGGTTTTGATCTCATCGTGGACATCTGGGGTGCCGACCATCACGGTTACATTCCCAGGATCCGGGCAGCCCTGAACGCACTGGGTTATGATGACACACGTCTCTCCGTACCCTTGGTTCAATTCGTCAGCCTGTTCCGTCAGGGCGAAAAAGTTCAAATGTCCACCCGAAAGGGGCAATTCATCACGTTGCGTGAATTGCGTACCGAGGTCGGTCGGGACGCTGCCCGTTTATTTTACGTTTTGCGCAAATCAGACCAGCACCTGGATTTCGACCTGGATCTGGCGACTTCCCAGTCTCAGGACAACCCGGTGTATTACATTCAATATGCCCATGCCCGTATCCAGAGGGTTCTGGAACGCTGGGGCGGAGATCCGGCTGTACTGGAAAACAGCGTGCTGCACTCCTTGATTCATGAAGAGGAAACGCGCATTCTGCAAATTTTGTACGCTTATCCCTCACTTCTGGAACAGGCCGCCAGCGACTTTTCCCCCCATCTCGTCGCATTTTATTTGCGAGATCTTTCTGCCGAGTTTCATGCCTACTACAACCAGGTTCCCTTTCTGGAAGGTGAGCCCGCTCAGGTAGATGCGCGCATGGCCTTGCTGAGCGCCATCGGGATCGTGGTGAGGGATGGTTTGAGCCTGTTGGGCGTCTCTGCTCCAGATCGAATGTAAAATGAAGACCCGCTTTTCATTACATGGATTCTGCTATCATCCTCTCAGGCAGAAATCCCTATTTGGAGTGACTTGTGGCTGAGAAATCTAACAAGAAACCCGAAAAAACCCCAGGCAGTGCTTTTTTTATCGGAAGCATGATAGGGCTGGCAGGCGGTGTTCTGCTGGCGGCGGGAGTGGCACTATACATCAGCCATCTCTCTTCGCCGATCACTTCTCGCAATACCCCCCCACATCCTTCCGCCACACCCGAGAAACTTACCGGATCTGATCTCACCAAACGAGGAATTTTGACTCCGTCTCAAGTGACCGAAGGAAGTGAAGTTGGTGCACCAGCCACACCCGTTTCATCAGCACCCACTACGTCTACGCCTACTCCAGCCACAGAGGGTGTCCCACCCCCCGATGTGGAAGAAAAAACTCCGACGTCCGGTCTTTCTACCCCCGCCACTTCCATACCCTCACCTTTGAGTGATGAATTGCAACATCCGGTAACGGTTCGCTACTTTGTGCAAACCGGCGCCTTTGGTCAATCCTCCGAGGCAGAAAGTCAGCGTGCCACCTTGGCTTTGTTGGGCATAGACAGCACGGTCGTACCTGGTCAGGTAGAGGGGAAACCCCTCTACTATCGTGTGAGAATCGGCCCATTTTCTTCCGTGGAAGAGGTCCGTACCCTGGTCAAATCCCTCAAGGATAATGGAGTTCCAGCCCAAGTCTTGCGCGAAACCACCACCAGTCACAGTTCTCTGATTCCTCATTAGCCTTCTCTACAGGAGTTTCTTCTCATGCTCTTGCCTCATTCCCGTCGTCGTTTTCTAGCCTGCACTGGGATCCTTCTATGGACCGGTTCCATGGCGGACAAACTTCAAGCCGCCACTGCGGGACAGGATTACCAGATCGTTGCTCAAGCACCCTTGCCTGGATCCTCTGTGGAAGTGCTGGAATTTTTCTCCTATGCCTGTCCTCACTGCGCCCATCTCGCACCCCTGCTCGAACCTTGGTCACGTAAACTCCCGGCCGGCGTCATCTACCGCCGTGTTCCCGTGACCTTTGGACATTCGCAGTGGTCCGTGCTGGCCCGTGCCTACTATGCTCTGGAAGCCCTTCATGAGGCCAACCGCCTTCAGGAAAAGGTATTTACTGCCCTGCACGAGCAACAGGTCAACCTGTTCTCTGAAGACGACCTTTTCGATTGGGTCCAGAAACAGGGGGTCGATCGCAATAAATTCATTGCGCTCTACCGCTCCTTTGCCATCCAGTCCAAGGTGCAGCAAGGCGATCAGCAGGCCATGAGTTATGGCGTGGACGGTGTGCCCACCCTCATCGTCGATGGCATGTATGCCACTTCACCCTCTCAGGCCGGCAGTAATGCGGCGCTTTTCACTGTATTGAATGAACTGGTTACCCGGGAACTCACTCTCAAGAAACATCGCTGAGCACGCCACAGTCGGCGTGTCATTCCACACTGTTGCGCAGTTTACTTTTTGAACGGGCGTTTCCAGTGGGGAACCGTCAGTTGCCTGCTGCGCGATAGCGTCAGTTGGTCGGCAGGGGCCGTCCTGACGATCGTGGACCCGGCGCCGATGGTGGCGCCGGCTTCCACCGTGACAGGTGCCACGAGTTGAGTATCCGACCCGATGAATACATCATCGCCAATCTGGGTGCGGTGTTTGTTGACTCCATCATAATTACAGGTGATCGTTCCCGCCCCGACGTTGACTCTTGCGCCGATGGAACTATCTCCCAGATACGTCAGATGATTGGCTTTGGAAGCCTGATCAATGGTGCAATTCTTGACTTCTACAAAATTGCCCAGATGAACTGCCTGTTGCGTGATCGTTCCGGGACGAATACGCGCATAGGGGCCTACGTGATTACCTGTACCCAACTGGGCGCCCTCGACGTGAGTATAGGCTTGCACCACCGTTCCCGCGCCGATTCTGCAATTCTTGAGGACACAGTAGGGCCCGATGGTGACCCCCTCCTCCAGAATGACGTCCCCTTCCAGGATGACCCCTACATCGAGCATGACGTCTCGACCACAGGTCACCGTGCCCCGCAAAGTCAAACGGTCAGGATCGGCAATGGTCACCCCGCTGCCGAGAAGGACTTCAGCCTGGTGTCGTTGCCAGATGCCCTCGAGCCGGGCAAGTTGACGCTTGTCGTTGATACCCAGTGCTTCCCAGTCATGGGTGGGCTGAGCCGTATGGACAACCACCCCGTCGGCCACCGCACTGGCGACAATATCCGTCAGGTAGTATTCACCCTGTGCATTGGCGCAAGTCAATCGTTCCAGCCAGTGGGAAACGTGCTCGATGGGCATGGCCATGATGCCGGTATTGACTTCATGAATCTGTTTTTCCTGGATTGACGCATCCTTTTCTTCCCGGATGCCGATCACCTTCTGTCGATCATCCCTCAAAATTCGCCCATACCCCCCAGGCTCAGGAATATGTTGGGTCAGAAGAACCAGTGCATCACGCGCGGGTTGAATCAGTTGTTCGAGTGTATGAGGTTGAAGCAGTGGAACATCACCGTACAGGACCAAGACGATGCCCTGGGCAGGCAGATGGGGCAAAACTTGAGCAAGGGCATGGCCAGTGCCTTTTTGTTCTGCCTGATGGACCCAGGTCAAGTCCCGGCCTTCAAAAGATGCCCGTACGGCCTCTCCCCCATGTCCATAGACAACGATGACTTTATCGGGCTCGAGAACCTGGGCAGTTTGAAGCACATGGGCCAGTAAAGGCTTTGCAGCGAGAGGCTGCAGAACCTTGGGCAAAGCGGAATTCATCCGTTTGCCCTGGCCTGCCGCCAGGACAACGATATAAAGCGGCGTGATGCGTGGGGCGTTCAGTGATGATCCTTGCGTACGCGTTGAATGGTCGCCAATTGCGCAACGGCGGTAGCCAACTCGGCAGAAGCACGGGCATAATCCACATCACTGGATTTGTTTTGCAAGGCTTCTTCTGCATTGCGTTTCGCTTCCAAAGCCTTGGCTTCATCCAGATCATGGGCACGAATGGCGGTGTCAGCCAACACCGTCACGCCGTCCGGTTGTACTTCCAAAATACCACCGGCCACGAAAATGATTTCATCCTCACTCTTTCCCACCCCACGAACCCTGACCGTTCCGGGTTTGATGCGAGTAATCAATGGCGTATGACGCGGGTAAATTCCCAACTCCCCGCCTTCTCCAGGAAGCACCACAAACTCTGCATCCCCGGAGAATAATTCAGCTTCTGCGCTGACGACATCCACATGGATGACATTGGCCATAATGATTTCCCCTTATTGCATCGTTTTGGCTTTCTCGATGGCTTCGTCGATTCCGCCCACCATGTAGAAGGCCTGTTCGGGTAAATTGTCGTAATCGCCGTTGACGATGCCTTTGAAACCCTTGATGGTTTCAGCCAGGGACACATATTTTCCCGGTGCGCCGGTAAAGACTTCAGCCACATGGAAAGGCTGCGAAAGAAAGCGTTGAATCTTGCGCGCCCGTGCCACCACCAACTTGTCTTCAGGGGACAGTTCATCCATTCCCAGAATGGCAATGATGTCACGCAATTCCTTGTAGCGTTGCAAGGTGGATTGAACCGAACGTGCAACGTTGTAGTGATCTTCGCCCACCACCAGCGGATCCAATTGGCGAGAAGTGGAATCCAGTGGATCCACGGCCGGGTAGATCCCGAGAGAAGCGATATCCCGTGACAATACCACCGTGGAATCCAGGTGCAGAAAGGTCGTTGCCGGCGACGGATCCGTCAAGTCATCAGCAGGCACATAGACGGCTTGCACCGAGGTGATGGAACCCACTTTGGTCGAGGTAATCCGTTCTTGCAACCGTCCCATTTCTTCCGCCAGGGTGGGTTGATAACCCACCGCCGAGGGCATCCGTCCCAACAGGGCAGATACTTCCGTTCCAGCCAGCGTAAAGCGGTAGATATTATCCACGAACAGCAATACGTCCCGTCCTTCATCACGGAAGTATTCAGCCATCGTCAAACCCGTCAATGCAACGCGCAAGCGATTGCCCGGTGGCTCATTCATCTGGCCATACACCAGAGCAACCTTGTCGAGAACGTTGGAATCCTTCATTTCATGATAGAAATCGTTCCCTTCCCGGGTTCGCTCTCCCACGCCGGCGAAGACGGAATAGCCGCCGTGCGCCTTGGCAATATTGTTGATCAACTCCATCATGTTCACGGTTTTACCGACACCGGCGCCGCCGAACAAACCAACCTTACCCCCTTTGGCAAAAGGGCAGATCAGGTCGATCACTTTGATCCCTGTCTCCAGCAATTCCTGACTTGGCGACAATTCTTCATAACTGGGCGCCTTCCGGTGAATGGATGCGGTCGTTTCGGCTTCCACGGGACCAGCTTCATCGATGGGACGACCCAATACATCCATGATCCGCCCCAGAGTTTTGGGTCCAACCGGAACCGAGATCGGCTTTCCCGTATTGCTGACCATCATACCCCGGCGTAAACCATCGGAAGATCCCAGGGCAATGGTCCGAACCACGCCATCACCGAGTTGTTGTTGGACTTCCAGCGTCAACTCGCTCCCTTCCATGGTAAGCGCACTATAGATGCCGGGCATTTGGTCGCGGGGAAATTCGACATCGATCACCGCCCCGATACACTGGACAATTTTTCCTTGGTTCATTTGCGAGTCCTAATGATGAGTACTATTAATTAATAGGGTCAAACGGCGGCCGCGCCACCGACGATTTCCGACAGTTCCTTGGTAATGGCGGCCTGACGAGACTTGTTATAAATCAATTGCAATTCACTGATGACCGTGCCTGCATTATCAGAAGCCGCCTTCATGGCTACCATCCGTGCACTTTGCTCGGAGGCGATATTCTCGGCCACTGCTTGATAGACCAATGCTTCGACATAGCGCATGAGCAACTCATCGATCACGGCCTGTGGATCGGGTTCATAGAGATAGTCCCAGGCAGCCGCCTCCTGACGCGTTTCATCGCCAATCTTTTCCTGCGGCAGGGGTAGAATCCTTTCCACGACGGTCTGTTGTTTCATGGTATTGACGAAGCGATTGTAGGCCAGATAGACCGCATCCACCTCACCTGTCATGTACTGATCCAGCAATACCTTGAGGGGTCCGATCAATCTTTCCAGATGAGGCTTGTCTCCCAACTGAACCGCATGGGAAACGACCGGAACGGAGATCCGGTTCAGGAAACCCAACCCCTTGTTACCCAGAGCAGCCGCACGAATTTTTGCCCCTTGCTGTTCCCACTGTTTCATGGAATTGATCAGGTGGCGAAAAAGATTGGAATTCAACCCACCGCATAGCCCCTTGTCGGAAGTCACCAGCACAACGCCCACATTTTGAATTTTTTCCCGGGTCACCAAAAAGGGATGTTTGTATTCGGCATGGGCCTGCGCCAGATGAGAAGCCACCTTACGGATTTTTTCACCGTAAGGACGAGCAGCCCGCATGCGTTCCTGCGCTTTGCGCATTTTGCTGGCAGCCACCATTTCCATGGCCTTGGTGATCTTGCGCGTATTTTGTACGCTTTTGATCTTTATCCGGATTTCCTTTGATCCCGCCATGATTCAGTGCTCCTCGTCCCGCTCAATACACGCCGGTTTTCTTGAAATCTTCGATTGCTGCTTCCAGGGCCTGCTCAGTATCCTTATCGAGGTCGTTGGTCGCTGCTATCTTTTCAATGATGGCAGGATACTTGCTCTTCAGGAAAGCGATCAAACTGGATTCGAAAGCCAGAGCACGCTTGACTTCAACCGTATCAAAATGTCCCTTGTTGACCGTATGCAAGGTTACTGCCATTTCAGCCACAGACAAGGTGGCATATTGTGCCTGTTTCATCAATTCGGTCACCATGCGCCCACGCTCGAGTTGCTTGCGGGTCGTGTCATCCAGATCAGAAGCAAACTGAGCGAATGCGGCGAGTTCGCGGTACTGCGCCAATGCCAGACGAATCCCGCCTCCCAACTTTTTGATCACCTTGGTCTGTGCCGCGCCGCCGACCCGGGACACGGAAATCCCGGCGTTGATGGCCGGACGAATCCCGGCATTGAACAAATCCGTTTCCAGGAAGATCTGACCATCGGTGATGGAAATCACATTGGTCGGCACGAACGCAGTCACATCCCCTGCCTGGGTTTCAATGATCGGCAGGGCAGTCAGGGAGCCCGTTTTGCCCTTGACCTCGCCCTTGGTCAACCGTTCCACATAATCCGGATTGACCCGTGCAGCGCGTTCCAGCAGTCGGGAATGAAGATAAAAAACATCCCCTGGATAAGCTTCACGACCCGGTGGACGGCGCAACAACAGGGAGATTTGACGATAAGCCCAGGCTTGTTTGGTCAGATCATCATAAATGATCAGAGCATCTTCGCCACGATCACGAAAATATTCACCCATGGAGCACCCCGAATAGGGGGCTATGAACTGCATGGCCGCCGACTCTGACGCTGTCGCAGCCACCACGATGGTGTATGCCATCGCACCGTGTTCTTCGAGTTTACGCACCACATTGACGACCGACGAGGCCTTCTGTCCTATCGCCACATAAATGCAGGTCATGTTCTGACCTTTTTGATTGATGATGGTGTCGATGGCAACGGCTGTCTTTCCGGTTTGCCGATCACCAATGATCAATTCCCGTTGTCCACGACCCACGGGCACCATGGAATCGATGGATTTCAATCCGGTTTGTACAGGTTGCGTCACCGATTGGCGCTCGATCACGCCGGGTGCAATTTTTTCAATGGGAGAGGAGACTTTGGCTTCAATCGCCCCTTTTCCATCGATCGGCTTACCCAGGGCATCCACCACCCGGCCAATCAACTCCGGGCCAACCGGAACTTCCAGAATGCGACCGGTACAGGTGACGGTATCTCCTTCGCTGATGTGCGCGTACTCTCCCAGAATCACTGCCCCCACGGAATCTCGCTCCAGGTTCAGGGCAAGACCATAGGTATTTTGCGGGAAGGCCAGCATTTCCCCCTGCATCACATCATTCAGACCATGGATCCGTACGATTCCGTCCGTGACGGATACGACCGTTCCCTGTGTATGGGCTTCGGCAGTGATGGGAAGATTCTGGATCTTCGCCTTGATCAATTCGCTGATTTCGGATGGATTCAACTGCATGCTCTCGATCTCCTGATGGGAATGCCGCACCTGCGGCACCCTTCTTAACTTAATGTTTTAGGGCTACCGCCATCTGTTCCAAACGGGCGCGCACCGAACCATCGATCACGCGATCACCTATGGTGATAGAGATTCCTCCCAAAAGAGCAGAATCTACGACCACATGAACTCTGACCTGTTTGCCATGGCTTCTCTCAAGGTGCTCTATCAGTTGCCGCACCTGTTCCTCATTCAACGGATAGGCAGAAGCAATCTGTGCATCCAGTATCCCTTCATGCTCATGGCGCAACCCTTCATATTGCCGTGCAATGGCAGGCAGTGCCCCTAATCGATGATTTTCAGCCAGGGCTGCCACCAGATTTTGAGCTTCACTATCCAGCGGTGTCTCGCTCAGACCGAGAATGAAGGATACCAACTGCTCTCGAGTCAGACGCGGATCACCGATTACCCCGGCAAACTGTTCATTCTTGACCAGCGTGGCCAACCAGGCCAGATGCTCGCTCCATTGGGCGGCCTGACCGGTTTCCTGAGCGCGCCGAAACAAGGCTTCAGCGTAAGGTCGTGCAATGGTGGTAATTTCAGCCATGGCCCCTTCCCTTACAGTTCAGCCTGAATGGCTGTCAACAAGTCAGCATGGGCTTGTGCGTTGATTTCGCGACGCAGAATTTTTTCTGCCCCTGACACGGCAAGGTCGGCCACTCGATCGCGCAAGGAATCCCGCGCACGCATCACTTCCTGTTCCACTTCCGCTTGCGCCTGCGCCTTGACGCGATTTGCTTCGATCACCGCTGCATCATGCGCTTGTTGCACAATCGCCTGCGCTTGTTTCTCTGACAGCGCAATGATCTCCGCAGCTCTGGACTTTGCCTCGTTCAAAGCATCTTGAGAACGAAGTTCCGCCTTGGCAAAATCCTGTCTTCCACGCTCGGCAGCTTCCAGCCCTTCTGCGATTTTCTTGGACCGATCATCCAGTGCTGCCACGACCGGCGGCCACACGAACTTCATCGTGAACCAGATCAAAATGGCAAATGTAATGGCCTGACCAAATAATGTGGCATTGATGTTCATGCCTGTACTCCCTTTGAATTGTCCGAATTAACCTTTCAACATCGGAACAAAGGGGTTGGCGAAGAGCAGGAACAGGCCGATACCCACACCGATCATGGTTACGGCATCCAACAAGCCAGCCACGATGAACATCTTGACCTGCAAGGTTGGAATCATTTCTGGCTGACGAGCTGCGCCTTCCAGAAAACGGCCGCCCAGAATACCAAAGCCAATAGCGGTTCCCAGTGCACCACAGCCGATCAGAATGGATACAGCGATAGCGGTGCTGCCGAGCAGGGATGCGAGGTGTTCCATGTTATCTCCTTGAATGATTCTACTAAAATGACTGCCAGTGAATAAAAAGTACTACGAAATCAGTTCCTAATGGCTTTCATGCGCCATGCTCAGATAAATGATGGTCAGGATCATGAAAATGAACGCTTGCAGTGTGATGATCAATATGTGGAAAATGGCCCAGGGCGCACCCAGCAGCCATTGCAGGTAAGGCGGCAAAAGAGCGATCAGGATGAACACCATCTCACCCGCGTACATATTTCCAAATAACCGCAAAGCCAGAGATACGGGCTTGGCCAAATCTTCGATGAGCCGAAACAGAAAATTGAACGGAGCCATTTTGGCGCCAAAAGGTACAGTAAACACTTCGCGCAAGAACCCACCGCATTTCTTTACCTTAAGGTTATAGTAAAGAATCAGGAAGAACACGGTGATGGACATGGCAAAAGTCAAATTTGGATCCGTGGTCGGCACGGCTTTCCAATGCTCTATCCCCACTGAACCCATCAGCAGGGAGACCAGATCCACTGGCAGAAGGTCCATGGCGTTGAGCGTAAAAACCCAGACAAAGATCGTCAGGGCAAGCGGCCCCACCATCCCGCTTTCACCATGGAAGGTATCCCGAACCTGGGTTTGAACCATTTCCAGAAGGATTTCCACAGCCGCCTGTGTTCGTCCAGGCACCCCAGAGGTAGCCTTACGAGCAACCGAAGCCATAAAACCAAAAACGATCAACCCAAGCAGTGCAGAAGTCACCAGGGTATCAATATCGAAGGACCAAAAGCCCTGGCCACTGACCAGGTTGGTCAGATGGTGATGTATATATTCACTCGAGGACGGTGCGGCACTTTCGGTCATGACGGTCTGAACACCCTGTAAATTATTTTTCCCACAACAAGGCCGTAAAATAAACGGTCAGTGTGGCCATATACCCCAATAAAAACTCAAGCCAGTGCAATGATGGGTAACTCTTGGCGACTGCAACCATTACTATCACGGTCGTCATGAATTTAAAGCGCTCACCGGCATATTGTGCCTGAACCCATTCTTCAGCCGTTTTCCCTTTCACGATGGAAGCACGAATTGCATAGGCCAAACCTGCGATCGCACTGATACTGCCTCCTAATCCACCCGAGATTGCAGCTTCTTCTCCCCATCCAATACCGCAGCCCAAAGCAAAAACCAGAGATACGATGAGTTGTATGAGAATGAACTTACGTATTTTCGGATGTATCATGCGGTTCATGGCAAACAGCGGGATTATAAAGGAACTCATTGACTAGAGTCAATGTTCCTCTGCTTTACCAACCTCACTTATGGCTGATGGCGTTGAATCGGCCTTTCTGGGTAAAAACCGACATCATTTTTTCGGCTTTTTTTCTATGGGTATTGAACCGTAGATGGAGTTATCCTGTTGTTCAATAATTCCTTTGCCAAATAGGCATTAAGAGACGCCATCAGTTCATTTTCGGCTTTATGCAAGCTGGCTTGTAATTGGACTTTCTTATTGTTTTTTTCATCTTTGCTCATGTTTTTTAACTCGTCACTATTGTCTGTGACGAATGAACTGTCTTTCCATATTGTTTTCTCGTCCATAACCGTGACCAACTTACCCTCCAAAGTTACCGGCGCATAATTTTTTCCCATAAACCAATCAATCCCGTTCCAGGTCAAATACTCCTGACCGAACCCCTCCATTGCAACAGCGAGGCCACTCCAGGTCAGGTACTCACGGCCAAGTGCCCCCACTGCCACAAGAATGCCAAGCAACGGATCTTTGGTTGCAGAACCGACGACGACTCCCTGTGCGATCCCCTCTACCAATACAGAGCCAAAAAATATCTTTCTCCACCTTTCATTTAAATTCCCATAGCCACTCAGGGTA
Organism: Pseudomonadota bacterium; assembly: GCA_021832305.1. GTDB lineage: Bacteria > Pseudomonadota > Gammaproteobacteria > Burkholderiales > Ferrovaceae > Ferrovum. The sequence continues at coordinate 26,885 of JAKBLB010000012.1, read as the reverse complement.
ATGGACAGGTATAGCGCATTTGGCTTCTGAGGCAATGTCCTAACCTCTTGGCAGGACGACAATTTCTTGATAATCAGGTAAGGTGATTTGACTATGTTCGTATTCAAATAATCGTCAATATCCCCAAGCGATGCTTTCTGGATGTCTTCAAACCTGCTTTTATTTATTTCTTTGGTCAGTGTTTTATCCAATATGCTCATTTGCGCCGTCGATTCCGCACAATAATAGACCGGCACAAGGTCATTCTGCTTCATGGTCAAAGGGTCGTGTACAGATACCGACGAACATCCTGAAAATACCAGTGAAACGATTGCCATGAAGATCGATTTGCCACGCACAACGAATTCCTTTGAATTTATTGATGCACGCAATCTTTTCTGGTAAACCGAGAGAAATCATGATCCCGAGGAGGATATCCCCCTTCACAATTTCATCCGGTCGCTCGTCACAAACAGAGACGCAATAGCGCTGCGCTATTCCTTGCCCAAACCGAAACGCATCAAAATCCCCTCCAACTGATCCAGGTTTGAGAATTTGATTGTCACGCTGCCTTGTCCTTTTGAACCGGATTTGAGCAAGACTTGCGTACCAAAATGATCTGCCAGATTTTCTTCCAATTTAAGAATATCACGAGTCCGTTCCAGTACTTTAGGCGTTTTACCCACCGAGGGCGGGTTTTGAAGTTTCTTGACGCGCTGCTCGGTCTGCCGTACAGACAATTGTTTGTCCACGACCTCCAATGCCACTTCTTTCTGGAGCAATTCGGGTAGAGAAATCATGGCCCGAGCATGACCCATTTCAATCATCCCTTCCATCAAAAGAGATTGTACATTTTCAGACAACTGCAATAATCTCAAAATGTTCGTTACGGCACTGCGAGACCGTCCCACTGCCTGTGCTGCTCCTTCGTGCGTCATTCCAAATTCATCAATCAAGCGCTCCAATCCCTGAGCCTCTTCCAAGGGATTGAGATTTTCTCGTTGTATGTTTTCGATCAAGCCCACAGCCAGCGCAGCTTCGTCCGGAATATTCCGAATCATTACAGGGACTTCAGACAGCCCAGCCATCCTGGAGGCCCGCCAGCGCCGTTCACCCGCGATGATTTCGTAGTTCCCGGTTTCCACTACCCGTACAAGAATTGGTTGAAGCAACCCCTGGGTTTCAATGGACTGCGCCAACTCTTCCAAGGAAGTTGCGTCCATCTTTGTTCTGGGTTGATATTTTCCCGGTTGAAGTTGATTGATATCAATAAAGGTCAGTCGATCATTTTTATTCTGATCCTCGCCGCTGCCCAGATCCTCTCCCAGCAAAGCATCGAGCCCACGCCCCAATCCTTTGTTTTTTTTCATTTTTCCCTCTTTGTTTTCATCTGAGCGAAGAAGTTGTTTCACGTGAAACGGCACCATCAAAACGTTCCATCATCTCTTTAGCCAACTCCAGATAAGCCATTGCACCTTTGGAGGCAGGGTCGTAGTGAAGTACGGGTTTTCCATGACTGGGAGCCTCTGCCAATCGAATATTCCGTGGAATGGCTGTACGATATATTTTTCCCGAAAAATGTCTTTCTAACTGAGCAGACACCTGCTGTGCCAAGGCGCTTCTTGGATCGAGCATGGTCCGCAATAATCCTTCAATGGCAATCTCTGGATTAAGGTGAGCGCGTACTCTTCGAATGGTCTGAAGAAGGTCGGTCAGTCCCTCGAGCGCATAATACTCACATTGCATCGGAATAAGTAGTCGCCAGGTGGCCGTCAATCCATTGAGAGTCAGTAAATTAAGTGCCGGAGGACAGTCAATCAGGACAACATCATAATTTGATCTGATATTTTCCAAACTGTTTTTGAGACGAAATTCCCGGAATTCCACATCCACCAACTCAATTTCGGCACCTGCCAATGCTCGATTGGCGGGTAAGACATCATAGCCTGCAGTGGGAGAACGGTAAATAGCCGAATCGATGGACCGTTCCTGAGTCAAAACCTGGTAGACCGTATTTTTTAGTGAATTTTTATCCAACCCACTGCCCGTCGTGGCATTTCCTTGAGGATCCAGATCAATCAATAGCACCTTTTGACCCAAGGCAGTCAAACTTGCAGAAAGATTAACCACTGTCGTGGTTTTACCCACCCCACCCTTCTGATTGGTGACTGCCAATATTTTTGCCATCAGATCGCGTAATGCAGATGAATTAAATGCCGTTCGGCCTTGAGACCTGGTATTTGAATGGGGGTAATGGTGGTTGATATCCCGGCAGGGAGACGATTGATTTCATCATAAGGGATGGCTCCTTTCATGGCAATCCATTCCCCTCCTTTCTGAAGTAAATGACGCGTCGCACGAACAAATTCAGAAAGATCTGAAAAAGCTCGGCAAGTAATGGTATTAAACAACCTGGACGGGGTGCTCTGTTCGACGCGCTCGGCAATGACCTCCAGATTGGATAGATTTAATTCGATTTTAGCCTGTTTCAAAAAGGCAACTTTCTTTTGATTGGATTCCATCAGGGTAATGGACAAATCAGGGCGAATCAGGGCAACAGGAATCCCCGGAAAGCCTCCCCCAGACCCAACATCCAGTAACGAATCAGATTTCTTCAGAAATGGAGCCAGTGACCAACTATCCATCAAATGAAGGGTCAACATTCTGTTTCTTTCGCGAATGGCCGTCAAATTGATGGCACCATTCCACTTTTCCAATAGATCCAAATATTGAATGGCCTGGTCAAGGGTTTTTTCGGACACAGAAATATTTAATGTTTCCAGACCATTGCGAAGGACCTGCACTTCTTCTGAGGTAATACAGTCATATTCAGACATGATGTGTTCGCTTTACATGGACCATAAGCAACGAAATGGCTGCTGGGGTAATCCCGGGTATCCGACTGGCTTGTCCCAAGGTTGTTGGACAATGTTGCTGTAATTTCTCCTGAACCTCGTGGGATAGCCCCAAGACTTCAAAATAGTTCAGATTCTGGGATAATTTTGTTTCTTCCTGGGCTCGCTGTCGTTCAACTTCCAGTTTTTGGCGCTCGATATAGCCACTGTATTTTACCTGAACTTCCACTTGTTTTCTAACGGCCTGTAATTTTTCCGAATTCGGTTCCAGGACATCAAGAAGTTCAAGTTGTTCATAGCCAACTTCAGGCCTTCTGAGCAACTCAAGGTAAGTGACTTCCTTGTCTGGGTAATTGGGTCCAAATATTGTTGTCAATTCATTTGTTGAGTGGTTTTCAGGATGAAATCGAATTTTTCCGATTCGCTGGGTTTCTTCTTCGATCATCTCCCTTTTCTCTGAAAACTCAGCCCATTGTTCCTCAGAAATCAGGCCGAAGTCATAGGCATGTTCAGAAAGTCTCAGGTCAGCATTATCCTCACGCAATTGCAAACGGTATTCTGCTCTACTGGTAAACATTCGGTAAGGCTCTGTCACCCCTCGGGTCACCAAGTCATCCACCATGACGCCCAGGTAAGCCTCATGTCGCAGGGGGGCCCACCCATCCCTGTCACGCGCAGCACATGCTGCATTGAGACCGGCAAGCAATCCTTGCGCTGCGGCTTCTTCATATCCCGTGGTCCCATTGATCTGTCCGGCAAGAAACAAGCCTCGCAACGATTTGGATTCCAGGGTGGGAAATAAACCTCTAGGGTCCAGGTAATCATACTCGATGGCATATCCAGGTCTCATCAAGTGCGCCTTTTCCAGTCCGGGAATCGAGTGCACCAAAGCCAGTTGAACGTCAAAGGGTAAACTGGTGGAAATGCCATTGGGATACACTTCATGAGTCGTCAAGCCCTCAGGCTCCAGATAGATTTGGTGCGATGCTTTATCCCCAAAACGATGTATCTTGTCTTCTATGGAGGGACAATAACGCGGTCCTACGCCCTCGATCACCCCAGTATAAAGAGGGGATCGGTCCAAACCTTGACGGATGATCTCATGAGTCATTTCAGTGGTATGGGTAATCCAGCATGGCACTTGTCGAGGATGATTTTCCTCCGCCGACCAGAATGAAAACTTCGGTCTCGGCTCATCTCCAGGCTGGGCCAACGTTTTGGAATAGTCAATGGTCCTCCCATCGATTCGAGGGGGCGTTCCTGTTTTCAAGCGCCCTACAGGCAGGGATAAATCTTTCAATTGTTCTGCCAATGGAATAGCCGGAGCATCACCAGCTCGTCCTCCAGGCGTTTTATTCAGACCAATATGCATCAATCCTGCCAAAAATGTTCCCGTCGTCAGTACCACCGATCGGCCAGAAAACCATATCCCTAATTGAGTCTCCACTCCCACCACACGCCCGCCAATCACCTTGATGCCGGTAACGGCTTGCTGGAAAATAATCAGGTTCGGCTGGTTTTCCAAGCGCATGCGAATGTACTGTCGATAAAGTTGTCGGTCAATTTGAGCACGGGTCGCCCGGACGGCCGGACCTTTGCTGCTGTTCAATATTCTGAACTGAATACCTGCAGCATCGGCAGCCAACCCCATCACACCGCCCAAAGCATCAATTTCCTTGACCAGATGCCCCTTACCAATACCGCCAATTGAAGGATTACAAGACATTTGACCCAATGTGTCGATATTGTGTGTCAACAAGAGCGTCATCACACCCGCGCGTGCCGAAGCCAATGCGGCTTCTGTACCGGCATGCCCTCCCCCCACAATGATTACCGCAAATTCCTGAGGATATTTCACGTGTTGTGCCCATCCTTTATATCCGTTGATCCCGGTGTTTCACGTGAAACACCGGGACTCGACCAACCATTACTTACCAATACAAAACCTTGAAAAAATCTCCCCCAACAAGTCATCTGCCGCAAATTCCTTCCCTGAGATTTGTGCCAACTTAAGTTGGGTTTGACGCAATTCTTCAGCAACAAACTCTGATTCCAAGGTCCTCAAGGCTTCCTGCAGATGGCCCATGGCCTGCACCAAAATCCCAATGTGGCGTTCACGCGCCAGCAACAAAGGTGCCTCCGAAGTACGACCGATACCCATGCCTGACAGCATTTCCTGCTTCAGTACATCCAATCCGTCCCTCGTCTGGGCAGATACCGGAATAACCGGTAACACCCCAGCAAGGGAGTGCTTCAATTCAGAAACAGCATCGCATTCGGGTGACAACAGATCGATTTTATTCGCAACGATCAATTTTGGCTGGTCGGGTAGCAAACGTCCGATCAGGGAACGATCATCCTCCGTCAACCCGTTGCGAACATCAACCACGACCAAGGCCAAATCCGACTTGTTGGCTGCCAACCATGTGCGATCAATTCCAGCAAGTTCAACGAGATCCCCTGTCTCCCGAATACCGGCAGTATCCACCAAATGTATCGGGATGCCTTGCAAAACCATATGACCGCGAATCAGGTCCCGTGTGGTCCCTGCAATGGGTGTAACCAGGGCATGGTCTTCCTCGGTCAGCGCGTTGAGCAAACTTGACTTCCCTACATTGGGAGAGCCAATCAAAACAATCTGCTTACCTTCACGCAAGAGCGCCCCTTGTCGTGAATTTTCCACCAAACGTGTCAACCGCTCCAGGAGATGATTCAAGGAAGAACGGAAGGAAATTTCATGAAAAACCGGGAGTTCCTCATCAGTAAAATCGAAATCACTTTCCAATCGCACCCTAAGCATTGTAAGATCAGAAATCATGGAGTGAATGACTTCGGAAAATCTTCCGGACAAAGCCATGGCCGCCGAACGAGCCGCTTGGGAAGATTCCGCATGAATCAAGTCAGCCACGGCCTCGGCCTGGTTAAGGTCTATTTTATTATTGAGGTAAGCCCTTAGGGTGAATTCTCCCGGATTGGCCAATCTTGCCCCCCACTGAAGACAGTGCACTTGTAATTCCTGAAGAACGACTGGGCTACCGTGGGCGTGCAATTCAATGACATCCTCCCCAGTGAAGGAATGCGGTGCCGGAAAATACAGGATGAGCCCATGATCGATGACGTCTCCCGCACGGTTATAAAAGGAACGCAGAGAGGCCTGACGTGCGACAGGATAGCCTTTGCCAGTCAGGGACCGGACCAGTGCCTCCATGGATCGCCCAGAGACGCGCAATACCCCGATCCCTGAAGGAATCGGGGCGGTTGCTTGAGCAACGATAATATCAGGACTTGACTCCATCACCCATCATACGGGTAATCTGCCACTGCTGGGCAATGGACAAGAGATTATTGACAACCCAGTACAGAACCAGACCAGCCGGAAAGAAAAAGAACATGAAACTGAAAGCAAGGGGCATGAACTGCATCACCTTTGCTTGTACAGGATCCGCCGGCTTGGGACTCATGCGTTGTTGCAAAAACATGGAAGCGGTCATGATCAGCGGAAGGATATAGAAAGGGTCGGGGGCAGACAAATCATGAATCCATGCAAAGAAGGGCGCATGACGCAATTCCACCGCCCCCAGCAATACCCAGTAAAGAGAAATGAAGACGGGAATCTGTACCACCATGGGTAAACACCCACCCAATGGGTTTATTTTTTCTGTTTTATACAACTCCATCATGGCTTGATTCATGCGGCCCTTATCATCCGCATATTGTTGCCGGATTCTTTCCATTTTCGGCTGAACCACACGCATTTTGGCCATGGATTTGTAACTTGCCGCAGAAAGCGGGAAAAATACCAACTTAATGGTCACCGTCAGCAAGATGATGGCCACCCCCCAATTTCCTACCAGCCCATGAATCCAGGAGAGAAATTGAAACATGGGCATGGCGATGATGGTCAGCCAACCATAATCGATGGTCAAATCCAGACCCGGTGCAAGGGACTTGAGTTTCGCCCCTTCTTGAGGTCCTGCATAAAGCGGGACTGACACATCCGCACTTCCCTGCGGCTGGATCGTTCCCATGGGAAGAATGACCCCTGCGGTGTACAAATCATTCCCGACCTTACGGGTAAAGAACTCGCGCGGCACGCCACTTGGTGGTAGCCAGGCAGATACAAAATAGTGTTGAAGCATGGCAATCCAGCCATCATTGGCATTGACAGGATAGTCTTTTTTTCCTTTTTCGATATCCGAAAAGGAGATTTTTTGGAATTTCGAGGCTTGGGTATAAATTGCTGGGCCCGTATAAGTGCTGACAAAGCGAGGATCACCTGGAGGGGCCTTGGAAACCCGTAAAAACTGAAAGTAGGCGGATGGGGATAAGGGGGTCGAGGAGAGATTTTTTACCCTGGTTTCAACACCAATCACGTAACTTCCGCGCTTGAAATGGTAAATTTTCGTCACAGAAATCACACCCGGAACTTCCGTGGTCAGAGGGACTGAGAGGTCTTCCTGACCGGATTCCAGAGAATAATTCGTAACAGGAGACTGATAAATCGAAGTATGGTTCGGCAGATGATCTCCCAGCAAGCCGCTCTGGGCAACATAGATCAAATTGGAGTGATCTTCGAACAGGTCCACGGGACGATGCTCGTTTTCAGCGGAGAGGTGATGGTTCAGTTTTAAACTGCGCAAGTCTGCACCAACCGTATCAATATCTGCATCGAACAGATCGGTATGAACCAGAATTCGTTGGCCATGGGTCAAGTCTGAAGCGGCCACCACTTCTCCTGACGAAGAAACGGTGGGAGCCGGCACGGAACCTGGGGGAGACGGCGTATCAGAAGCCTGTCCATGAGAAGCACTGGGGACAGAAATGGCACTTATCCCGGTGACTGGCTTTTTCCCTTGAGAGGCTTGCCAAGCGTCCCACAGCATAAAACTGGATAGAGTGAAGATGATCAAAGGGATGATTCGTTGCAGTTTCATAGGACTCTCACGGAACGGGATCGTAGCCCCCAGGATGCCAGGGGTGACATTTACACAAACGTTTTACCGCCAAGCCGATACCACGCGCAGAGCCATGCCGAAGAATGGCATCGTAAGCATATTGAGAGCAAGTTGGATAAAAACGACAAGAACGGCCCAGAAAAGGACTTAAGCAGAGTTGATACGAGCGGATGAGGAACTGCAAGAATCGCGACATTTATGGCTGAAATCCGTCAAGCATTCCAATTCCCCATAAAGTAGGGTTTGATCTTCATGGGTAAAGATTTTTTTATGAACCAAAACTACATCAAGACCGCTCAATTGCCTCAAATGCTTCCTCACCCATTCCCGGCAAAATCGTCTCATGTAGTTCCGCCCGACTGCTCGCCGACATACTTTACGACTTACGACCTGACCGAAGCGCAGGTCTTCACTTCCGTTAGGTTTGACAAGTATTCTGAAGTGGTGAGTCGATCGGCTGATTCTCAGGGAAAAAACAGCCTCAAAATCAGCACGTCCCGAAAGGGTAATCAACCGATTGATTTTTAATCAACCAATTCAAACAGCCAATCGAGCACGACCCTGAGCACGACGTGCCCGGATGACCGCACGTCCTCCACGGGTTTTCATTCGTACGAGAAAACCATGGGTGCGTTTTCGTTTGGTGACGGACGGTTGATAAGTACGTTTCATGGCATTTTCCTAGACTTCACTAATGAACCCATGATTACACCTCAAAACAGTGGGTTATGTCAAGAAAAAAATATCCACAAAGCCTGCATCCAACGGTGAATAACTTCGTTTGGACTGGGGTAGAATGCTGGGGTAAACATTCGTTTTCACTCTGCTCTCAGCTCGTAAGGTACCCCCCCACAGTGTCTATTTTTCCCGCTTCAGAACGATGGCAACAAACTCTGCTCAATCTTCAGGCAGAATACACAGAATCCCAATTCAATACCTGGATAAAACCTCTCTCGGAGGTGATCGAAAACAACCAGGTTTTCCTGATTGCCCCCAATCGCTTCATCCTTCAGTGGGTCAAGGAGCGTTACTTCCAACGTATCGACGAACTGGCTCGAGAGCAAGGGTTGGATTCCGTGATTTTGCAACAGAAGGAGAATAGCACGATTCTTCCCGAGAATTCTCCTCCTCCGGACACATATCAGGACACGTTGACCAGGACGGTGATTCAACCCAATCAAGCCGAACGATCTCAACTTAATCCAACCTTCAACTTTGATAACTTTGTCTGCGGGAAAGCCAACCAACTGGCGCGTGCGGCGGCTCTTCAGGTTGCCGAAAATCCAGGAAAAGCCTACAACCCCCTCTTCGTTTATGGGGGAGTAGGCCTTGGCAAGACCCACTTGATTCAAGCGATTGGCAACAATATTCTGGAGCGGAATCCCCAAGCCAGAGTACGTTATATCCACGCAGAAAAATACGTCTCTGATGTCGTCCGCGCTTATCAACACAAATCCTTTGACAGTTTCAAACAGTATTACCACACCCTGGATCTGTTGATGATCGATGATATCCAGTTCTTTGGTAATAAAACTCGAACTCAAGAAGAGTTTTTCTTCGCATTCAATGCATTAGTTGAATCACACCGACAAATAATCATCACATGCGACAGCTTCCCCAAAGAAATATCAGGCATGGAGCCTCGACTCATCTCACGTTTTGGCTGGGGGTTGACCGTTGCCATAGAGCCTCCTGAACTCGAGATGCGGGTAGCCATCTTGATCAGTAAAGCGCAAAAGGAGTCGATCGTTCTTGAAGAATCCGTCGCTTTCTTCATCGCCAAGCACATTCGTTCAAATGTACGTGAACTGGAAGGCGCATTAAAACGGGTGGTCGCTTACGCACGCTTTCGTAATGAATCCATCAGCGTCATTTCTGCACGGGAAGCGCTGAAAGATGTTCTGGCACTGCAGCATCGGCAAATATCCATTGAAAACATTCAGAAAACGGTAGCGGACTACTACAAAATCAAAGTCAGCGACATGTTCTCAAAAAAACGTACCCGTAATCTCGCACGACCTCGACAAATGGCAATGGCCCTGGCCAAGGAAATTACCAGTCTCAGTCTGCCTGACATCGGAGAATCCTTCGGGGGACGAGACCACACGACGGTACTACATGCCTGTAGAAAAATACAGGAACTCTGTGGCAGCGATCAAACGACCCAACGAGATTTCGAAGCCTTGAACAGCATTCTCAATGGATAACCCAAAATAAGTACGGTATAACCCGGGGAAAACCAGTGGATGCTTTGTGGATAAACAGGAATTTTTTTTTATTTTCTTGGTTATCCACAAAGCAATTCGGTAAAAAAATGGCTTATCAACATCCTTTGAAACACTTTATCATTATGTTTCTTATTACATTTTAAGAGTTTTCCCGGAATTTTTCAGCCTCCTATCATTACCTATTAAAGAGGGATATATGACAACTATAGTGATAGTAAGAGAAAACCTTCTTACGTCTTTGCAGCCTTTGCTCAGTATTGTCGAAAGACGCCAAACCATGGCGATTCTGAATAATGTTCTGATCGACACCTTCGAAAACCGGTTGCAGGTTCAAGGAACAGATCTCGAGATCCAGGTGAAAACCCATTCTCCTGTGGAACAGGTCAGCGAACCCAGTGCCATCCTGGTTTCTGCTCGAAAACTTCATGATATCGTGCGTAGTCTTCCTGAAAACAGCCTTCTCACGCTGGATCAAAGTGCGGGTAAAATGGTGATACGGTCAGGTAAAAGCCGGTTCAACCTGCTGACTCTGGAAGGGGTTGATTTTCCCGGCATGGCTCGTGCACCGGATGAAGGAAAAAGCGTCACCTTGACCCAAAAACTCCTCAGAAGCCTCCTGGAGCGAGTACAATACGCAGTAGCTCAACAGGATGTCCGGTTTTATTTGAACGGGACTTATCTGGCCATTGAAGGCAATCAGGTGACCGCCGTGGCTACCGATGGTCATCGGATGGCTTACACGACCCATCAGATGGATCAGAATTTCGATAAAGTTGAAGCCATCCTACCGCGGAGGTCTGTCAGTGAGTTGATCAAATTGTTGCAACCCAACGATGATCCGGTAGAGTTGATATTTCACTCAACGCAGGTGGAGTTCAGGTTTTCTCAAACCGAATTTCTTACCAAGGTCATTGAAGGAAAGTATCCTGATTATCAAAGGGTAATACCGACTACGCATCATCGGCATTTCACCATTTCACGACTTTCCTTGTTGCAGGGACTCCAGCGTGCCTCCATTTTGTCCAACGATAAGGTACGGGGGGTACGGTTTTTGCTGACACAAGGAAATCTGGCTATCATTTGTTCCAACAGTGAACAGGAGGAGGCCCATGAGGAACTTGAAGTGGAATACACTCAGGATCCTTTGGATATAGGTTTTAATATCAATTACTTATTGGAAGTTCTCCAACATTTGAGCGTGGATCAGGTGACCTGCTCTTTTGGAGAAACGGGAAGCAGCATGTTGATTACGCTTCCTTCTGCCGAACTCCAGTTTAAATACGTTGTCATGCCCATGCGAATTTGAGTCCCTTTCAATTTTTTGACCTTCGACAGCAGGAAAATATACGTGGAACAGAAAACTCAGGAAAAAAATCAATACACTTCTGAAAATATCAAAGTGCTCAAGGGATTGGAGGCCGTTCGCAAACGTCCTGGAATGTACATAGGGGATACGGCCGACGGATCCGGCCTTCATCATATGGTCTTTGAAGTCGTGGATAATGCCATCGATGAAGCGTTGGCGGGCCATTGTGACGAAATCCAGGTGATTATTCACATGGACAATTCCATTACGGTCACAGATAACGGTCGAGGTATTCCCACAGATATCCATCCTGAGGAAGGGCGTTCCGCAGCGGAGGTCATCATGACGGTGCTGCATGCTGGAGGAAAGTTCGACAGCAACAGTTACAAAATCTCCGGCGGCTTACATGGCGTTGGGGTGTCGGTGGTCAATGCGTTGTCGACTTGGTTGAAAATGACCATTTATCGAGATGGAAAACGTCATTTCATGGAATTTCGGGAAGGTGATCCAGTGGCCCCTCTGGCGGTGGTCGGTGACTCTCAGAAGAATGGAACGGAGATTCACTTTCTTCCCAGTCCTGAAACCTTTGGAGTCATCGAGTTCCATTACGACATACTGGCGCGCCGCTTGCGGGAACTTTCCTTTCTCAATAACGGCGTTTCCATCCTTCTGAAGGATCTGCGTCATGGCCACGAAGAAAACTTCTCTTTCAGTGGCGGAGTACGGGGTTTTGTCGAGTATCTGAACCGTACCCGAACCGTGCTTCATCCTACCGTTTTTCATTCGGTCGGTGAAAAAGAGGGCATCGCTGTGGAAGTGGCTATGCAGTGGAATGAATCCTATCAGGAAAATGTGCTCTGTTTTACCAACAACATTCCACAGAGAGATGGGGGGACGCATCTGACCGCTCTGCGGGCGGCCATGACCCGTACCCTCAATCAGTTCATCGAGGAGAATGAACTGGCACGCAAGGCCAAGGTAGAAACCACGGGTGACGATATGCGCGAGGGTTTGACCTGTGTTTTGTCTGTCAAGGTACCTGACCCCAAGTTCTCTTCTCAAACCAAGGAAAAACTCGTTTCTTCGGAAGTGCGCCCTGCGGTTGAAGAAGTGGTGTCAGAGCAAATGCGTAATTTTCTTCTCGAGAAACCTGTAGAAGCGCGCATCATCGTAGGAAAGATCATCGACGCTGCGCGTGCCCGGGAAGCCGCCCGAAAAGCCCGGGAATTGACCCGGCGCAAGGGAGCACTGGACGGTCTTGGATTGCCAGGGAAACTGGCGGATTGCCAGGAAAAGGATCCGGCACAATGTGAAATTTATCTGGTCGAAGGGGACTCTGCCGGCGGGTCCGCCAAGCAAGGAAGAGACCGGCGCTTTCAGGCCATTCTTCCTCTCAAGGGAAAAATTTTGAATGTGGAACGGGCGCGCTTCGACAAGTTGGTGTCCTCTCAGGAAATCGTGACTTTGATCACGGCATTGGGGACAGGGATCGGAAAGGATGAATATTCTCCTGAAAAAGTGCGCTATCACCGCATCATCATCATGACCGATGCGGATGTGGATGGATCCCATATCCGTACTTTGTTGCTGACTTTTTTCTATCGCCAGATGCGCGAGTTGGTGGAACGCGGACATATTTACATTGCCCAACCGCCGCTGTACAAGGTCAAACAGGGAAAAACGGAACAATATTTGAAAGATGATCATGAATTGAATCACTACCTGCTTGGATTAGCCCTACAAGGCTCAGAGATCTGCTCTGGCGATTGTGTGGTCAGTGCTGAGGCGTTGGGCAGCATCGCACGTGAATACCTTCTGGCAGAGGCTGTAATCCGTCGTATTGCGCGGATCCTTCCCAAGGAGGTTCTGGAAGCACTTCTCGAAATTCCTGATGTGACGGTAGCCACGGAACAAGAAGCGGAAAGTGCGGCCCACCGCTTGAATGCGATCCTTTTGTTGCGCCAGGAAGGAGAAAATCATGGAACTATTACGCTCCACCAAGAAATGGACGACTTGACGGGTCATTTTCGTCTTCGTATCCTCAAGACGGATCACGGAGTCGTGCATGCGTCATTTCTGGATTCCGAATTTCTGACTTCCGGGGATTACGAAAGAATCAAGGCCGTGGCTCATCTGTTTCAAGGGTTGGTCAAAGAGGGCGCGGTGGTTCGGCGCGGGGAAAAAGGAATGGCCATCAAAAGTTTTCCTGAAGCCCTCCGCTGGCTGTTGGAAGAAGCCCGGAAAGGAGTCGCTTTGCAACGCTACAAAGGGCTGGGCGAGATGAACCCGGACCAGTTATGGGAAACCACGATGAATCCGGAATCCCGACGCTTGCTTCGGGTTCAGATCGAGGATGCCATCCGGGCCGACGAAATCTTTACCACGCTCATGGGCGATGAGGTGGAACCGCGCCGACAATTCATCGAAAATAATGCGCTGGGAGTCACCAATATCGATATTTGAGGGGTCAACCCAAGGATTTCAGCCAGCTTCTTGCCCGGTCCAGGAAATACCTTGGACTGGGTGAGGGTTCGGGAAGGCTCAGCGTGGTGACGGGCGACCCTCGACGCAGGAAATGACGGTCAAAAGTGGATTGGGTCAGCCCCCATTTTTTGAGGAATTGCCTGCGTCCGTCATTTTTTTTGACTTTTCCCGTTGAGCGGGACATGAAGTGGTAAACCCGCGCGGTTCCGACTCCAAGGAATATGCGGCAACCGGCTTGCCACATTTTCATGGAGAAATCATTATCGCTACTCATGCCCGGCGAGAATTCCAAACTGTATCCCCCCACCTTGTTCCACCAGTTTCTATGTACGACCGTTGGGGGCCACGTTGCCCCGTACCAATCAGGAATCACGAGTTGGGGAAGATCTCGAACAAGATCTTGAGCGCGAAAAGATTCGGGATCCCGACCATAATCTGCCACGATGGCGCAGGCGTTGCCGGAAGCCACCGGTTCGATCATGGTCCCGGAAAGCATGAAAGCCTCGGTATCGAGCGACTGGATGCGGCGTTGAAGTTCCACATCCCATTGCGGCAGACAAACCATATCATCGTTCAGATAGACCAGATAGGGATAGTTTGCCAATTCCGCAATCTGGTTGATGGCTTGGCAGATTCCGACGTTTTCCGTGGAATGGGTATGAGCAATGCCCTGTTCTCGAACCCATTCCAGCGTTCCATCTTTGCCCTCGTTGATGTGCAGAATCACTTCATAGGGAAACTGGGTGTATTTTTCCAAATACGCCAGGCACTGTTTCAATAGCGCCAGATTGTTCCAGGTGGGGATGAGAACCGACCACATGAAAACTATGCCGGGGTTTTACGCGGTGAGGATTTTCGTGTGCGCGCGCTGCGGGGATTTGCAGGCCCCTGAGATGCGGAAGGAGAACGGGGCTTTTTGTTGCCGGGTGGGGCTTTGCTCCGCCGGTTGGGTTCTTTCGGGGTAAAAGACAGCAGATTCCCATTGACCGGTGGTTTTTCCGGCGCGTCCGGGGCATTGGCCAATTTGGCGGCAATCAGATCCAGGGCGTCGTCCAGGGTCAATTGATCGATCGCCATGTCTGCTGGAACGGTCACGTTCAGTTTTCCATGTTTGACGTAGGGGCCATATTTTCCAGTGAAGAGTTCGATCGGTTGATGATCCTTGGGATGTTCCCCCAGAGCGCGAAGTAATCCTCCTGAGGCGGCGGCCCGAGTTGGGGATTTCGGTTCGGCCAGTAAGGCGGTGGCGCGCTCCAGGGTAATGTCGAACAGGGAGTCGGTTTTTGGAATGGAACGGAAATTGGTCTCATTCTGGATATACGGACCGAAACGACCAATATTGACGATCACAGGCTTCTCGGTGACGGGATGCATGCCCAGCGTACGAGGCAACTGAATGAGTTTGAGTGCAATGTCTGGAGTGACCTGGGCCGGCAGTAACCCTTTGGGAAGTGAAACCCGCTTGGGTTTTTTTCCTGCTTCTCCAGATTCGCCCAATTGTACGTAAGGCCCATATGGGCCACTCATCAGCACGATGGGAAGTTGAGACTCCGGATCCATTCCCACGGGGGTCGGTGCCTCGACGGTGGGCGTTCCTTCCCGATTCCGGGTGAAATCGCAGTCGGGATAGCCGCTACAGCCGACGAATTTTCCCCGTTTTCCCAGACGTACGGTGAGCGGTTTGCCACATTTCGGACAAACTTCTTCCAGAAGTTCTTGCGTGATTTCCGCCCGGGATACGGAAGATTTTTCTTCCAGTTGAGCGGAAAAATCCTTCCAGAATTGATCCAGTACAGGGATCCACTCCAACCGTCCTTCGGAGATTTGATCCAGTTGATCTTCGAGCCGAGCCGTGAAATCGTAGTCCACATAGCGCGAAAAATGTTCGGTCAGGAAGCGATTGACGACTTCTCCCACATCTGTGGGCATGAAGCGCTTTTTATCGAGGGTGACGTACTCGCGCTGTATCAAGGTGCTGATGATGCTGGCGTAGGTCGAGGGGCGCCCAATGCCGAATTCCTCCAACGCTTTGACCAAACTGGCTTCTGTGTACCGTGGGGGGGGTTGAGTGTGGTGCTGCTCTCCCCACAACCGCTCCACGGGCAGCATCTCTCCTTCCACGAGAGGAGGGAGGCGACGATCGCTTTCGTCACCCTCGGTGTGTGCGGTGGGGGCTTCATCCACATCTTCACGGTAGACCACGATGAATCCGGCAAAGGTCATGGTTTGCCCCGTGGCCCGGAACAAGGCCTGGGGACCGACGGAAATATCCACACTGACCGTGTCAAACTGGGCAGAGGTCATTTGACTGGCCACGGTGCGCTTCCAGATCATTTCATAAAGGCGGAATTGATCAGGGGCAAGATGTTCCCTCATGCTTTCCGGAGTCCGCGCAATGGAGGTCGGTCGGATGGCCTCATGGGCCTCTTGGGCATTTTTGGTTTTGTTGGCGTAGAACACCGGTTTCACCGGCAAAAATTCTGCCGAAAAATTTGCCTGGATATGGTCTCGAATGTCTGTGAGTGCTTCCTGAGACAGTTGCACCGAATCGGTTCTCATGTAAGAGATCAAACCGACGGCGCCGCTTCCGATATCAATCCCTTCATACAACTGCTGCGCCATTTTCATGGTGCGGTCGGTGGTGAAGCCCAACTTGCGCACCGATTCCTGTTGCAGGGTCGAGGTGGTGAAAGGGGCGGCCGGGTGACGTTGCCGTTGCTTCCGCTCCACGGTGCGGACCTGAGCCGGCTGATCTTTCAGCGAATCCAGCCAGGCACGTTGCTGATCTTCCGAGGTGATGCTGAGCGTCTGCAACTTTTCTCCCGCCCATTGTACCAAACGGGCCTGAAATGGCTGCGCTTCTTTCAGGCTCTCCAGATGAAGGGTCCAGTATTCTTCCTGACGAAAGGCGGTGATTTGTTGTTCGCGTTCCACGATCAGGCGCAGGGCCGGACTTTGTACGCGTCCCGCTGACAATCCACGGCGAATTTTCTTCCATAACAAGGGAGAAAGGTTGAAGCCCACCAGGTAGTCCAGCGCACGGCGGGCCTGCTGTGCGTTGACCAGGGGCAGTGACAGGGCGCGCGGATGAGCTACCGCATCCCTGATGGCATTTTGAGTGATTTCATAAAAGACGACCCGTTCAAAAGGCTTTCCTTCCAACAAGGGCCGAAGAATTTCCACCAAATGCCAGGCTATGGCTTCTCCTTCGCGATCCGGGTCAGTGGCCAGAAAAACATGATCCGCCGACTTGACTGCCCGCATAATGGCGTCCACATGTTTTTTGTTTCGCTCAACCAACTGATATTTCATGGAAAAGTTGGTATTTGGGTCCACCGCACCAGATTTTGGGATGAGGTCGCGCACATGGCCGTAGGAGGCGAGAATTTCAAAATCCGGACCCAGATATTTTTTCAGGGTCTTGGCTTTGGAGGGGGATTCAACGATCAGTAGTTTTTTTGACACGGTCAATCACTCAATGGACCAGGGATTCCTGGAAATAAATCAATTCTTCGATCAGCAGCGCATCCCAGGGACGACCCTGGCGCCACAGGACCATCAATGCCATCAACTTGAGACGATCCAAGTCGGGCTCTTCTTCATCCAGATCTAGCGCCATCAATCCTCCCAGAATCAACTCGCGTTGGGTAGGTGACAATACCTTGGCGTTTTCCAGAAAGGCAAGAAAATCCCAACCTTCCTGTCCCAGGCGCTCCAATTCATGTTCTACCAAAAAACGTTGAGCGGGGGTCGACTGCCACTCTGTACCGAGGGTGGAGGAATTCAGACCTGGGGAGACAACTTCGCCATTCTGCCCCAGGCTCTCCAGCCAAGCCAAGGTCCCACTCACGGCGTCTTCTTCAAAACCGGCCGCATAAAGGCGATTGACGAGCACGGAATGAGCCGGATAAATGCCGCTACCAAAGAAATTCTCATAAACAAATATCAGGATGTCCACCATAACGGTGCCCTCGCGTATAAACGCCCATCATCGGGTCTGTCAAGGAAAGCCTGGATGGGGGTGAACCAGGCGCTGAATCCGTCCTCCGGAAAGCCAGACCGCATGGCCAGCCAATTCAAGTGAGGTTAGCATGAGCGCTACTTCACTCATCGTCAAGTTGGACTGTTTTGCCAACTGGTCGAGAGTCATCGGCAACTCCCCCATATTCTGCCACAAGCGCAGACATTCTACCGAGGGAAAGGGAGAAATGGGGGGTTCCGGTGGAAAATTTTCTTGAAGGGATGCTGGATTCTCCCGGGTTTTGCCACAGTGTCCCGGTAATTCATCCAGGATGTCGGCGATATTTTCCACCAGTTTGGCCCCTTCCCGAATCAGTTGATGACATCCTCGAGAGAGTGGATTGTGAATGGAGCCGGGAAGGGCAAAGACTTCTTTGCCTTGTTCCAAAGCCAACTGGGCGGTGATGAGTGAACCACTGTCCAGAGAGGCTTCCACCACCAGGCACCCCAGGGACAAAGTGGCAATCAGACGATTGCGATGGGGAAAGTGCCAGGGACGGGCTGGGGTACCGAAGTCAAATTCGCTCATGATCAACCCCTGTTTGGCAATTTTTTGTGCCAGTGCCCGATTTTCCGGGGGATAGAGACGGTCTATGCCGGTACCCATCACGGCGACGGTTTTGCCGTACCCTTGCAGTCCGCCCCTATGAGCCGCTGCGTCGATGCCGGTTGCCAGACCGCTGATGATGGTCAAGCCTTCTTGAGACAAGGCGCGAGCAAAGGAGGTGGCATTCAAGATTCCCTGAGCACTGGCGTGGCGGCTGCCAACGATGGCCAGCATGGGGCCTTGAAGCAGCGACAGATGTCCGATCAGATAGAGATGGACGGGTGCGGAATGGATTTCCTTCAGCGTTGCGGGGAAACCGTGATCCTCTGGCCTGAGATAATGGTGATGTTCCTGGTCCAGCCAGAACTTCAGGGGGTCAGACGGTGAGTCAGTGGGTAGAACCATGGCAAGAGGGCACCATCGAGAGCAGATGCCCGTTATAATAAGGTGTTACAAAATTTTAAACTGATCTTATACTTCTCTTTCATGGCCCTTCTCCCCATTCTTCGTTATCCGGATACCCGTCTATACAAAAAGGCCAAGCCTGTGCGTGAGATCGACGAGTATATACGCTGTTTGGTACAGGATATGATCGAAACCATGAAGGCTGCCGTGGGGATCGGTTTGGCGGCCACACAGGTGGATGTCCATCTGCGTATCATCGTGCTGGATATTTCCAAGGAACAAGATGATCCAGAAGTGTTCATCAATCCGCGTCTGATACAGCAAAAGGGACAACGCGAACACGAGGAAGGATGTCTGTCGGTGCCGGGTATTTATGACAAGGTGACCCGGGCGGACCGCGTGGTCGTCGAAGCATGGGATCTGGAAGGAAACACTTTTGTGGTGGAGGCGGAAGGTTTGATGGCTACCTGCCTGCAGCACGAGATGGACCATCTGGAGGGAAGGGTTTTTGTGGATTATCTGTCTCAACTCAAGCAGAATCGGATCAAGTCGAAATTGCGAAAACGTCTTCGAGAAACGCTCTGATGCGCCTCATTTTTGCTGGAACGCCTGATTTTTCTGCCGCCTCCCTGGAGGCACTTCTCTCTTCTGACCATCAGGTACTGGCGGTGTTGACTCAACCGGATCGACCCGCCGGACGGGGACAGAAGGTACAGGAAAGTCCGGTCAAACAGTGTGCCAGGGCCGCGCAACTCCCGTTGTTGCAGCCGCATTCTCTGAATGATCCGGATCTCATGGCTTCTTTGGCGAAATGGTTGGCTGAGGTATGGGTGGTGGTGGCCTACGGAAAGATACTCCCCCCTGCCCTGCTCACTTTGGCACCCTTTGGCGCAGTCAATGTTCACGCCTCACTCTTGCCGCGCTGGCGTGGCGCAGCGCCCATTCAGCGCGCATTGCTGGCGGGAGACAGGGAGACTGGGATCAGTCTCATGCAGATGGAGGCGGGATTGGATACCGGCCCCATTCTTTTGCAGCATTCCTGCCCCATCGAGAGTCGGGAAACGGGCCGGTCTCTCCATGATCGATTGGCGAAGTTGGGAGCCGACACGTTGATCGAGGGACTGGATCAACTGGAATATCTGCAGCGCCATGCGCAACCTCAGCCTGTCTTTGGGGTGACTTATGCCGATAAGATTCGCAAGGAAGAGGCAGAGATTCACTGGGATTCTTCGGCTACGGAAATTGACAGAAAAATCCGCACATTCGTTACGGGACCCGTGGCTAGAACCTGGTCCGGCGCGGGCATGTTGCATCTATGGGAAGCAGAAATCGAAGAAAAGCCTCTCTCCTCAGTGAGTGATCAGCCGGGTACTCTGTGTCATCTCGATCACAGCGGCATCACGGTGGTTTGTGGAGAAGGTCGGTTGCGCGTGACGCGTCTGCAACGAGCCGGGGGAAAGATTTTATCCGTCCGGGAGTTTTTGCGCGGCAATGCCATGGAAGTCGGTCAGAAATGGGGTAAAGCATGATTGAAATTCAACGACTTTCCATTTTTGCCTTGAGTCAGGTACTGGCCGGGAAGAATCTTGATCATGCCTTGACCGAGGCGCGCAAAGTTGCCAAAGGGGTATTGACGGACCACCAGCGGTCATCGTTGCAAGACTGCGCCTACGGAGTCCTGCGTTTCAAGACGGAACTGGAGTTGATGCTGGCCCCCTTGTTTCAAAGGGGCGAACCGGAGGTGACGGCGCGCTTGTTGCTGATGGTGGCGGCTTATCAATTGCTGCATACACGCGCGGCACCCCATGCGGTGGTCAGTCATGCGGTTGAAACGGCGGGGGTGTTGGGCTTGACAGCGGCACGGGGCTTTGTCAACGGGGTGCTGAGGAATCTGTTGCGCCAGAAGGACGTACTGATGGCAGAAGCCCATGAATCTTTGGAAGGCCGATATTCTCATCCTGATTGGTGGATCACACGCCTGCAGCAGGATCATCTGGCGCATTGGGAAGCCTTGTTGCAGCAAGCTCAACAGCGCCCTCCCATGACGCTGCGGGTCAATCGTCGATTCAACAGTGTGGCCCAATATCAGGCGCGTTTGCAGGGAGTCGGCATGGCTTCCCGACCCGTCGGTCAGGAAGGGTTGGTTCTCGAAACACCTCAAGCCGTGACCCAGTTGCCGGGGTTCGAACAGGGAGCGGTTTCCGTCCAGGATGCCGGAGCACAATGGGCAGCCCATCTCATGGGGCTACACTCCGGACAACGGGTACTGGATGCCTGTGCGGCACCTGGGGGAAAGACGGCCCATATGCTGGAAAGAGGAAATGGATTGAGTGGGTTATTGGCCCTGGATATCGAACCGGGTCGTGTCAAAAAAATGCAGGCCGACTTACAACGTCTGCACCTGACGGCCGACGTCCGCTGCGCAGATGCGGCCCGAACCGATCTGTGGTGGGATGGACAACCTTTCGACCGTATTCTGCTCGATGCTCCCTGCAGTGGTTCGGGGGTCGTCAGACGACATCCGGACATCAAATGGTTGCGACGCGAAGCAGACATTCCTGCGTTGGCCCAACGTCAGTTGAATTTGTTGACCCAATTGTGGCCCACCCTGAAAAAAGGAGGGCGCCTGCTCTATGTCACCTGTTCCCTGTTCCAGGAAGAAAATGGAGCGGTGATTCAGCGTTTTCTCGAGGGGACGGAAGGGGTCAAGGAAGGGACTTTGAGGCAAAATAACGAGGTGATGTGCAAAATGGGCGAATCCGGGTCCGTCCCGCGCTGGGAAAATGGGCAACTGCTGCCAGACGACATTCATGATGGTTTTTTCTATGCTGTTCTCCAGAAGTTTTAGGCGGTTTTTGGCATTTTCTTCGCTTCTATGGGTCTTTTTGGCCCACGCCGAAGGTATCGATATCCAGAATACAGAGGTACAGTGGATCGATTTGGCGAACGTCTCTCTGACGACAACTTTTACGGTCAATTTGACTGCGGCTCTGAAAGAAGCCGTGGAAAGAGGGATTCCTCTGACCTTCAGCATAGATTTCAGTTTGATCCAGCCCCGTTGGTACTGGTTCAACCGTCAGGTGCTGACCTGGCACCAGGAACGGCGTCTGAGTTACAACCCGTTGACCCGGGTGTATCGTTATTCCATCGGCGGTCTCTACCTGAATTTCCCCTCGCTGGACGAGGCCCTGCAAGCGCTGGAAACCGTCAAGGCCGTTCCCGTGCCCAGCCAGATGTCGCTTGGCAAAGGAGAACAGTATCAGGCACGACTTCACATCGAACTGGATACTTCGCATTTGCCCAAACCTTTTCAGCTGGATGCGTTATATTCCGGCGATTGGACATTGACCTCACCGCACCGTGAATGGATGTTCATCCCTTGAAGCGGATCCCAGCCCTTCTGGGAATGCGTTCCCTGTGGTTTCTCCTGCCGATCTTTGGTGGGGCGACGACCTTTCTGGTCATTCTGTCCGTAGCAACTGCGAATACCACCCTGTTTGCGGCAGATTATCCCAGACTGCTCATGGGGGGGGCCACCGTGGCCTTGCTGTTGATGGGGTTGATTGCCTATCAATTGGTCATGCTCTATCGCAAGTGGCGACAACAGGTCTTTGGCTCGAAACTGACTTTCAAACTGGTTTTGTTGTTGGTGGGCATGGCCGTACTGCCCGGAACATTGGTTTATGGCGTATCCGTCCGTTTTCTGTCGAGCAGTATTGAATCCTGGTTTGATGTGAATGTGGATAAAGCCTTGACGGCCGGCCTGGGTTTGGGACGCACGGCCTTCGACAGCCTGCTGGATGATCTGGTCCACAAAGCGACGACGATGTCCTCGGTGTTGGCCGATGCGACGGCTCTGGATGAATTTTCTCTCCTGCAGCAGTTGCGCGAGCAATTTGGTGTCCAGGAGGCCACCTTGCTCTCGAAAAATGGGACAGTACTGGCCTTTTCCAGCGCCCGCAATGATGCCCTGATTCCCGAGGGATTGACTCTGACAGGGAACATCAGCCATCAGATTCGTGCCCAGCGCCCTTATCGAATGGTGGAGAACTTACCCGGCAAAGGGGTTTATCTGCGTGTATTGGTCCCGGTCAACCGGATTTCCTTTACTGAAGATTTCAGGGTGTTGCAATTACTGCAACCCGTCTCCAAAGAGTTGGCGAGCAATGCTGATCAGGTGGAGGCCGCGTGGCGCGGGTATCAGGAACTTCTATTGGCGCGCCATGGTTTGAAAAACTTGTACCGACTGAATCTTTCCCTAGTCTTGCTGTTGACTCTATTGACGGCCATCGTCCTGGCTTTTGTGGTTTCCGAACGGTTTGGGGCGCCCCTCAATGCGCTGGCAGCCAGCACACGAGCGGTAGGCGCAGGGGATTTCAGCATCATGACCCCGGTTAGCAGCAACGATGAACTGGGGGTATTGACGGCATCATTCAATACCATGACCCATCAGTTACGGGAGGCGTCACAGGCTCGACAGCGTTATCAGCAGGGGTTGACCGAGGCCAAGATCTACCAGGAAAGCATTCTCTCGAATCTCTCTGCGGGTGTGCTGGTGCTGGATCTACACCTACATCTCAAAAGTGCCAATTTCAGTGCCCAGCAGATGTTGGGATTGTCCGGATTGGAGGGTATCACTTTAACTGAATGGGGCTACCGAACGCCCGCGCTGCTGCCCATCATCGACTTTCTGGAAAAGAATTTTTCCAATTCCTTTGCCCAGGGATGGGAAGGGGATGCCGAGTATGATGGCGAACAGGGACACCGCAAACTTCATTTCAAGGGATCGCGTTTGCCCGAGGGTTTGGGAGGCGACTGGGTTCTGGTATTTGACGACATCACCCAGATGGTCCAAGCCCAACGTTACGCGGCTTGGGGAGAAGTGGCGCGCCGTCTGGCCCACGAAATAAAAAATCCTCTGACTCCCATTCAACTGGCTGCGGAACGACTGGAGCACCGTTTGCAGGATCATCTGAGCGAAGGAGATGCCAAGTTGCTGAAACGCTCTACCCGTACCATCATCAACCAGGTAGACGCCCTCAAAAATATGGTCAACGATTTCAGTGAATACGCCAAAGTCTCGCGTCTGGTGGAGGAGAGTTTTTCTCTGAACGAATTGATTCGGGAGGTGTTGGTGTTGTATGAGAATGCAGGAGAGCATATCATCCTCCAACTGGATCCAGACCTTCCAAAAATTCAGGGAGATACCATACGATTGCGACAGGTCATCCATAACTTGTTGCAGAATGCGCTGGATGAAGGACGTGATCAAAAAGATTTCAGAGTGCAGGTGATCACCGGTCAAGAAAAGGAATGGGCCAAACTGAGCATATCGGACAATGGGCAAGGATTTTCCGAACAGGTGATCGCCCGGGTGTTTGAACCTTATATCACGACCAAATCCAAGGGGACCGGCTTGGGATTGCCCATCGTCAAGAAGATCGTGGAAGAGCATCATGGCCATATTCGAGCTTTCAACAGTGTTGCGGGAGGGGCAACCATCGAGATCAGGTTGCCTATGGGAAAGGGGAATCGGGGATGAGCAATTTGATCTTGATCGTAGACGATGAAATTGGCATTCGGGAATTACTCTCGGAAATTTTGCGGGATGAAGGTTATGAAGTACAGTTGGCGGCGACTGCCAGCGAAGCCCGTGAACTTCGGCAGCGCCAGCGTCCCGATATGGTGTTGCTCGATATCTGGATGCCTCTGGAAGATGGGGTGACATTGTTGCGTGAATGGGCCAGCACGGGACAATTGACCATGCCGGTGGTGATGATGTCGGGACATGCGACAGTGGATATGGCCGTAGAGGCCACCCGGATGGGAGCCTATGGTTTTTTGGAGAAACCCATTGCCCTGCCCAAACTCCTGTCTACCGTGGTTCGTGCCATGCAGGCCGGAAAAGAGGTACGTCAACAGACTTTGTCCAGTCATCAACTGGGCCGTTCTGCCGTGATGAACGAGTTACGGCAACGCCTCGATCAAATTGCTTCCCAGGCGGTCCCCCTCTTTTTGATGGGGGAGCCGGGATGCGGTATCGAATTGATCGCACGCCACCTACTCAAACCCAATGCGCTCTGGTATGCCCCAGAGGATATGCATTGGCTGGAGGAAAACCCTTTTCAGCCCCTGCAGGATTACCAGGGGGGGATCATCTTCATCGCCGAGTTGGCGCACTTGAAAGCCGCAGAGCAGCAAGGCCTGATGCAACTGATATCCAAGTTGTCACGCTATCACCTGCGCTTGATTTGTGGCAGTATCCATCCTCTGGGAGAATTGATCCGCAATGGGCACCTGGCTGCCGCATTTTTGGCACAGATGGGTGGGGTGTCCCTGGTTGTTCCTGCTTTGCGTGAACATGCGGAAGACATTCCAGAAATCGCACTCACTTTTCTCAATCGCATGATCGAAACCGGCGAAATCCCTGTCCGAACCCTGACCAGCGGGGCGCTCAACCTCCTGCGCCAGCAGCGCTGGCCAGGCAATTTGCCCATGCTGGCCAGCGCGGTACGGACCCTGGCGTTGACGGCTTCCGGGTTTGAAATCACCTTTGAGGACGCCCAGCGATTCATCACGGATTATGAAGGTGAGCCCGGTGAAGAACCCGATACGGTCGATGAAATCCAACGCACCGGATGGATTCGGGGTTTGGAAACCTTGTACGAGAAACCCCTGCGCGAGGCACGGGACGAGTTTGAGAAGGGCTATTTTGAATTCCATCTCAGGGATGCCAGAGGCAATATCTCCCGGGTCGCTGAACGGGTCGGGTTGGAACGGACTCATCTTTACCGAAAATTGAAACAACTGGGAATTCATGGTGTTATTTACCGCAACGAGAGTGAGAAGGGATAGGGTGACTTTTCCTTCGGTACAACCCTTCTTCGCCCTTGATAAGGCATGACGATACCACCGACACGCCGCTGGTTGATTCTCTCCCACGGGTTCAACATGGATGGAAGGGCGGCCAGTCTGACCATCACGGACAAGATTCCTCACCTCAGGGCGGCGGGCATTGAACCGATCGTACTCAGTGCGGTGACCGGAGTCAGGGATTCTCGTTTCGTTCATGAACAATTACTTCCCTGGGGGCCTTCCGGATTTCGTTTTGACCTGCGTCACTCACTGGCTTTGAAATGGGGACGAGATTGGCGTTATCGTGTGGTCACCGGCGTGACTTCGCTGCTTTTGGCTCCATTCATCATCCTGGAACGATTGGTCATGGGGCTTCAAAGTCAGTGGTCCTGGACTCCGGCCGCCATTTATCGGGGATGGAAAATGATTCGGCGCTATCAACCGGAACTCATCTACTCCACAGGTGGGGCCTATTCGGCCCATTGGGCGGGATACTGGTTGAAAAAGTTGACAAAAGTTCGCTGGATTGCCGAGATCCATGATCCCATGGTTTTTCCAGGAACGACCCCGGCTACCCGAAATCTCAAGTTTTGGGCTCGCCTGGAAGGGATGATCTGCACCGAGGCGGATATGGCCTGGTGGTTTACCGAGCAGGCCCTGGCCAGTGCATTGAAACGTCATCCGCAATTGGGCAAGCGTGGTTTTGCGATATTGCCAGGGGCGGAACCCCCCCAGGTCAAGGCACCCTATCAAAAAGGGCCCTGTTTTCGTCTGGGGCACTTTGGTTCTCTCTCAGAGGTGCGTACACTGCGTCCTTTTGTGGAAGCCTTTGCGCATTTTGCCCAATCCTGCCCGGAACATGCACGGGACATGGAGATTCATTGCTATGGAGGAAGCATCGACGGGGCTGGTCGAGAAGCCATTCGGCGGTTGGGAATACAAAAATATTTCTTCGAACACGGGCGACTGGAACGTGATCCCGTTTCGGGGCTATCCGGTCGGGAACGTATTCAGCAGGAAATGCACCGAATGGATGGGCTATTGCTGATCCATGGTCATACGGCTGATTGTGCCGAGTACATCCCTTCCAAATTTTATGATTACCTGTGGGCGGGCCGACCGGTGATCGGCCTCGTTCACCTGAATCCCCAGTTGATGGATTTGATCGAAAAGCATGGGGGCTATGCCATCGAGGTGGATCAGAGTGGCGCTTTGGAGGCGTTACTGGTCCGTTTGCAGCGGGACTGGGTA
>JAKBLB010000001.1 GCA_021832305.1 Pseudomonadota bacterium | reverse complement strand
CTTTCGTGACAGCACATCTCTGCACCATCACCTCACCCAAAGTAACCTAACGGTTATTTCTTCGTGAGCACTACAATTTATTACTCCCTTGTAGTACCCACACCTATCGGTATCAAATTTTTAAAGAGCAATCAGTTTTGCCTGTTTCGCTGCATTTGTGCAACGAAAGATCGCCATTATACAGAGCCCACAGAGCATGTCAACTCTTCTGGCAATCTTTTTCAAAAATCGACTGATTACCGCGACTAATGCACCGACAATATTAGCATAACTAATTGATATGATTTATATCTTATCGGCATTCCAATTACCGAAGCCTAAAATCACGCAGGAAACTTCTCCCTTGATCCATGTAAAAATCGAATGCTGGCCTCTGTCAACCTTTTTTTTGATGGTACGTTGTTGGTATGTGGCGCGTGTGACAGGTTTTACCAGTTACAATAGCGCCGCCCCTTTTGGGCAGTAGTTACATTGAAGTTATCAATCTCGACAACAAAGGAAATTACCATGATTCGTTCCGCTCTCCTCGCCGCTCTGCTGGCCACATTCACCGCTGCCACCTTTGCTGCTGACGCCGCCCCTGCTGCTGCCGATGCCCCTAAGGATGCCCCCAAGAAAGAAGCCAAGAAGATGAAACATCACCACGCCAAGAAAGCCGACAAGAAAGCAGCCGCTCCTGCAGCGACTCCTGCTACAGACGCCAAGCCTTCCAAATAAGGTAATTGGATAAATCAAAAGGCGACCCGCGGGTCGCCTTTTTTGCGTCTGAAAGACCCCTTCGGGATCACGAGGCCCCTATGCTCGCCAAAGGTTGGCTGGTGCGTTTACCGTCAAAATCGAGCCAACAACGCGACTTGAAATCGTAGAGTTTGCACAGACGTGCCGTCTTGAAGTACCAGGCCCAAGAGAAATGCTGCACGACGATTCGACCCGGCAAGTGGTTTTCCAGAAAATCCTGCGCTTCCTTCAGGCGATACAAGGGAATACCCATATCCAGGTGGTGTGCCGTATGTTCCATGATATGGTGCATCAATGCGCCCACCTTGAAACGAAAAATCAGATGCACCGTGGTAGAAACGAAGGGCTGGGCCCGCGTCCACTCAACCTTGTTGTCATACCATGCGACACGGGTATGCGTGTGATGCGCATAAACCACAAAACCGATCATGAAATTCCAAAAAACGAAGGGGACCAAAAAACCCGCTAATTCAGTGAGCCACAGACTCTGGTGTGTCACATGCGCCATGACGGCCAAAATCATCATCCAGACCAAACCAAACGCCGAAACCAAAAGACCATCCCAGACAAAGACCGGACGCTGCGCGCCCATGTAGGTTTTCGCCGGAAAGTACATGCGCAACCACCACATTTCTATGAAATAGTAGAGACCAGGCACAAACCCGCTCCGGTAAATTCGTTCCAGTCTTTGGCGCGCAGAGGAGAGAGCCTGATACTCTTCCAACGAATAGGGTGCCCAGACAAAATCAAAACCCTTCAGGTTGGTTTGCCCATGATGCACCAGATTATGACCAATATCCCACAAACTATAAGGCGTCAGGGAAGGAAGAAACGCGATTCGGCCCAATACCCGGTTCAACTTGCGGTGGGGCGTCAAACTTTGATGGCAGGCATCATGCCCTAAAATGAAGAGACGACCAATAATAAAACCGGCAACCATCCCCGCCAAAATTTTGGCAATAACGGACGAAAACCAGAGGGTGGCCGAAATCGCGCCGAAAAACAGAGCGAAATCAAAAATGATCATGAGAATGGGCAAAGCCGTACGCTTGCCGCAGAGTGGCACCAACCACGAACGAACCAACTTGCGGCCTGGAAATGGCTCGGCAGGGTCGATGATGGGTATGGAGCCAGTGGATAACGTAGTCGAGTGATCTACCATAGTTACTGTATCATCCTGTCTAATGACAATGGTGGCGAGTATTCTAACTGATTTCAAAAGTCTCCGTATTTGATTGAACACAACCCTTGGAGAGATTAATTCATGAGCCTCCTCCCTCCTCTGAATCCCCCGCTGACCAAATGGTTCAATCAACGCGTCTGGATTATTGGCGCCACCCGCGGTATCGGCGCCGCAGTAGCGCGTGTTTTGGTCGCCCGAAACGCTCGTCTCTGCCTGTCCGGTCGCGTCCTCTCGGGTCTACAGGAATGGCATGACACCTTGACCACAGAGCAAAAAACGCACACCACCCTGACTGAGCTCGATATTCGTGACCCACAGGGCATTCAAAAAACCGCCCAGGAATTGTTTCTGGCCTGGGGGGGAATCGATCTGATACTGGTCGTCGCGGGAATTTACGACGGCCTCTGCGCTCCAGACCTCACCCCTGATCAGATGCCTTTGATCGAAGATACCCTGCAGACCAACCTGCTCGGCTCCTATCGTGTACTGGCGGCCGTACTTCCCCTGTTGCGCCAACAAAGATACGGGCATCTTGCTTTTGTCAGCAGTGTGGCAGGCTACAACGGCCTACCCAGAGCCCTCGCCTACGCACCCAGCAAAGCCGCCCTCAATAACCTGTGCGAGGGTTTGTACTTTGAACTCCGTCCGCTCGGCATCGGTATCTCACGTATCTGCCCAGGTTTTGTGGCCACGGACATGACATCACATGCAGACTATTTCATGCCCGCTTTGATGCAACCCGAGCAAGCCGCGCAGGAAATACTTGCAGGACTGGAACGCGGAGATTTCGAGATCCACTTTCCCAAGCGCTTCACGACACTGCTCAAAATCGCGCAATGGCTGCCGCGACGCCTTTATTTTTACCTGCTTGGCAGAGCCGTTGCCCGCAGCAGCGCCCAATGAGCATTTGGTTGACCAACCGGCACAAATAGTGATAATCTTTTCACTCAACCACTACATCTTGTGGTTTTCTCGAATTTTTTGATTTTCGCTGTTTTTTCAGACCACTACACCAAACCGACCTTTTCCTCCGAGGATATCCATGTTGAGCGCAGTCAAGTCTCCTTCCCCATCGCACCCAGAGGTTCCCTTTCAAGCCGTCTCCCTGGATATCTGGGACAAAAAATATCGCCTCAAAAACAAGCAAGGGGAACCTATCGACCAGCAGATCGATGACACTTTCAAGCGCGTTGCCCGTGCCCTGGCCGATACGGAAGAGAACGACGAAAAACGTGCTTTCTGGTATGACAAATTTCTTTGGGCCTTGCGTCGGGGAGCCATTCCAGCCGGGAGAATCATCTCGAACGCCGGGGCACTGGAACATAAACCGTCCACCAGCACCATCAACTGTACGGTGTCGGGCATTGTGGAAGACAGCATGAACGGAATTCTGGAAAAAGTTCATGAAGCAGGGCTCACCCTGAAGGCGGGCTGTGGCATCGGTTATGAATTTTCCACTTTGCGCCCCAAGGGGGCTTTCGTGGCGGGGGCGGGGGCCTACACTTCCGGCCCCTTATCCTTCATGGACATCTACGACAAAATGTGTTTCACCGTCTCCTCTGCAGGGGGACGAAGAGGCGCCCAAATGGCGACCTTCGACATCTCCCACCCCGACGTGGCCGATTTTATCAAGGCCAAACGTGAGGCAGGACGCTTGCGTCAATTCAACCTGTCCTGTCTCATTACACGTGAATTCATGGAAGCGGTGAAAAAGGATCAGGACTGGCCCCTGGCTTTCCCCATCAGCCAGAGCGAGGCGGATTCCCTCGAGGTCGCCTCAAATACCGAGATCGTATGGCGAGACTGGCCCAGTCATGAAAAAAAATATGTGGAACGAACCGATGGCAAAATTGCCTGCCGTATCTACAAGACACTCAAGGCCCGCCGTCTGTGGGATGTCATCATGTCTTCCACCTATGATTATGCCGAACCCGGTTTCATCCTCATCGACCGTGTCAATGAAATGAATAATAACTGGTGGTGCGAAAACATCCGCGCCACCAACCCTTGCGGCGAACAGCCCCTGCCTCCCTACGGCGCATGCCTGTTGGGGTCCATCAATTTGACCCAGTTTGTGCGTTGTCCCTTTACCGAACAGGCTCACTTCGATTGGGCGGAATACCGGGAAGTCGTGCGCATATTCACCCGAATGCTCGATAATGTCGTCGATATCAATGGCCTGCCGCTGCCCCGACAACGCGAGGAAATCATCCGCAAGCGTCGGCATGGCATGGGTTATCTGGGACTGGGCTCGACTCTCGCATTGTTGCGAATGAGTTATGGATCCCCGGAATCCCTGACCTTCACCGAAGAAGTGACACGCGTCATGGCTGAAGAAGGTTGGGAAGTCGGGTTGGAACTGGCCGCAGAAAAGGGGCCGGCCCCCATCATGGAGGAAACATTCCTCATCACATCCGCACTGCTCGCACAACGCCCTGAAATGGCACAAGACGGCCTGAAAGTGGGGGATAGCGTGCCAGGAAAGATTTTGTTGGGGCGCTATAGCCGTTACTTCCAGCAGTTTTCCGAGACACTGCGCGAACGCATTGCCACCCAGGGCATCCGTTTTACCCATCATACCTCCATTGCCCCGACGGGAACCATCTCCCTCTCCCTGGGAAACAACGCCAGCAATGGCATCGAGCCTTCTTTTGCGCACCATTACAGCCGCAACGTCATTAGAGAAGGCAAAAAATCCAAGGAAAAGGTGGATGTATTTTCTTATGAATTGCTGGCCTACCGTTCTCTCATCAACCCCAAGGCCATGCCCTACGCTCAGGATGAGGATACCCGTCTGCCGGACTATTTCGTTGATTCCTCTGTCATCTCAGCCCGTGCCCATGTGGACATCCAGGCCGCCGCTCAGAAATGGATCGACAGTTCCATCTCCAAGACCATCAATGTACCCACGGATTATCCCTATGACGAGTTCAAGGATATCTACTTTTATGCCTATGAAAAGGGCTTGAAGGGATGCACCACCTTCCGTTTCAATCCCGAGGCCTTCCAAGGCGTACTGGTCACAGAAAAAGATCTGGAAAACACCACCTACCGTTTCACTTTGGAGGATGGCAGTACCCTCGAAGTCAAGGGCAATGAAACCATCGAGTACGATGGTGAATTGCACAGTGCCGCCAACCTGTATGATGCCCTGAAAGAGGGGTACTACGGCAAGTTCTGAAGTGTGGCTCAGCGCTCTCTCGTTCACCGCCCAAGGAAAAACCCATCATGACACTCAAAATCGACAAAAAAATTGTGGGATATACCGTCGTCACGGAAGAACCAACCTTCGTTCCTCACGCGCCGGAAACCACCCAGCCTCTGGCGCCCATCCATCAGTTGGGAGAACCTCTTTCCCGCCCGGAAAAACTGGTGGGGAATACCTACAAGATCAAGACCCCAGTGACAGATCATGCCCTATACATCACCATCAATGACATTGTCATGAATTCCGGCACGCCTCAAGAGCACCGTCGCCCCTTTGAAATATTCATCAACTCCAAGAACATGGAACATTTTCAATGGATCGTGGCCCTGACCCGCGTGATGTCCGCCGTGTTCCGGAAGGGAGGAGACATCACGTTCCTGGTAGAGGAATTGCACAGCGTTTTCGACCCCAAGGGGGGATACTTCAAAAAAGGCGGAAAATACATTCCCAGTCTGGTTGCTGAAATAGGAGAAGTTCTCAAGGAACACCTGATGGAAATCGGGATGCTCGGTCGTCCCGAACCTGATCCTCAGCAAAAGGCTTTTCTGGAAGAAAAGCGGCAGGAATTCATTGAACGCCATGCGTCAAGCCAACCCCAAGAGAAAGGCTTCCCTGAAGGAGCCTCCCTGTGCGCCAAATGTTCCACCCAGGCCGTGATTAAAATGGACGGATGCCTGACCTGTCTCAACTGCGGGGACAGCAAATGTAGTTGAACGGAGCGGCAATGGTCGACATCAGCGGGCAAGGTTGTATACTGTCCGCTGATCGTTGTCTTTAATGCCCCTTTGATGAGAAAACTCCCTTCGCTTCATGCGGTCCGAATTTTCGAGGCCTGCGCCCGGGTCCTGAATTTTTCTCTGGCAGCACGCGAATTATGCCTGACCCACAGTGCAGTCAGCCATCAGATCCGGCAGTTGGAGGACTGGATCGGCCAACCCCTCTTCACCCGCCATGCCGCAGGCGTTCAATTGACGCCTGCGGGACAAACCTTGCAAAGGGCAGCCACCCATGCTTTATCCACTCTGGAAGAGGCCTGTCACCAGTTACTTGCATCTCCTCCTGGAGAAACCCTGACCTTGGCAGCACCGGGAGGTTTCATGGCGCTTTGGCTGATCCAGCGCCTGGAACACTTTGAGCAGCAGCACCCTCATATCCGTTTGCAATTACAAACTCAGGGCACTTTCAACGATCTGGTCGCGGATCGCATCGATGCTCTGGTGGTCAGTGGCTGTCCACCCTGGCCTCATGGCGTTCAAGGGCAGACCCTCTTTTCTGACCGCGCCGGCCCCGTTTGCGCTCCAGACTGGTCTCCCTTACCTCACACAGCCGCCGACCTTTCCGGCCAACCTTTGCTCTACACCCTGTCTCGCCGCAGCGCATGGACCGACTGGGCCGAACTCAACGGACTGGAGAACCCGCGTTTGCATCTGGTTCGTCACTTCGATAATTTACAACTGATGCTGGAGGCGGCCGTGGCAAAGTTGGGCATCGCCATCGCGCCGGAGCGTCTGGCCCGCAGGGAACTCAATCAAGGTCGCCTGATCGCGCCTCTGGGTTTTGTTCAAGGCCCATCGGAGTTTGCCCTATGTCTTCCCAGCCACCGTGTGGATGACCCCCTACTGGCAGCCCTGAGCCAGTGGATGATCACTCAAGCCCGAGCGGAATCCCCCTTGCCATGACCCTCCTTCCTATCATTTTTTTCCTCGAGGCACGGTCCTCATGCTAACGCCTTTTGTCCTGGCCTGTCTCAGTTATGCACTCATGCTGGTCGCCTTTTACAATCCCCGCAGACGCAGTTTCCATATACCCGTCATGCTCGCCACGATCCTGTTCGATGTCGCCATGCCCGTATTCCTGTACACCCATCGTCGCTGGTGGCATCGTTTGATCGAACAGGAAGATATTTTTTCTTTTGGTATCTGGATGCATTTCGGACTACTCATCACGCTCTATGCGTTGGAAGCCGCCCAAATCTGGAGCGCCCGAAAAATTCTGGCAGGGGACCCCTCGGCCCGGGCAACGCATCACCATCAGGCTCGCGCCCTCCTGATGGTACGCGCTCTGGTACTGATCACCGGGGGAATTTTGGCCGATCCCACTTAAAAACCATGCCCCACTTTTCCGCCAATTTGAGTTGGCTCTATTCCGAAGTCCCCTTTCCCGATCGTGCCACTCAAGCGGCCGCAGATGGTTTCAGCGCCGTTGAGTGCCTGTTCCCGTACCAGGAACTGTCTGCACAGGAATTTCGTAGTCGACTCTCGGATCAGGCACTGGATCTGGTGCTGTTCAACGCTCCTCCCGGAAATTGGGCTCAGGGCGAACGTGGGCTGGCCATTCATGAAGAAAGACAGGCAGAGTTTCGCCAAAGTTTCCTTGAAGTGGCTCTGCCTTATGCTCTTGCCACCCATTGTCCCTGTCTGCATATCATGGCAGGGCTCATGGGGCAAGACGACTCCCCTCAACGTCTGCGTGACACTTTTCTCGAGAATTTGGCCTGGGCCTGTCGTCAGGCCGCCGTTCACCATCTTGGACTGGTCATAGAACCCATCAATCCCATTGACATGCCCAACTATTTTTTGACCCACCAGGCCCAGGCTCATACCTTGGTCCAGGCCATCGATGCTGCCAATCTGGGGGTTCAAATGGACCTTTATCACTGTCATCGCGTGGAAGGTCAAGTCGCCCAGGAGGTGCTTCAGTGGATTCCCTCCGGACGGGTACATCATATACAGATAGCCGGCTTCCCCGGACGTCATGAACCTGCAGGCGGGGACATCGATTATCCCTATCTGTTCACCTTACTCGATACCCTGGGCTATGCGGGCCATGTCGGCTGCGAATATCGCCCCGCCACCACCACGCGGGAAGGACTTTTGCGGTGGTGGCCCGCTCAAAGGACGATCCATGGCACACGAAGAAATCAAACGGCTATTTGATCTGCTGGCAGGTTTTGGCGTACTCGTTTTGTTATCGCCCATCCTATTGATCACAGCCCTGCTGGTACGCCTGACATCCCCTGGTCCGATCCTTTACTGGTCGCAACGGGTAGGCAAGAATAACCGACTATTTTCCATGCCCAAATTTCGCACCATGCGCATGGGTACTCCCGCCGTGGCCACCCATCTCCTGAAAGATCCGAATCGATATCTGACCCCGGTTGGCTCTCTGCTGCGCAAGACCAGCCTGGATGAACTGCCTCAACTATGGAGCATCCTCACGGGAAACATGAGTTTCGTGGGACCTCGTCCGGCGCTGTTCAATCAACAGGATCTGATCGAGCAACGCACCGCCTGTGGGGTCCACGTTCTGGTCCCCGGGCTAACCGGCTGGGCACAGATCAACGGACGCGACGAAATTCCCATACCCAAAAAAGTGGCTTTGGATGCCTACTACCTTTCCCATCGATCCCTGAGACTGGATATGGTCATCCTGTGGCGCACCGCTCTGCAAGTTCTGCGCCGCGAAGGCATCACTCACTGACGGCCATAGACATCACCATAACGCACGATATCGTCTTCGCCCAGATACCCGCCGGACTGTACCTCGATAATCTCGAGAGGTACGGTTCCCGGATTGGCAAGGCGGTGGACTTCACCTTGGGGAATATAGGTCGACTGGTTTTCATGAAGCAGGAAGGTCCGATCCTCGCAAGTCACTTCTGCGGTTCCCTGCACCACGATCCAGTGCTCGGCTCGATGATAGTGCTTTTGAAGGCTGAGACTGGCCTTCGGTTTGACCTGGATCCGCTTGACTTTGAAGCGTTCCCCCTCATCGATACTGTCGTACCATCCCCAGGGTCGGTGTACCTTGCGGTGCAAGTTATGTTCTTCCCGCTTTTGCTTCTGGAGGGCCGTAACGACCTGTTTGACCTTTTGACTTTGAGAACGATCCGCCACCAACACGGCATCCGGTGTCTCCACAATCACGAGATTGTCTACACCCACCGTAGAAACCAGACGATAGGTGGCATGAACCAATGAATTCCGGGTATCCATCAGCAAGACATCGCCCTGCGTGACGTTGCCCTCTGCATCTGCCGCATTCACCTGGCAGACTGCATCCCAAGCTCCAAGATCGCTCCACCCCGCGTGCAACGGGGTCATCCGGACAGGAAAAGATGAACCAGGACACCGTTCCACAACAGCATAGTCCACAGATTCACCGGGAACCCGGGAAAATATCGCCTTATCCGGTCTTGTGAATATCCCATCCACCGAGCGTTTTTCCCAGGCCGACCGAACGGGTTCCAGAATATCAGGACGAAACTCGCCCAAAGCTGCGAGCCATACACTCGCTCGCAGCACGAACATGCCGCCATTCCAGGTGTATTCCCCGCTCTCGAGATAACTTTGGGCCGTATCGAGGTCTGGTTTTTCTGTAAACTGACCCACTTCCCAGGTTCCTTGCAGGTCAACCTGTCCTGTACGCCGAATGTACCCATACCCCGTCTCGGGACGATCCGGAGGAATTCCCAAAAGAACCACTCCCCCTTGAGCCGCCGTTCTGATACTCCGTTGCACCGCCTCAGTAAATGCACTGCGTTCCGCCACATTTTGATCGGCGGGCATCACGACCAGAATGGGGTCTTCACCCAGGGACTGCGCCTGAAGAGCGGCCAAAGTCAATGCCGGAGCCGTGTTCCGCGCCACAGGTTCAAGCAGAAAATGCACCGTCTCGGCAGATTCCGTAGCATTCAGTTGATCAAGCGCCAAAAATCGATGATCCTCATGCATGACCAGAAACAAATCATCCAGATGGATATCCGCTCCTGCAAGCGTGCGTGCTCGCGCCACCGATTGCTGAAAGAGACTTTCCTCCCCCGTCAGGGCAAGAAATTGCTTTGGAAAACCCGCGCGGGACAAAGGCCAGAGGCGCGTCCCCGAGCCTCCGCAAAGAATGACCGGAACTATGTTATACATCTCTCACTGAATTCCTGAAATGGATTATTAAAAAGAAACGGTTCCACCCGGTTTGAGTTCCAGCACTTTGGTCCGCGTTGGCCCCAGAGCCTTGATAAATTCCTCGGGTGTTCCCTTCAACGCAGGGAAAGTTCCATAATGCACAGGAAGGACATAGCGTGCATGGATCCAGTAACGCATGGCAAAAGCCGCTTCGACGGGACCCATGGTGTAATTCCCTCCAATCGGTATCACCACCAGATCGGGGCGGTAATAATCGCCAATAAATTTCATGTCACTGAACAGTCCGGTATCGCCCATATCGTAGATTTTGAATCCATTTTCCAACTCGATCACATAGCCTACCGGTTCTCCGCCGTTATGAATCTCATGCTGACTTGTCGCAGGATTGAGCCAATCCAACTCGGAACTGTGCTCGGCATGCACCATCGTGATATGAATAGTGGGGCCCAGGGGAGTGACCGTTCCCGACTTGTTCATCCCCGGAGCCAGTTCAGCAGGCAACACCCCCAGGGTCACCAGGGATTGGTTCATCCCTGCCGGGCCAATCAGGGGAACATGGTACTTCTTGGCCAAAGCAGGCCCATCACCCAAATGATCCGCATGGGCGTGGGTCACCAAAATCAGATCCACCTTGCCCAAATTATCCAGATCCTTATATTTTTCCGGGGTTTTCGGATTTTGCGTAATGAATGGGTCGATCAGAATGACTTTCCCGCCCGGGGTCGTCAAACGCAGTGCCGACTGCCCCAGCCAAAGCAACTCCAACTTTGGAAGTGCTCCTGAGGCATCGGGGTTATGGATGACTGGAAGATCTTCCGCACTGGCCCCCAGACAACCCCAACCTCCACCTGCCAGCATCACCATCCCCACCAAAACCTGCCGCCAACCCCGAAGCGCCCTCAACTGATCCTTCATATACCCCTCCTCTTCGACGTTCTCCACTGTACAAAAATCCATAAACCGAGTTGAGTTGACCCAAGGGCCCCCCGGTTTAACGCGCTGCCTGTAGTTGCCATGCCGAATGGCAGGCAACACATTTCGTCAATGTGTTCGACTCCATCTTCAAAATTTCCGAAACCGGCATTCCAGTGGCAGCGGCTCTGGCTATTTCGTCCATATCGTGGTGAACGCTCATTCCCAGTATTTTGAAGTCCATCGGCAATTTTGCGATGAGCGACGGATTTGCATCCGCAGCCACACCCATGCCTGCAGCGCTGGCAGCCTTGATGACGGCCTGCCTATCGCCTCGATTCGCACCTTCCAGAATACCCTGGGTTGCAACCAACATTCCGCGCATTTCGGACAAGACAAAATCACGCTCACCGGCCTGCAGAACTATCGCGGTTCGACGATCCGTCCCCTCGGCCTGGTTGCCCCGAATAAAAAACCATGCAAGCGTCGCGACGGTAGCAACCCAGAGCAGCAGGGAAATCAAGCCAATTTTACTGGTTTTCATTTCTATCTGAATTCCCACTTGTGAGAACGCGCAAGCGACATCCGCCAATGATACGCGACAACCAGACGCATGGCGCCCCTTTCAGATCGTCAGCCGAGGGGAATACAACACAAAACAAATGTACCGTCCACCGACGCAGGGCATCCAGTCATCGAACCGCGCCAACGTCCCCGTCTCAGTACCCCACCGCCGCATGTATGTCAGGCAGTTCAGTATCGGCAATGAATATCCAGATCATGCGGGCAATACTTTCCGTAGCAATGACGGTGTGTCGGTTAGTCGATTTCAATAACTTTTCCCTCAATTCCTGCCGTACGGCAGACACACCAGTCAAATCGAAAATGATGTCCACATCGCCACTCTTCCCGATCAAGCCATCCACATCGAGGATTTCAATACCTTTCGCCTGGGCCAGGCGGCAACCTGGGGTGTCGCTTTTTTCCACGACAGCAACAATTTCCAGCCCCTGGTTGGCTTTGCTGAGTAGCGCTTCAAGGAAAACAGATCCAACCCTACCCAACCCTACGATGGCAATCTTTTGTTTTTTCATATGGAGTTATCCTTTTTTCTGTCCAGTTTAGATGCTGCGGTAACACCCCTCTCCCCCACATCCTGTCGAACCCACCAAATATCAGCCCGGTATCATGCACATATCTTCCACAACCACCTGATCAGAAGGTTTTTTCCATCGTACAGTGGCCGAGACACAGTACCGGGTTCAACGGGCCAGAAAAAGAATATCACGATCTCGATCGTATCGTTGTTGTGTATCGCAGATATATGTGATATTGCACGGGAAACTCCATTTCAGTGCTGGCGACCGTTGCTACGCCATTTTCATGCGATCTTGACGTGGACCATGCAACATTTCCCGCACCAGAGTGTCCAACTCATCGTTTCTCTTCAAGCCCGAAAGAACACTTCATGAAGAAAGCATTGCAGGTTTCACTGATCATCATCCCTATCATTGGCGGTACCTTTGCAGGGTATCTCTTCTGGAGAAGTTCGGCTAATAAACAAATCAGCCCTCCGTTGCAGGTCTCTTCCTTACCGGTTGCCGGTCCCGTAGTCGCCCTGAAGCCGCCCCCCAATCCTGAGTCGGCAAAAATCATCGGGCCACCCGTATCAGAGGGCCCAGCCCTCCCCCCTCTGGACAAGAGTGACGCCTTCATGCTCGCTGGCATCGCGCACTTGACCGGAAACAGGTCGTCGACGCCTCTCTTCATGGAGGAAAACCTGGTCACCCATATTGTCTCCACCATAGACAATCTCCTGCGCCAGAACATTCCTGCGAATGGACTGCCAGTGGATGTGCCCAATGGCAGTTTCAAGGTAAAAAATCAGGCGGGGGTATTGAGCATCGATCCTGCCAACTCAGCGCGCTATGCCCCTTACATGCGCCTCGTTGACGCCGTGGATGCCAAAGCGGTAGTCAGGCTGTATCTGGAGGTATACCCCCTGCTCCAGAACGCCTATGAACAGTTGGGGCATCCCAAACGATATTTTAATGACCGTCTGCTGGCTGTTCTGGATGACCTGATCAAGGCCCCGGAAATTTCACCGCCAATACGACTCGTTCAGCAACACGTGCTGTACCAGTTTTCTGACGATGACCTGGAAAACAGGTCTGCCGGGCAGAAAATGATGATTCGACTGGGATTGTCCAATGAACACAAACTCAAAGAA
Source organism: Pseudomonadota bacterium (assembly GCA_021832305.1). GTDB lineage: Bacteria > Pseudomonadota > Gammaproteobacteria > Burkholderiales > Ferrovaceae > Ferrovum. The sequence continues at coordinate 175,366 of JAKBLB010000001.1, read as the reverse complement.
AAACTGGAAGCCATCCGTTCAGAACTGATGAAGCACCTTCGGTACGGTGGAACCGCTACTGGGCAAGCCCCGCCTTCTCCTTCACCCACAGTTCCCGCATTGCAGCCGTGAGCCACGTCTACAAGGATGTGCGCCGTAACCGTTCAGTGCCCTGGCTATGCGGGTTGATATGAAAATCGTCCAGTGGGAATCGGGGTCCTACGGTTGCAGGCTTCCACAATCCGAGCCCAGCCACTTGGCGCTGGATTCCATGGTCACGCCAAACTCCTTGCCCTGCTCATGGTGGGTGATTTCAACCTTCGTGGTATAAGCCTCGCTGTTCTGGAACACGACTTCCCCATCGCCGATGGTCGGTGGGTTGCCACAACTGAAATGAAGTTTGTACTTATCTCCAGGCTGACTGGTAATGGAACTTTCACAGCCATTCTTCTGAGGCAATCGGTTTCGTTCGATCATGTCCCGGGTTGTACAGACGCGTATACCGCCGTTGGCCCCCATGGACACCCCTTGTTTTTGTAGCATGGCTTCCATTTGACTGCGCATTTGAGGCGACATGTTCTGCACGACCTGATTCATGTCCAGCATGGGCCGTACGCCGTTCTGTGACGGCAACTGCACCGCAGGTTGAATTTCCCATAGTCCAGGTTTCATGGGCAATGTAGCCCACGCAGAAAAACTGGCGATTCCACCTGCCGCAATCAGTATCGCCGTACCCGCATATCTCAGTTGTCGTTGTCGCATGGTATAACCTCCTTGAAGTGGAGGGTGTAGAAAGAAGTCTCCTGAGGGGACCGTCATGGTCTCGATCAACGCAATGATAAAAAATGTTTGTTTTCTTAATCATTACTGGTGGGCCGTGAAGGATTCGAACCTTCGACCAACGGATTAAGAGTCCGCTGCTCTACCAACTGAGCTAACGACCCACACCATGAAGTGAGGATTATAACAGAATTCTCCACCTCGGAATCAAACGACTTTTTGCTTCACCCTACTCCTGCCGACTTGGAATCGCCCTTTGTACAAGTCCAGGTCGAAACAAAAACATTCATCCGTTCAACCAGTTGCGCATAAAAACTATGCGCTACCATATTTTTTATTATTTTTATTTGATCTTAATCAAATTTATAGTTAAAATCAGCCATCCCGTCAAAAAAATTGCGGGATGGAGGATAGGACAGTATCGCATTCAGACAAAAATTTCAGGAGATTGCGCCATGGGTAATATCGTGATGTATGAAATCATTGGAATCGTGGGAACAGCCTTATTTTGTTTCATTGTCGACAACGCCAACTGGCAGCGCAAGAAGTAAGCAACGCATTTCTCTCCCAGCGATGCGCTCGTACCCCCCCCCTCGTAACAGGGTGCATCGCTGGTTTTAGTAAATCAATCCAAACTTCAGTTAACCTCGCTCAATCCGAACCAATGGCCACTGAACCACCCTGGGTTTTGAGGAGGTTCCGACCATTGAGAGAATGGGGCCACTAGCAGACACAAGCCAAGTATTCCCCGGAACTCCGGGAGCGTGTCATACGCATGGTGTACGAGTAGCCTGAGCAGCACGATTCCCTATGGGCAGCATTGCCAGACATCAAGTCATTCCCACTCTATGGTAGCGGGAGGTTTCCCGGAAATATCATAGACTACGCGGTTGATCCCACGCACTTCATTGATGATTCTGTTGGAAACCTTTCCCAACAGGTTGTAAGGAAGTTCGGCCCAATGAGCCGTCATGAAGTCGCTGGTGACCACAGCACGCAAAGCCACGACATGTTCATAGGTTCGTCCATCGCCCATGACTCCTACGGAACGCACGGGTAAAAACACCGCGAAAGCTTGAGAAACTTGGTCATACCAGCCCGAAGAGCGCAATTCCTCAATAAAGATGGCATCGGCACGCTGCAGCAAGTCAACAAAATGAGGCGATACTTCACCCAAGATACGCACCCCCATACCCGGTCCGGGAAAGGGGTGACGATGGACCATTTCGGGCGGAAGCCCCAGTTCCATCCCCAAGGCGCGTACTTCATCCTTGAACAGATCACGCAAGGGTTCAAGTAATTTCAGATGGAGCGTATCAGGAAGCCCCCCCACATTATGGTGAGATTTGATATTCTGGGCTTTGCCATTTTTGGAACCAGCAGATTCGATGACATCTGGATAAATGGTTCCTTGAGCCAACCACTTTGCCTGCGGTAAACGTCCGGCTTCACGCTGAAAAACCTCGACGAATTCACGACCAATGATTTTTCGTTTCTGTTCCGGGTCTGTGACCCCTGCCAGATGCCCCATAAAGGTTGCCCTGGCATCCACATGAATCACTTTGAGGCCAAGGTGCTGACCAAAGGTGGCCATGACTTCCTCGGCTTCCCGGTAGCGCAATAAACCGTGATCCACGAAAACACAAGTCAGTTGAGAACCAATCGCTTTGTGAATGAGAACCGCTGCCACCGAAGAATCAACACCCCCGGAAAGTCCGAGAATCACCTCATCGGTTCCCACTTGGGCACGGATCGCCTGCACTGCCTGCGTGACGAAATGGGGCATGGTCCAATCCGCACCAAGGCCGCAAATATCCCTCACAAAACGCGTCAACAGCGCTTTCCCCTGCACCGTATGAGTCACTTCCGGATGGAACTGAACCCCGTAGAAATGACGAGTTTCATCGGCCATGGCCGCAATCGGGGTCACTGCATTGGCCGCACTGATAAAAAAACCTGGGGGCAGTGAGGTGACTTTATCGCCATGACTCATCCATACCGATAACAGGGATTCTCCGTGCTGACCTTTCTGGTCACATAACTTGCCAAACAGGGAAGAATCGCCCAAGGTCTGAACGGTGGCATGCCCAAATTCCCGTACGCTGGCATTTTCTACCTGTCCGCCCAGTTGGGCTGCCATGGTTTGCATACCGTAACAAATCCCCAGAACGGGAACGCCCAACTCAAACACGGACTGTGGAGCACGAGGAGCTGCATGCCCCGTCGTCACCGAAGCCGGTCCTCCAGACAAGATCACTCCCTGCGGGGAAAATTCACGCACAAACTGGTCTGTGACATCCCATGGATGTAATTCACAATAGACTCCCGCCTCCCGAACACGCCGTGCAATCAATTGGACGTACTGGGCACCGAAGTCAAGAATCAGAATTTTCTGGCGGGCCATAACTCAATCTATATGGTAATTGGGGGCTTCTTTCGTGATATGTACATCATGGACATGAGACTCACGCATTCCGGCATAGGATATTTCCACAAACTCCGCACGTTGGTGAACTTCATCGATGGTATGACAGCCCAGATAGCCCATGCTGGCCCGCACTCCCCCCATCAACTGATGAATCACCACCGAGACCGGCCCCTTATAGGGCACGCGCCCTTCCACACCTTCAGGAACCAATTTGTCTGCGTTGCTTTCTTCCTCTTGAAAATACCGGTCGCTGGATCCCTGCTGCATCGCTCCCAACGATCCCATCCCTCGATACGATTTGTAGGAACGCCCCTGAAACAATTCGGTTTCGCCCGGGGCCTCTTCAGTGCCCGCAAACAACCCACCAATCATCACGGTATTTGCCCCGGCAGCCAAAGCCTTGGCTACATCTCCAGAAAAACGGATGCCGCCATCGGCAATACAGGGCACTCCCGTTCCAACCAAAGCAGTTGCCACGTTATGAACTGCCGTAATCTGGGGAATACCGACCCCTGCCACGATACGGGTAGTACAAATGGAACCCGGACCTATCCCGACCTTGACGCCATCGGCACCATGGTCCACAAGCGCGCGGGCTGCCGCGGCCGTGGCCACATTGCCGCCAATCACTTCCATGTGAGGATAATGCCGTTTGATCCAACGTACCCGATCCAGGACCCCCTGGCTATGACCATGGGCCGTGTCCACGACCAATACATCGACCCCGGCTTCGATCAGCCCTGCAACCCGCTCTTCTGTACCTTCTCCCACGCCTACGGCAGCCCCAACTCTCAGACGTCCTGAGGAATCCTTGGCTGCCAGAGGATGCTCACTGGATTTGAGAATGTCTTTCACAGTAATCAACCCGCGCAATTCAAATTGATCATTGACGACCAGCACTCGTTCCAACCGGTGTTGATGCATCAATTTCATGGCTTCGTCACGAGTAGCGCCTTCGCGCACCGTCACCAAACGTTCTCGCGGCGTCATCACCGCACTCACCGGTTGATCCAGGAGGCTCTCGAAACGCAGGTCCCGATTGGTCACGATGCCCACCACCCGTCCATTTTGCACCACCGGCAAACCCGAAATACGATGCTGGCGAGTACGCTGGACCACCTCCCTTACCGGCATGTCCGGTGTAATGGTGATCGGGTCACGCACCACCCCGGATTCGAAACGTTTGACCTTGGCTACTTCAGCGGCTTGCTGCTCGATGGAAAGATTTTTATGGAGAATTCCGATCCCTCCTTCTTGAGCCAGAGCAATGGCCAGACGCGCTTCGGTGACCGTATCCATGGCAGAGGACAGGAGTGGGATGTTCAGGGCAATTCCACGGGTCAACTGCGTCGTCAAGGTGACTTCCCGCGGCAATACCTGAGAATGGGCTGGTACGAGTAAAACATCATCAAAAGTCAGTGCTCTTTCTACCACGCGCATGACCTGTCTCCCGTGCAAAAGCGCATTATACGCCAGTCCTCTATTCTTCTGGCATGCACCCCTGCAGCAAAACCAGATTATCCCGATGAATCAGTTCGGGTTCATCCACATAACCCAGCACGTTTTCAATGCTCTCTGTCAGATGCCCCAGAATTCTCGTGGTTTCCCGGGCAGAATAATTGACCAATCCCCGAGCGACTTCCTTCCCTTCTCTGTCCAGGCAACAGACCAACTCCCCGCGTTCAAACTCTCCTTGCGCAGCAGTCACCCCCACGGGCAACAAACTTTTTCGTTCCTGGCATAAAGCCGTGACGGCCCCCTCATCCAGAATCAAACTGCCCCGCACCGGCAAGGCATCGCCCAACCATTGCTTGCGTGCTGTCAAAGCAGGAAGACTGGCCAGCAGTTGGGTACCGATGCGCTCTCCACTGGCCAATCGATTCAAAACATCAGGCTCTCTCCCCCAAACGATGGCCGTATGCGCCCCACTGCGTGCTGCCCGTTTGGCAGCCAATACTTTCGTAAGCATTCCCCCTCGTCCCAGAATGGAACCTGCGCCTCCTGCCATGGTTTCGAGATCCGGGTCTCCTGCCTTTGCTTCGCCAATCAAGGTTGCATTGGGCTCCTTGCGCGGATCGGCAGTAAAAAGCCCTGCTTGATCCGTCAAAATCACCAATCCATCCGCTTCGATCAAGTGGGTCACCAGCGAACCCAAAGTGTCATTGTCCCCCACCTTGATTTCATCCGTTGCCACAGTATCGTTTTCATTGATGATGGGAACAATTCCCCATCCCAACAGAGTCGATAGGGTGGATCGGGCGTTAAGATAACGTTCGCGCGAAGCCAGATCGGCGCGCGTCAACAAAATCTGGGCCGTACCGACGCCATAGGACCGAAAACAGGTTTCCCATCCCTGGATCAACCCCATCTGTCCCACCGCCGCAGCCGCTTGCAATTCATGTAGCGCCTTGGGTCGGTCGTTCAACCCCAGACGTCGCATGCCTTCAGCCACTGCTCCGGAGGAAACCAGCACCACAGATTTCCCTGTTTTGCGCAGGGACTGGATTTGCTCCGCCCAACCTTGCATGGCCGCGTGATCCAAACCTCGTCCCTCATTGGTCAACAGGCTGCTGCCAATTTTGATGACCAAACGGTGTGCTGCACGCACAAAGGAAGTCATTCCTTGCTCTCTTGGGAATCAAATGTGTCATGACTCGGATCTGACTCATCACCCAGGACAGCCGGGGTGCTGATCGACTCATCAGTCTCCGATTCATCGATCTCCGGATTCTGTGCCCTCATTTCCTGAAGATGCTCCATGATCGCAAAACATAATTCCCGACATCCCTCTCCCGTCAATGCCGACAATTCAAAGAACCGCTGAGGCCCCAATGACTGCTCAAAAAGTTCCCGGACCTCAGAACGCGCACCTTCGGAAAGCATGTCCATCTTGTTGAGGAGGATCCAGCGCGGCTTGGCATGAAGCGCTCCATCATATTTAAGCAATTCATTGCTCAGGGCTCGAGCCTGTCCCACCAAGTCGATCTCTTCATCGAGCGGGGCACAATCCACCAGATGTAACAGCAAACGGGTGCGCGTCAGATGTCTCAAGAATTGATGCCCCAATCCAGCACCCTCGGCAGCCCCTTCGATCAAACCTGGAATATCCGCAATCACAAAACTCCGTGCATCATCCACTCGAACCACACCCAGGTGAGGTTGAAGCGTGGTAAAGGGGTAGTCGGCCACCTTGGGACGAGCCGCAGAAACTGCGCGTATGAACGTCGATTTACCTGCATTGGGATACCCCAGAAGCCCTATGTCTGCCAGGACCTTGAGTTCGAGTTGTAATTCCTTTTCCTCGCCGGCTTCCCCTTTGGTGAACTGACGGGGAGCGCGGTTGGTACTGGACTTGAAGTGCAGATTACCAAGGCCGCCTTGTCCGCCCTGCGCCAGCACCACCCGTTGACCGTGCTGTGTCAGATCTGCCACGACGACCCCTGTTTCAGCGTCCCGAATCAAGGTTCCCACGGGCATGCGGAGCATCACATCAAGCGCTCCCCGCCCATTGCAATCCGAACCACGTCCGGATTCACCACTTTTAGCCCGGTGGATACGCGCGAAACGATAGTCCACAAGGGTGTTGATGTTGCGGTCAGCCACCGCAATGACACTGCCCCCGCGCCCGCCATCCCCACCATCGGGGCCCCCTCTGGGGACGTATTTCTCGCGCCGAAAACTGGCAGAACCATCTCCGCCTTTTCCGGCATGAACCTGAATCAGTGCTTCATCAATAAATTTCATGTCAATAAAAAAGCCCTATCACAACGGATAGGGCTTTATTTTCCTGTAATCGCAACGCCTGATCAAGCAACGCTGGCCAAAGGTTCAATGGTGACGATCTTGTCGTTGAGCGGTCCTTTGTTGCGGAATACGACATGCCCTTCCACCTTGGCAAAGAGGGTATGATCCTTTCCCATCCCAACATTGGTCCCTGGGTGGATGCGTGTACCGCGCTGCCGCACGATGATGCTTCCCGCGCTGACAAGTTGCCCACCGTAGGCCTTGACTCCCAAACGTTTCGATTCAGAATCGCGTCCATTGCGGGAACTCCCGCCTGCCTTTTTATGTGCCATGTTTTAACCTCAGACTGCTGTCGTGATGGAACCGATTTGCAGTTCCGTATAATTCTGCCGATGTCCTTGATGTTTCTGGTAGTGCTTGCGACGACGCATTTTGAAGATGCGTACCTTGTCGTGACGACCGTGACTGACCACAGTTGCCGCGACCTTCGCCCCTTCAACCAAGGGACGCCCAACGTGCAGGGTCTCCCCATCAGCAACCATCAGTACCTGATCGAGTCCTACCTCAGAGCCAACTTCTGCTTCAATTCGCTCTACTTTCAACTTCTCTCCGGACTGAACGCGATATTGCTTACCGCCCGTCTTGATGACCGCATACATGGGATTCACCTTGATAAATTCACAGAACATGGGATTCTAATCCCATATACCCATCCTGTCAAGCAATCGCATTGAGCCCCAAACTGGCACCATTATTTTGCAGATTGGTTGATAACGACGCAAGAAATCCACTGAGGGTCGTCTGACCCTGTGTTGCCCCAAAGGCAGACAGCAGGTTATGAAACTCCTGCTGCAACGTCGCGTAGGATGACGCACTCGTTGCTCCGGTTTGCCCTCCTGGCGCCGACAAAGCCGACATGGGCGATGAATTCGCCGTAGAAAGCGTCTGGATCAAACCACCCAGGCGGCTTTCCAGCGAGCCGGGAGCAGACAGGTATCCAGTCGATGCGGCCCCCTGACCTGCACCGCTCTGTCCTGCCGGATTCGTCGAAGCCGGGTTATTTGCCCCATACAAGGATGAAAAGAGCGCCTGCGTGAACGCATTCAACGCCAGGTCCGGTGATGTCCCCGGGGAACGGGAATGTGCAGGACTCGTCGCGGAACGGGGAGATACGGCAACGGCTCCCGATTTCACAGAATCCGCGCTTATGACCTGGCGCAAGGACTGCACCACGGACGACATGAACGTTCCCCCCGTAAATCCTGACAGTGCGGCCGCGCGTCCACTCCCGTCTCCATGGCTACCCCCGTGTCTTTTAGACATGGCGGAAGTCAAGACGCTCCCCGCGACCGTTGCTCCAACGCTACCACTCAGACCGCTCAGTATTGACATGATGACCTCCCGACCCCAACGCCCCCCAAGCGGCCATACTAATCTCAAACATCAGGTTTTCATAGCCCAAATACCGAAAGATTTCTGCGCCAGTTCTTCCAATGAACTGAACGATCATGACGGCTTGAGGCTCTACAGGAAGCCCCTCGCCCCCCCGAAAACTCCAAGGGGGGCAAAGAAAAGATCCTCCCTACTTGACCAGCGCCAATTCCTTGGCGAAGCGATCCTTGCCGACCGCCATCTTGGCAGATTCTTCTGCTGCTTTTTGCTTGGCAGCCTCGAGGTTCACTGGTTTTCCAGCCTGAATCACGGCCACCATACCCAAGGTCTTATGGACAAAACACTCCACCAGATAAACCCCTTCCTTGTCCAGTTTGACGGTAATTTCCGAATCAGGCTGCGCCTTCCAGGGCTTCGCTCCCTCCGGCTCAAAGATTGAGTAACTGGTGTGGCCGGCTTTCTGCATGGGTTTGAAAGTCACAGTATCCCCAACCGCGACCTTGAGAAACGAAGGTTCAAAGACCAACGTCTGTCCATCGCTTCCCTGTGTCATCATCTTGACTTCATGGTCTGCAGACCATGCACTCACACTCAGGCAGGCCAACATCACTGCCAGCGGGATAATTGATTTTTTCATGGCGGTCCCCTCAGATTTATTATGAACGAATCTGCTGTCGACCGATGGGCTGCGCGTCTGTCGACAACCCGCGAGGAATGTCTCCTCAATACCTTGGAGTATGGAAATAACTTGAAGGTTCTTGCCCCAATCAAAAAATATAACAATTTTTTACCGGATCAAAGGGCACTTATGGAATAATTTTGCCTCTCATGCTTCATCGACACTCCAACATTGACTTGTAGAGTTACCGAATCCGTACGCATTTGTGACACCGCCAGGAAGGACCCAATATTTTATGCTTGAGACCATCATAGGCCTGCTTTTTCTAGGATCCATTGTTTTTGTAGCCACCACGGGAGAGAGCAGCACTGACAAAAAACAAGATGAAAAAGACGAAAACGAAGTAAGTCTTAATGAAACAACGAGTTACAATCACAAGCCTGCAGTAGAACAGAAAAACTCCAAGTCTACGCCACCACCGCCACCGGAACCCTGAGCAGTTGACCTGTCATGATATTTTACCCCAAGTATCACTCTTGAGTAATAATGGCTCGTAACAATGGCAATTGAAGAATGGCGAAAAAAGAAGAGAAATACGGACCAAACCTCGGTTAACCTCAGAATGGAGATCCAGATGAAAAAGGATGAGATAAGAGCGTTGTTGTTGGAAGATATCAATAATTTTCGGCTAAAAGCAAAGTTCTATGAGTCGATTCGATTATCCGAGGCAGCGGACTATGCCAAAGATCTGGCTTCAAATATCGAGTTGGCGCTCACAACGATGCCCTCGGATAGCGATTCTGAAATTTACTGAAATGATGTAACCGCGGAACGGTTTGATTTATTGGTAGGCCGTGCGGGATTCGAACCTGCGACCAACGGATTAAAAGTCCGCTGCTCTACCAACTGAGCTAACGGCCCAATAAATTGACAAGCACAGCCTGCCATTATCACCCAAAAAAACGACGATGTCAATGTTGGCGGAGACGGGCCTTGGCCTTCAGCGCAGCCGAACTGCCTGGATATTCGGCAATGATCATCTTCCAAGTGGCTTTTGCTGTGGCGGATTCCCCCAACCCCAACCAAGCTGCCGCAAGGTTCAGCAACCCATCCGGGGTTTTGGGTGAGTCCGGATAAGACTTGTACAGGTGTTGATTCGTCGCACGAGCTCCTTTGTAATCTTTGAGCAATAACTGATTCATCCCGATCCAGTAGAGCGCATTAGGCACTTTGTCATCGTTGGGGTTGGCCTTGACAAAGGCTTCGAACAACTTCCGGGATTTGACATAATTTCCCGCATTGAACACGGATAGAGCCGCATCATAATCCGCAGAGGGCGCCTTGGCATCAGAGGCGCCTTCCGGGGTTCCCTCTTTCCCCTGCTCCGCTGATTTGGCGCCATTATCCGCCACAGTCGCGACACTTTTCCCACCTTCTGCCATCCCCGAAGAGGGTGCGCCTTCTTTTCCACCTGCCACACCTGGAGAGCCGGAAGTCGACCCATCCGCTCCTTCCGGTTTGGGCAAGGCAGATTCCACCGCCTTGAGACGAGAGTCCAGATCCACGTACAAGTCATGAAAACGCTTGTCTTCCGTATCCAGTTGATTGGCCAGGCTATCGATACGCCCACGCAACTGGGCCAGATCCTGACTCATACTGTCCAGCCGCATGACCAGATCCGGATAGCCTTGAAGTGCAGTTTCCATGCGCGTGATCCGCTCATCCATCGTCTGTTGTTGGCGACTCAAGACGGATTGCTGGCTCTTGAGGTCTGCCACGCCCTGCCGGGCTTCCTCATCGGATAAAAGGCTCGCACGAGCATGGCCAACCCAAAGCAGACCCAAGATCAGGAGGAAATATGTCGATTTGAAAGTGGTTTTCATGGTCACCAAAAAAGGAAAACCCGACGAGGGAAATACACTCGCCGGGTAATGAACTCGGATAAAAATTACTCGCCTTGGTAAACGATATCAGTGCGGCGGTTTTCTGCCCAAGCGGCTGCATTATGCCCCGGATTGACAGGCTTCTCCTTGCCGAAACTGACGGTTTCGATCTGGCTGTCCTTCACTCCCTTGGCCATCAGGATCTTGCGTACGCTGTCAGCACGACGCTGTCCCAGGCCCAGATTGTATTCACGACTGCCACGCTCGTCACAGTTCCCTTGCAGGGTGACCTTGGCAGCCCCATGAGACAAAAGGAAGTCGCCATGGGCATCAACCACGGGCATGTACTCATCCGTGACCGTATACTTGTCGAATGCATAATGAATGGTCCGTTGACCCAACGCCCCCCCCACACCCTTGGCAGGATACAACGAAACCGTGACCGGCTCCTTGACCATGGGTTGTGCAGGAGCCACAGCCACAGGCGCAGCGGTCTTCTGTGCCACAGGAGTACTGGTTTCTTCGGTTGGGGTGGAACTACAAGCGGCCAGAACGCTGGTAACAGCCAAAGCGAGAAGGGCTTTTTTCATGATTATCCTTGTTAAGAAAGAGGGTTGACGTAAAACTCAAAAAGTGGTTTCAAATGCTGCGCCCAGTATAACGCATACCCCTGTTCTTAGGTTTACTGCAACGGCCCCCATACCGGTTCATAAACATCTCCTGTCTGGGTCGTCAGTTTCTGACGGATTCGTCCGTCGGTACTGACAATGGCCAGGACACCTCTCCCACCATCCTGAGTGGAGTAGAGCAGGTATTTTCCATTGGGCGCAAAAGTCGGAGATTCGTCCAGCGGGGTATCCGTCATGGGCTGGGTCTGCTTCGTCGCCAGGTCCATGAGCATCACATGAAATGCCCCACCATCACGCTGAATGTAAGCCAACTGCTTGCCGTCCGGACTCAATCTGGGAGAAACCGCATAATTGCTGCCAAAGGTCAGACGTTCTGGAGACCCACGCAGGTCACTCAGTGCAATTCGGTAGATCTGGGGCCCGCCATCCCGGTCGGAAGTAAAGTACAGGGTTTGCCCATCCGGCGAAAAGTAGGGTTCCGTGTCGATTCCCCCGCTTGAAAGCAGACGCTCGGGTGCCTGCGAACCATCAATGGATACCCGGTATATCTGCGAGTGCCCATCCTTGGTCAGGACCACAGCCAGATGCCGTCCATCAGGGGTCCAGGCCGGAGCACTGTTGCTGCCCTTATAGCGAGCCACCACATGGCGAACCCCGGTAGCCAGAGTCTGTACCACCACCATGGGACGATTGAGTTCGAAAGTCACATAGGCCATACGTTGACCATCAGGCGACCATTTGGGAGACAGGATCGGTTCATTGGTATTGAGCATGCTCTGCTCGTTGAAGCCGTCGCTATCCGCTACCTTGAGACTGTGGGCCGAACCATGCTGGGTGATATAGGCAATTCGGGAACTGAACATGCCCTTATACCCCGTGATGTTTTCCAGAATGGCATCGGCCGCATGGTGTGCCACCATACGGTACTGATCTGCAGATCCATCAAAAGACAGGTTGAGGTGAGCCATTCGGTTGGGCAGTTCTACCAGGCGAAAATTGAGTTTGACATGATGGGTCGCTGGTTCTTCCTGAATATTTCCCACCACCACAAAATTGGCATGTTGCGCCTGCCAGGTGTCCCAATTCACCCCTTCTACATCGGCAGGGGCCGGAGAGACTCCTCGAGTATCCAGCGGATCAAACAGACCAGAACGTTTGAGATCGGCAGCAATGACCGCAGACAGTTGGTGAGAACCCACCCCATCACCAGCAAAGGGCAAAACGGCAATGGGGGTCAGTTGCGCTCCCTGGGTGACGATCTCGAGAGTCATATCGGCATGAACCGGCACCTGAATCAGTGCCAACAGGAGAGCGATGAAAACGAGCAGGTTATTTTTCATGGTGGATTTGTAGGTGTGTCACTCGAAATAGTCGACGCAAGGCCACGTCACTGGGCAAAGGTAATGGCTGGGAACGCAGGATACCGCGTAGAACCGCCTGATCATAGCGCGGGTCACCACTGGACTTTACGATCCTGACGGGTTCAAGAACCCCTCCGTCAGGCAGTATGGTGACATCCACCTCCAGCGTCAACCCGGCTTGAACCCCCTCGGGAACTTCGGTATTGCCACGGATTTTGTTGATGATGGCCAATTTGTAACGGTCCACTGCCGCCGCTTGAGCGGCGCGGGCATTCTGAGCCAACTGTTCGGCTTGACGACGGCGTACCTCGGCATCCGCCCGCAATGCGGCATCGCGCCTTTCTTCCTTGAGCGCATCCTGACGTTCCTGACGCAGTTGATCCGCCAGAATTTTCTCCCGCTGTTGTTGGTCCGCCTGACGTTTTGCTGCCTGCGCCGCTTTTTCCTTTTTTTTCTTGAGCGCAATGTCCGCTGCACTGGGGGTTGCTGGCAAGGCCGGCTTGGGTTCGGGATGGGGAGGGGCCGGGGTGGGCTCCACACGAGGGGGCGCAAGCATTGGCGCAGGGGCTGGCTGAGCCGTGGGTTCCGGCGTTACCGGCTGTGGCGGGGTCACTTCCGTAACGGTGGCAGGTTTGGGGATATCCGACCACAGTTCAGCCATCAAGGGCGCGGGGTCAGGATGCCGTTGCCAGGATATCCCGAATACCAGAATTGCCACAAACAACGCATGAACCAGCAACGCCAGTAACCAGGCCCATAGACGCACACCCCGTTCATTATCGATGGTCGCAGGCATCAACCGGAGCGCCCCCGCGCCAGCAAACCAATTCGCTTGATATCGGCTTTTTTGAGCAGATCCATGACTTGTAGGACTTCTTCATAGCGTACCGCACGATCTGCCGCAATCACCACTGGACGATCCGGTTCTGTGCGATGCAAGGCCACCATCTGGTCCACCAACTGAGCGCGGGTCATGCCCTGTTCCTCACTACCCTGACGGGAATTCCGGACTGTCAAGTGACCATCCAGATGCAGGATCACCTGCACCGGATCCTGTGACTGAGCCAGATTCTGACCCACCGAAGGCAGATCCACCTGTCCCGGATTGATCATGGGGGCCGTCACCATAAAAATGACCAGGAGCACCAGCATGACGTCAATGTAGGGGACCACATTGATCTGACTCATCATGCGCCGTGGTTTACGTGCCATGATCAACGTCCGTTTTGAGAGGGTTTGAACTGGCGCTGCAGGATGTTGGAGAACTCCTCCATGAAACTTTCAAAACGACTGGACAACCGGTCCGTATCATGGGCGTAACGATTATAGGCCACGACCGCAGGAATTGCCGCAAATAACCCCATTGCGGTGGCCACCAGGGCTTCAGCGATACCGGGCGCCACATGAGCCAACGTTGCCTGACCGACATTGGCCAGACCGCGAAAGGCGTTCATGATCCCCCATACCGTCCCGAACAATCCCACATAAGGGCTGACCGACCCCACTGTCGCCAGAAAAGCCAGATGCGATTCAAGGCGATCGGTTTCACGCTGAAAAGTGGCTTTCATGGCCCGTTGCACCCCGCTGGTGACAGCGCCCGTCTCCTGGGTCCCGGATTTGCGATGACGAAGAAACTCCCGATAGCCGGATTCAAAAATCCGCTCCAGTGCCCCGCTGTTTTCATTATGCCCCGAGGCTCGCTGGTAAAGAGCACCGATATCCGAAGTCGCCCAGAACTCTTCTTCAAATTTGGCGGTTTGACGACGCGCCTTGCCCAGGGTCAGCATTTTCGTAAAGATATAGGTCCAGGACAGCAACGATATCAGCAATAGTAACCCCAACACGATCTGGACCAGAACACTGGCCTGAAGCACCAGACTGACCAACGAAATATCCGAAGTAATGTTCACCCTTTCACTCCCAGAAAATGCGCCAAGGCAGGCGGTATGACCGCTACCGTAAAATCCTCCACCTTCACACAGGCCACCGTCACCTGTGCACGTACCAAACTTTGTGGTCCCCGCATGACCGTCTGCCGGAACGTCATCAGACCATGGCGCACCCCTGCCAGTTCCGCCACAGCCAGCAAGTTATCCCCCAAACGGGCAGGACGCTGGAATTTGATTTCGATACTGCGAACCACGAACAAAACCCCATGCTCACGCGCGACACGATCATGATCAAAACCCCGTTCATGCAACCAATCCGTACGAGCCCGCTCCATATAACACAAATAGTTGGCATGATAAACGACCCCGCCGGCATCCGTATCCTCATGATAGATCCTGACAGGGACCTCGGTTCGACCGGAATTCATGAGAGGTCCTCCAGAGTCAGTTCACCGATGGTTTTTCCTCCCGACGAAGGCAAGCCAAAGTGATGGAAAGCGACCGCCGTTGCCATGCGCCCACGCGCCGTACGTTGCAAGTATCCTTGCTGGATCAGATAAGGTTCCAGCACATCCTCGATGGTATCTCGCTCTTCTCCAATGGCAGCAGCCAGGGTATCCACCCCCACCGGTCCACCGGCAAACTTCTCGATGACCGTCTGCAACAACTTGCGGTCCATCATATCCAATCCTTTGTCATCCACTTCCAGCAATTTCAAACCTGCATCTGCTACCGCCTGTGTGACGCACCCTTGCGAACGTACTTCCGCATAGTCTCGAACCCGTCTCAACAACCGATTGGCAATACGGGGCGTCCCTCGGGAACGTCGTGCCACCTCACGGGTTCCCGCTTCGTCCATGTCCATTCCCAGTAAACGGGCCGAACGAGTCACGATCAAGGACAATTCATCTTCCGTATAAAACTCGAGCCGGGCCACGATTCCGAATCGATCACGCAAAGGATTGGTCAGCATCCCGGCGCGCGTGGTTGCCCCCACCAGAGTGAATGGAGGCAGATCCAGTTTGATGGAACGGGCTGCCGGCCCTTCTCCAATCATGATATCGATCTGGTAGTCTTCGAGGGCCGGATAAAGAATTTCTTCGACCACCGGACTCAGGCGATGAATCTCATCGATGAACAGCACATCGTTGGACTCCAGATGAGTCAACAGAGCCACCAGATCCCCTGCACGTTCCAGCACCGGCCCCGACGTTTGACGCAAATTGACGCCCATTTCACGAGCTATGATATGCGCCAGGGTCGTCTTGCCAAGCCCAGGCGGACCGAACAACAAGACATGGTCCAGGGGTTCTTTCCGCCGACGCGCCGCCTCGATGAAAATTTCCAGTTGGGCGCGCACTTTTTGCTGTCCCACATAATCGTCCAGTTGGCGCGGACGCAATGCCCGCTCCTGAACTTCTTCCTGGCGCGACTCCAACTGCCCGTGGACTAGGCGATCCTGTTCGATCATTTCCTTTCCCTCACCATGGATCTCGCCATCGGATCAGGACTCCCGACGCGCCAGCCAGCCCAAAGTCTGACGAATGCCCTGTTCCAGAGTCAAACCTTCCGCTGGTAATTGCTTCAAGGCCCATTGAATTTCACGATCGTGGTAACCCAATCCGCTCAGGGCTTGCGCCAATTCCCCATGGAGCGTAACGCCACCGGAAGAAGGCGCTTCGGGCAGGGTGGGTACGATCAATTTTTCTTTCAGTTCCAAAAGGAGCCTCTGGGCGGTTTTTTTTCCGATACCGGGAATGCGCATCAAGAGATCGACTTCCTGCCGTTCCACGGCTTGCCCCAAGGCGCTCACAGAAAGTCCGGACAGCACCGCCAACGCAAGACGAGGCCCCACCCCGCTGATTTTCAGTAGTTGACGAAAAACCTGTCGCTCATCTTCGTCCAGAAAACCATACAGAAGATGTGCGTCTTCCCGAACCACGAGGTGGGTCAAAAAGCATATGGTCACATCGTCCGTGGGCAAACGCGCAAAGGTTCCCAAAGGAACTTCCAGTTCATATCCTACCCCCTGTACCTCCAGCACAACCCAGGGAGGCGCCTGGTGCACCACAATTCCACGCAGACGTCCGATCATGAAGAACTTCCTGTGTATCCCGGCAATGAACGCCAGCGGGTAGATCGGCGCCCTGCTGCGGCCGGTGCCAGAGAATCTCCATGGGCATGCCGCAGCGCGCAGGCCAAAGCATCGGCAGGATCGGTCCGAGGAGCCTCGGTCAATTTGAGCAGACGCATGACCATGGCCTGAACCTGATCCTTGCTGGCATGACCATGCCCTACCACGGCCTGTTTGACCTGCAGGGCCGTATATTCATGTACTTCGAGGTCGTGCATGACCGCGGCCGCCAACAAGGCACCACGAGCCTGACCCAACAACAAGGTGGCTTGAGGATTCACATTGACAAAGACGATTTCAATCGCCATGACCTGAGGTTGATAACGTTCGATGATGCTCGTCAAACCCGTATGAAGCACCTTGATGCGCGCCGCCAGAGCCGCGGGAAAGGGCGTGGTGATGGTTCCGCTGGTCACATATTCAGGGTCATTTCCCTTCCGGGACACTTCGATGATCCCAAACCCGGTACAACGCAGGCCGGGATCTACGCCCAGAATACGCAAGGCCGCCATTCACTCGGACAAGAGGGCGGTGGTATACACCGCCTGCACATCATCGAGGGACTCCAGCGCATCTATCAGTTTCTGCATACGCACAGCCTCATCTCCGGAAAACTCCACCTCATTCTGGGGTTTCATGGTCACTTCAGCAAATTCCGCATTGAATCCACTTTTTTCCAGGGCTTGTCGAATGGCACTGAATTCATAGGGTGGGGTCACCACTTCCAAACTGTCATCCTCATGGTGGAGAACATCGTCGGCCCCCGCTTCGAGAGCGGCTTCCATCAGTCGATCTTCATCCGTTCCCGGAGAAAAAAGCATTTGTCCGCAATGGACGAACAGGAAGGATACGGAGCCATCCGTCCCCAAATTGCCTCCATACTTGGTAAAAGCATGGCGCACATCGGCCACGGTACGAGTCCGGTTATCCGTCAGGCAATCCACCATCACTGCTGCCCCGTTGATTCCATACCCTTCATAGCGTATTTCCTCGTAATTGACACCTTCCAAATCGCCACTTCCCCGCTTGATAGCACGTTCGATGGTGTCCTTGGGCATGTTCTGGTCATAGGCTTTGTCCACTGCCAAACGCAATCTCGGATTACTCCCGACCTCACCGCCACCCATGCGCGCAGCCACGGTAATTTCCTTGATGAGTCGGGTAAAAATCTTGCCCCGTTTTGCATCGGTGGCAGCTTTCTTGTGCTTGATATTGGCCCATTTGGAATGTCCTGCCACGATGCACTGACCTCTGACTGAATGATGGAAACGGCCCTCATTTTAACACGCTCGATGAGGCCTGGCAGGGGTTGAAAAACGAAACACTCTAGATTCAAGCCGGGTTCGCTATAATGCACCTTTCATCCAACGGCATTCCTGCCCATACAATGCACCATGTCCACCCCGGCCCCCCCCGTTTCCCACCCCCGTTCCAAAGCGGGAGAACGCCGTCAAGAAATCCTGCGCATGTTGGCATTTCTGCTGGAACGTCCCCAACCCGAAAAAATCACCACCGCACTTCTGGCTCGCCATTTGCAAGTGTCCGAGGCCGCCCTGTACCGCCATTTTTCCAGCAAAGCCAAAATGTATGAAGGGTTGATCGAATTTATCGAACAAACCCTGTTTACCCGCATCAATCGTATCGCCGTCGAGTTACCTTCGGGTTTGGCCCAGGTAGAGGCCACTTTGACGTTACTCCTGGCTTTTTCAGACAAGAATCCCGGCATGACCCGTGTCCTGACAGGAGAAGTCCTGCATCATGAAAATGAACGGCTCCTGGTCCGCATCGTACAACTCTGTGAACGATTGGAAGCCTCGATACGCCAAAGTCTGCGCCTTGCAGTCACTCACGGAGAAATATCCAGCGACCGTGCTATTGCGGTGCAAGCAAATCTACTGATGAATGTCGTCATCGGGCGCTGGCATCAATTCAGTTCCAGTCAGTTCCAACGGTCGCCTTTGGAACATTGGGATTTGGGATGGACACTTCTGAAACCTCTCGTGCGCCTCTGAAGCAGTGCCTTTATCAGGCACTGTGTCACCCCAGACGAAAAGAACACACTGAAATTATTTGGCGACCTGACGCTCGCGCATCTCTTCCAGTTGTTTGCAATCGATACACAAACTGGCGGTGGGTCGTGCCTGAAGACGTTTGATCCCGATTTCGACCCCACAACTTTCGCAGTAGCCATAGTCACCTGCTTCTATTTTGACGATGGTTTCATCAATTTTTTTGATCAACTTGCGTTCACGATCGCGGTTGCGCAACTCCAGGGCCATATCCGACTCCTGGCTGGCACGATCGTTGGGATCGGCAAAAACGGTTGCTTCATCCTGCATGGTATGGACCGTTCGGTCGATGTCCTGACCCAGTTCCGCCTTCCAACTCTCCAACAGATGCCGAAAATGGGCCAGTTGCAGGTCATTCATGTACGTTTCTCCCTCTTTCGGAACATAGGGAGAAAATTGTTTCAACGTGGCTTCAACCATGGCAATTCACCGTATCAACATTCCAGACAGACCTTTCGGCCTACTCATCCTATCACGAAGTTCAATCCGCAACCACAGGAAGTTCCAACAATGCCTTGAGGCTGAGACGCAAACGGCCCTTTTCATCCGCCTCCAGCACCTTGACCTTGATTTGCTGCCCTTCCTTGAGATAATCTCCGACGGCATTGACTCGCTCATGGGCTATCTGGGAAATATGCAGCAATCCATCCCGGCCAGGAAGAACACTCACGATCGCGCCAAAGTCGAGCAACTTCAGGACGGTACCTTCATAGACCTTGCCTACTTCCACCTCTGCCGTGATCTCTTCGATGCGTTTCTTGGCCATAGCCCCGGCTTCCGAGGTCAGGCAGGCAATGTTGACCGTGCCATCTTCCTGAATATCGATCGTCGTGCCGGTTTCTTCAGTCAGTGCGCGGATCACGGCCCCACCCTTACCGATCACATCCCGAATTTTTTCCGGGTTGATCTTGAGAGTCAGGATGCGTGGCGCAAAACTTGACAACTCTTCACGCACCATGGGCATCGCCTGTTTCATCAACCCCAGAATATGGATACGGCCTTCACGCGCTTGAGCCAGCGCCACCTGCATGATCTCCTTGGTGATTCCCGTGATCTTGATATCCATTTGCAGAGCGGTGACACCCTGCTCTGTACCGGCCACTTTGAAGTCCATATCACCCAGATGATCTTCATCACCCAGAATGTCCGTCAGCACGGCAAAACGATTCCCTTCCTTGATCAATCCCATGGCCACGCCCGCCGTATGGGCCTTGACCGGAACCCCCGCATCCATCAGCGCAAGGGATCCACCGCACACCGAAGCCATGGAACTCGACCCGTTGGATTCGGTGATTTCGGAGACCACACGAAGCGTGTAGGAAAACTCTTCCGGCGTGGGTAAGGTTGCCACCAAAGCCCTCTTCGCCAAACGTCCATGACCGATTTCGCGCCGTTTTGGGCTACCAACCCGTCCTGTCTCACCGGTGGAATAGGGGGGAAAATTATAATGGAGCATGAAGCGATCCTTGTATTCTCCCTGGATCGCGTCGATGATCTGTTCGTCGCGCCCAGTGCCAAGAGTCGCGATCACCAGAGCCTGAGTTTCTCCCCGCGTAAACAAAACGGAGCCATGGGTACGGGGTAGGACCCCCATACGGATGGTAATGGGCCGGACCGTACGGGTGTCGCGCCCATCGATACGAGGTTCTCCATCCAGGATCTGGTTTCGCACGATACGCGCTTCCAATGCACCAAAGAGGTTACGCACTTGATTTTGCTGGTCTGCATCTGCATCGGCGGACAGAAGTTGCGGTAAGACTTCGCTTCGAATGGCCTCGATACGCTCCGTACGCGCCTGTTTTGCGCGAATCCGGTAGGCTTCACGCAAGGAATTCAGGGCCAATGTTTCAAGGCGTGCCACCAGGTCTCCATCCTGTGCCGGTGGTGCCCATTCCCAAGGTTCCTTGCCCGCTTCATCAGCCAATTCATTGATGGCATTGATGACGACCTGCATTTGTTCATGCCCGTAGACCACGGCACCCAGCATGACCTCTTCGGACAATTCGCTGGCTTCGGACTCCACCATCAGGACCGCATCTGCCGTCCCGGCCACCACCAGGTCCATCTTCGACTGAGTCAACTCGGTCGCGGTAGGATTCAGCACAAACTGGCCATCCACATAGCCCACCCGGGCTGCCCCGAGGGGGCCGCTGAAAGGAACCCCCGCCAATGCAACAGCGGCAGAAGCCCCGATCATGGCGGGAATGTCCGGATCGATTTCCGGATTGCAGGACATCACCGTTGCCACGATCTGAACTTCATTATAGAACCCTTCCGGAAACAAGGGCCGCAATGGGCGATCGATCAGACGGGAAGTCAGCGTCTCCTTTTCGGAAGGACGCCCTTCGCGTTTGAAGAAGCCCCCGGGAATACGCCCGCTTGCGTAAAATCGCTCCTGATAGTCCACTGTCAAGGGAAAGAAATCCTGACCCACCTTGGCTTTCTTCAGGGCCACGCAGGTTACCAGAACCACGGTATCCTCCATGGATACCATCACGGCACCATCGGCCTGTCTGGCAATTTCTCCAGTTTCAAGAGTAACTTGATGGCGGCCCAGGGTAAATGTCTTACGAATCGGATTCACGAGTTCATCCTCACTATCAATAGATTGTTACATTCAGTATAAGAAACAAAAATGCGGTGCGCCCATCACCTCGCACCGCATCTCAAATCAGCCTCTCTTCACCTGAGGTTACTTACGCAGACCCAAACTGGTAATGAGTTGGCGATAGCCTTCCATATTGACGCGCTTGAAGTAATCCAACAAACTGCGGCGCTGACTGACCAATTTGAGCAAACCACGACGGGAATGGTGGTCCTTGACATGGGTTTTGAAGTGCTCAGTCAGATGATTGATGCGATGAGTCAACAGTGCCACCTGGACCTCGGTTGAACCGGTGTCTTGAGGGGTACGCTGAAAGTCCTTCATGATCTGCGCTTTATGAGCAGCGATGGAAGCCATGTCATTCTCCAAATACGGTAGGGATGCGTCTGAAAAACACAGGATTATACACAATTAAGGCAACCCTGCCAACCGGGCGATAATTTTTGATGCGCTCAATCATCTTCCCCCAACTCCGGGTTCCAACCGCCCTTGCGCGCCCGTTTCACTGCCTCTTCATGGATCCTTTGGTGACGTTCACGCAACTCAGGCGTCAAACGGCTGGGCAGATGTCCATATTTCTCCCATTCCACCGATACCTTGTCATAGAGTTGCTGGATTTGTCCAGCTGTCCAGCCCGCGCCATCCTGATCTTCCGGCAACAACCCAAACACCCAGGCGTCCTTGATGATCTGAGCCAAATGGGTCATCCCCCCATTGAGATCGGAGTATACGCCTTTGTAATGTTGTTCCATAGTTGTCCTTGTGTTGTCAGCGTGTCAAACCAGCATAAAGCAAAGGCAATTTCTCAGGCAGACGCGCCACCTGATCCACCACCAGAAAATTCTTGGCCCCAAAGATGCGTGAAACATACTGGTCTGCCCGTGGATCGAGACTCAAACAGTAGGTCATGATCCCCGAACGTCCTGCCTCTTCCACAGCCTTTTTGGTGTCGTGACGAAGATACTGGGGGTCACGCACATCCACATCGGCGGGTTCTCCATCCGTCAACACCAATAACAATTTTTTGGCTGAACGTTGTCCCTTCAAATGCTGTACCGCATGACGAATGGCAGCACCCATGCGCGTGGAAAGTTGTCCCTTCATGCCCGCCAGCCGTTCTTTGGGAAGATCATCATAATCCTGATCAAAATCCTTGAAACGATAGTAAGACACTCCGTGCCGACCATCGGAACAGAATCCATGAATTGCGAAGGGATCCCCCACCCTGTGGATGGCATCGGCCAACAGAACGGTGGCCTCGCGCGTCAGGTCAAGCACTGAATAATCCTGTCCGGCCACCTTGTCATTGGTCGACTCAGACAAATCCAGCAAAACCATGACCGAAATATCACGCACCTTGCGCACACTGCGCATCATGATGCGGGGTTCAGGCTGTACGCCCATACGCAAGTCGATGGTACTGGAAATGGCCGCATTCAAGTCGATATCATCTCCTTCCTCCAATTTGCGCAGACGCGTCACTCCTTGGGGTTGCATCGCATCCAGGATGAACTTCATGCGTGCAATCAAGCGCTTGTTGCGAAAGGCGATGTCCTCGATGAGCGCCAGATCCCCTCGTTTGGAGTGGCGCTCCAGAACGGTCACCCAAGAGGGGCGCTCGAGTTGAATCTGATAATCCCACTCCACATAATGAAACGGATCAGAAATGGGTTCCTTGCCTTCCAGTTCATTGAAACTGACGCCCGTATCCTCATAAGGAAAGAGTTCCGTACCCAGTACCCAAATTTCCTGAGCATCATCCCCAGCCAGTTCGGTATCGATCTCATTGACCATTTCCATCAAATTAACCTTGCGCCGCACCTGACGAGGTTGATCGTACCCCGCGGCCAGGGCCGCCTCGAAATCAAACCCTTCAAAAGCCCAGATGAAACGATTGTCATCCCGATAAAGGGGACGTTGTCCATCCGTGCGTGGATTGTAGGCAATGTTTTTCGCCCGGAAAGTGTGGGCCAGGGAAACGCCAATATCCCAGGAAAGTTGGTGATCGTCCAGGTTTTCTGCCCGGGCAAACAGGAGTCGTCCTTCCGCTATCCAAGGGTCGAGGTCCTGATAGGCGGGGTCCAGCAGAGCCCGGCTCAGACGGTTGAAATAATCTCCTGCGCTCGAACTCTGGTGTGCCTCGGTATGATGACACTGGGCCCACAATTGCTTCAGCCCGGGAAAACGCCGGATGGCCAGGGTTTCCACGCGCGCGTCCTCGATGATCTCGATCAACGCCATCTGCAGGGGATTCAGGTTTTCTGCCGAAATCGGAGCCGTAGTCGCGTCCCAATGAGCGGCGCAATGGGCGGCCGCAGCACGGTACAAACCGAGGCCGGAAACGCCCTCATGGTCATCAAAGGCATCGGGCACATGAAAGAAATAACCCTCGATGTAAGGTTTATACCCTTCTCTTCGCTCATAGTCTCCAGAGGTGGGGCGCATAAAGAAATCCCGTCCCCACAAGGCGCGCAGATACATGTTGATCCGTCGCTGGATGTCGATGAAGAGCGTCCCTTTGCGTTCCTTTTGCAACATGGCCAGCGATTCTTTGGAGGCCAATCCAAAATACTCGATCTGCGCTTCATAGTTGGTGCGATGAGCATGGGCGCCCCAAGTCGCCCAGCGGCGCAGCCCTCCCAACGTCAACTGGTTCAGCAATACTTCCAGATTGTCGAGCATGGGTCGAATCCCACGGGGAGCCTGACCCAGGAGATGGTTGAGAAACTGGAGATAGGACTGAAACAGGTCGGCGTCTCCCAGTCGATTGGCCGCTACGGGAGCCGTTCCCAGCAAGCGCTCGATCACCGTTCCAGAGGTTCGTGACGAAAACCCCAGAGCAATCTGTACGAGTTCCGTCAGGCATTCCTCGCCCACAGCCCTTGCCACCTGAGGGGCCACTTCAATCCAGCTCAGGACCAGTTCATTGCCACGCCCCAGATGTTGCAACGCGGCCGTTCCCTTGAGGTAATTGTCCAGACCCCGTGCCGAAAGTGCCCGTGTGGCCTCATGCCACTCGTCGCGCAACCCTTGCTGGCAGGATGGAGGCAAATCAGCCAGTAACTCCTGATAATCCTCGAGATGGATCGCCATGGTTCGTCCACTCCTCAAAAGAAGGTCATGACCGCCGCATCGAGGGCATCACGCATGTCCGGATCATCTGTAATTGGACGGACCAGCGCCACGCGGCAGGCGTTTTTGGCATCCACCCCTGCGACAATCAAACTTCCGGCATAGATCAGCATCCGGGTGGAGATCCCCTCATCCAGTCCGTGCCCTTTCAAGTTACGGGCCCGTTCCGCGATAGAGACCAATTTGCTGGCCACCTCCACGGTAACCCGGGTTTCATGGGCGATGATTTCCGTTTCAACATCGTGGGCGGGATAATTGAAGTCCAATGCTCCAAAACGCTGTTTGGTCGATTGCTTGAGATCCTTCATCAAACTCTGATAGCCGGGATTATAAGAAATCACCAACTGGAAGTCGGCATGGGCCCTGATCAATTCACCCTTCTTTTCCAAAGGAAGAACACGCCGATTGTCGGTCAGTGGGTGAATCACCACCGTGGTATCCTGGCGCGCCTCTACCACTTCATCCAGATAACAGATGGCACCATACCGGGCGGCAATGGCGAGCGGTCCATCCTGCCAGCGGGTACCGTTGGCGTCCAGCAGAAAGCGTCCGACCAGGTCGGATGCGGTCATGTCTTCGTTGCAGGCCACCGTGATCAAGGGTTTCCCCAAGGTATAGGCCATGTACTCGACGAAACGGGTTTTACCACACCCCGTCGGGCCTTTGAGCATCATAGGCATACGCACGCTATAGGCAGCCTGAAACAGTTCCACTTCGTCTGCCACCGGGCGATAATAGGGAGCCGTGGAAATTCGATACTGCGAAATAATGTCGCTCATGGAATGATTCCTTAATCTAATGCTTGATCATGCCTCTTCCCTGACCAACCAAAGAGAGAGACCCGCCAACAAAAAGCCCCCGTCCCTCGCTGTCGAGGTCACGGGGGCAGAGATGAGGACTTCCCCCGTCAAACAGTCTTGCCGCGGAAAATCACCATGGATGCGCCCTGAGACTGACTGAAATTGTCGTAGCCGATCAAGCGCACATGATTTTCAGGATTGGCCTTATGACAGGCTTCAGCTTCTGCCAACACTTTTTCCACGTCGGTTTCGCCAAACATCGGCAATTTCCACATGTACCAGTAAGAATCCATCAGGTACTCGGGTTCGATGTGTTCAATGGCCGGGTTCCATCCCTTCTTGACCAGATACTCCACCTGCTTGCGGATTTCGTCCGCATTCATGGCGGGCAAGTAGGAGAATGTTTCAAACTTCCGGCTGGCAGGGTCGCTCAAACGCGACTTGTAATCCATTACTTCACTCATGAGTCATTCCTCAAATTAGTTTGCAGGCTCGTGTGGCTCTGGGGCCACACGATATCAGGCGCCATTACTTGTGGGCCACGTCCAGTTTGTCCACGGTATCGAACTCGAACTTGATTTCTTTCCAGGTTTCCATGGCGATCTTCAGTTCGGGACTGTGTTCGGCAGCCTTGGTCAACACAGCCTTGCCTTCCTTCTCGATGGCTACTCCCTGATTGCGGGCTTCCACGCAGGCTTCCAGTGCCACACGATTGGCTGCAGCCCCGGCCGCATTACCCCAAGGGTGACCCAAGGTGCCTCCGCCAAACTGCAGAACCGAGTCATCTCCAAAAATGGTCACGAGGGCAGGCATGTGCCAGACGTGAATTCCACCAGAGGCCACCGGGAAAACCCCAGGCATGGAACCCCAATCCTGATCAAAGAAGATCCCGCGCTTGCGGTCTTCCTTGACATAACTGTCGCGCATGATGTCGATCCAGCCCAACGTGGCATCACGGTCACCTTCCAGTTTGCCCACCACGGTACCCGAGTGGAGATGATCCCCGCCGGACAGACGCAGCACCTTGGTCAGCACACGGAAGTGAATCCCATGATGAGGATTACGGTCGAGCACCGCGTGCATGGCCCGGTGGATGTGCAGTAGCACCCCATTGTCCCGACACCAGTTGGCCAAGCCGGTATTGGCCGTCAGCCCACCGGTCAGGTAATCGTGCATAATGATCGGAGCGCCGATATCCCGGGCATACTCCGCGCGTTTGTACATTTCTTCCGGCGTGGGTGCCGTCACGTTCAGATAGTGACCCTTGCGTTCACCGGTTTCCCGTTCCGCCTTTTCAATGGCTTCCATGACGAAATCAAACCGTTGCTTCCAGCGCATGAACGGTTGAGAATTGACATTCTCGTCATCCTTGGTGAAGTCCAGACCACCGCGCAGGCATTCATAAACCGCACGGCCGTAGTTCTTGGCGGACAGACCCAATTTGGGTTTGATGGTACAACCCAGCATGGGGCGACCATATTTGTTCATCACATCCCGTTCTACCTGAATCCCATGAGGAGGACCGCCACAGGTCATGACATATGCGATGGGGAAGCGTACATCTTCCAAGCGAAGAGCGCGCAACGCCTTGAAGCCAAACACATTGCCCACCAACGAAGTCAACACATTGACCACTGACCCTTCTTCGAAGAGGTCAATGGGGTACGCCACAAAAGCGTAGTAACAGGTATCGTCGCCAGGGACATCCTCAATTTTATAGGCACGCCCCTTGTAATAGTCCAGATCGGTCAAAAGGTCGGTCCACACCGTGGTCCAGGTCCCGGTGGATGACTCGGCGGCCACGGCAGCGGCCACTTCCTCGCGGTCCACTCCAGGCTGCGGGGTGATTTTAAAACACGCCAACAGATCCGTGTCTTTGGGGGTGTATTCAGGGGTCCAGTAGGTCTGGCGATATTCCTTTACACCAGCATTGTATTTCTTCACTGACATGGTTTTCCTCCATCAGGTTAACTGCGACTCAGGGGGTCTTACTGCTAAACTTGTTATCTTGTTGCTGTCGAGCATACTATAAGGAAATAAAGCATAAATAAATTCAATAATTCTAATCACCGCAATCACCAAACCTTATCCATTCGTCCGGCAATCACCCTTTTCCGAAGCGACTTCGTTTCAGCCGCATCAAATGCTCATCTGCCTGCTTCAATAATTCAGAGGGGGACTTCATGGTGTTTCGATCACTTTCGGCAAATCCGATGGAACACGACAAAGGACCTGTTTCCAGTTTCAATCGATGGGCAACTTCGATCAGGCGCTGGCGCAGATATTCCAGATGAGAGACTTGCGCCAGGGGACATACCACCAGAAACTCATCTCCACCCAAACGAACCGCTAGGTCTTCCTGACGGACATTTTCCTTGAGAATGGCAGCAAAAGCACGAAGGGCGGCATCGCCAGCATCGTGTCCAAATTTATCGTTGATTCGCTTGAAGTCGTCGAGATCGATGATCAGACACCCCAGAGAGATATTACGGCGTTCCACCATGGACCAGTGGCGTTTCAGGAAGGCCTCTGCCATGCGTCGGTTGGCCAACCCCGTAAGCGGATCGGTCAAAGTCTGCAAATGTAATTTACGCGTCGTCAATACCAGTTCAGACAACAACTTGCGGTGCGCAGATCGTTCCTCTTCGAGGTTTCTCGCCACCTCCAACTTGTCCTCCAGACGCGCCAACTGGGCGCCCAGCAGCGTGGCTGATACCGTGCAGGGAAGTACGACGTCCGCTCCGATTTCCAAGAGTTCATGGGCAGACGAAGCATTCATCTCGGGAACCAGCACCACAATCGCCCGACATTCCTCACCCACCCAGGAGGCGAACAATCTTTTTTCCGGTTCGCCAAAAATGCAGGAGTCATCCTTCCAAAGGATCAGAAACCCCACCCGTTCATTGGTCATCTGAGCCACCACGGCATCCCAGGAATCCACGCTCAAAACGCCATAACCCCGTTCTGCGAATGTTGATTCCCATGACTGACGCATGAACGTAGGGACCCCAACGAGCAAGAGTTGGGCAGCGCCCTGTCCCGTATCACCGATATCCGTATCCGAGGCAATGTGCGCGGAACCCTCATGCCCGTGTTGGCGAGAATCCCATTCAAGCCAGCGCCGGATGAGGGTCTCAACCATGCCGGACAATTCTTCCTTCAGTACGCTTTGCCCCAACAGGGCCAGGCCATGTTCCAAATGCCGCGCGATCTCCTCAGTACGATGGGAGATCAATGCAGGAGCAGCCTCCCAGGCAAAACCGAGAATTTGTGCCATGATGTAGCCACGGTCAGTACCTACCCGCAATTCAGGTTCCGCCTCGGAAATTCGAATGGCCTCCGTCAGCGGATCAGGGAATCCCCATTCCTGCAGCAACGCCAGGGTGATCACTTGGTGATCGATACCCAGTTGTTGCCGCTCTGCATCCAGCAATTCATGGGTTTTCTGCTGCAAACGAATCAGTACCGGGTAAGGTTCCGGGTAGAAACGCAACAGGGCCAATTGTCCGATCCTTGCCAGCAGGGCACAGGTAAAAAGGTCAGCGGCACTGGCAGGGACCTCGGGACGATCACACATCCACTCTGCCAACACAGCCGCCGCTAGAGAATGACGGCACAACGCCAAATAAGCACGGTCATCAGGTGCACTCGAGGCAACTGCGTCATCGATCACCGACATACCCACGGCCAATCCTGCCACGGTTTTGAGTCCAAGACGCATCAACCCTTCTTCAATGGAAGCCACCGGACGGCCAGGGGTCCTTCCCGGACGATTGGCCAGGCGAATCAAACGCACGGTCAGCGCCACATCCCCTTTGATCACTTCGGCCATTTTGTGCAAATCCACGTCATCCGACTGGATCAATGCATAAAGGCGCAGGGCGGTGGAGGAAGGAGAAGGCAGGTGCCCCAAAGCACGAATCTGAAGCAACAAAGAATCTTCGGCAATGGTATCCGGAACGGCCGACTCTTCATTCATGTGGTGATTCATATGTTGAGGCATCCTGTAATCTACGCACGGTGGAACAGGGAGAAATTGACTGCGTCATTATGACCGTAAGCGAGAAAATTTGCATATCTTCTTTTCTCACGGTTTTCTCGCTGCACGATTGATCACAGATGCAGTAGAATCGCCTCATGGGAGGGACGGTCGGGTCATTACCACTCCCTCGCCGCACCCCCGATTAACGATCTGGAGAACTCCTAATGTCTGCACCCATACTGCGCCCGGCGCTGGTCGTTCTGGCCTTGCTGACGGCAGCCCCGCTCTTTGCTCAAGCCGGCGAACCTTACCCCGACGAACTCAAGTTGACGCAAAACGCCCAACGGGAGATCGCCAATAAACCTGGACTGGAACTGGAAGCCATGCAAGCCGCCTGCCCCGTGAGCATGCTGAATGCCTCGCCGGGCAATGCCGCAAAAAATATCCATGAGCGCATCCTGCGCACGGTGGATGGCGTCATTATCGAAACCGATGCAGATCTCACAGGGGTCCCGTTTGGCACGGGGACAACCACGATACCCGCCACCTACCGTTGCGAATATCGCGATGGTCAATTGGTCCTGGGGATCTGGTCCAAGGGTCTGATCGGTAAGTGGACCCTGTTCCAGAGTCCGCGCCTGACCCAGAACGAACTGGGGACTCCTTGGCCAGCCTACCTAAAAACCAACTGATTTTTCAATGGTGATGGCCATGTTCTCCGTGAATGTGGCCATGTTCCACTTCTTCCGCGCTGGCACGCCGCACCCCTTTCACCGTACAGTCAAACACCAACGTCTTGCCGACCAACGGATGATTCCCGTCCAGCGTTACCGTTTCGTCCGTGACTTCAGTCACCGCAAACAGCCAGTTCTGATCTCCTTCCCCCTCTCCCTGAAACTGCATCCCTACCTTGACCTGGGAGGGAAACAGCGAACGTGGTTCCGTTCTACGCAAAGTGGGATCGTACTCCCCGAAGGCCATATCCGGCGTCATCGTCACCGTACAGGCAAACCCTTCCTCCTGACCCTCCAGCGTTTCTTCCACCAGAGGGAAAATGCCGTCATAGCCCCCGTGCAGGTAACTGATGGTGGGGTCGCTTTCTTCCAGCAACACCCCCTGATCGTCCCGCAATACAAAAGCGAGCGTGACGACTGAATTCTTTGCGATAATCATGATCGATTAAGTTCCTTGACAAGATTCAACACTTCGACCACATGGTCGCGGTTGTTGTTCACCGCTACTGCAAAACGAACCACACCCTGGCGATCGATGATGTAGGTGATACGATCGACACAGGAGCGTTTCTGCCCACCCAGTTCCCTCTCGCGCAGGACATCGTAACGTTGACAAACTTCCCCCTCCACATCCGACAGGAGTCGGGCATTCAAACCATGAGCCTCACAAAAGTCTGCGTGACACAGCACATCATCCTGGGAAACACCCAGCACCTTGGCACCAAAGCGGTCAAAGTCCTCTTCCCGGTCACTGAAGCCGATGGCCTCTTCGCGACATTGGGGCAACGCATCTCGCGCATAGAAAAAAAGCACGACGATCCACTGCCCCAGGTAGCCATTAAGGGAAACCATTTCCATCCCTGCATCGGGCAATTCAAAACCCGGGGCCGGTTGTCCAGTTTTCAGCATGTGGATCCTCCCGTTTCTGGATGCATTCTACCTGATCTACCCTCCAGGCAGAAACCCGGCATGTCTTCAGCCTCCTGGCGCCGGGTTCGCTTGAACCAGCGCCACCAGAGCGTACAGGGTTTCCAACGCTTCACGGGGAGTCAACCGATCGGGTTCCAATACGGCAAGACGCACGATTGCCGGATGAGATTCTGGTTCTGGATGGCTCTCCTCCCGTTCAACTTCCGGCAGGGGCTTCCACTCCCGTTGGAACAGGTCGTCCTGAGCCGGGCGCAGTCCCGGTTGCTGTTCCAGACGCGTCAACAACTCTCGTGCCCAGCGCAATACCGGTCGGGGAATGCCTGCCAGAGCCGCCACCTGAAGACCGTAACTGCGACTGGCCGCACCTTCTTCCAGGGCATGCAGGAACACGATACGGTCATGGTGTTCCACTGCATCCAGATGCACATTGGCCACCCCCGCCACCTCCCGTTCCAAATGAGTCAGTTCGAAGTAGTGCGTCGCAAACAGGCAGGCGCAGCGATTCTTCTCCAACAGATGACGGGCAATGGCGTGTGCCAGTGCCAGCCCGTCGAAAGTAGAAGTTCCCCTCCCTATTTCATCTACCAGAACCAGACTGGCGGGAGTCGCATGGTTCAGAATGTAAGCGGCTTCCGACATTTCCACCAGAAAAGTGGACCGTCCCGATGCCAGGTCGTCTCCCGCTCCGATGCGGGTAAAAATCTGATCCAAAGGGCCGAGAAGCGCGCGTCGAGCCGGCACGAAACTTCCGGTATGCGCCAGCAGGGCGATCAGGGCAGTCTGCCGCATGTAGGTAGACTTGCCGCCCATATTGGGGCCGGTAATCAGAAGCAGACGTCGCCCTTCGTGCAACCGGGTATCGTTGGGCACGAATCGTTCCACCTGTTGTTCCACCACCAGATGCCGACCCCCTTCGATCTCCATGCGTATCGCATCACAAAATTCAGGGGCCACCAAATTCAAGGTCACTGCCCGTTCCGCAAAGCAGGCCAGCACATCCAGTTCAGCAATGGCCAAAGCCAGCATCTTGAGTTCACTGAGAAAATGTCTCAATGTTTCCAAAACTTGCTGATAAAGCAATTTCTCCCGGGCCAGAGCCCGCTCACCCGCAGCCAGAGCCCGTTCTTCAAACGCCTTGAGTTCAGGCGTGAGGTAGCGTTCGGCATTCTTGAGGGTCTGACGACGCTGATAATGATCAGGAATGCGTTCTCGATGTACATGGGTCACCTCGATATAAAACCCGTGCACCCGGTTGTATTCCACTTTCAGGGTGGGAATGCCTGTGCGCACTCTCTCCTGCTGCTCCAGAGCCTGCAAAAAACTACCGCAATCATTCTGAATGCTGCGCAATTCATCCAGTTCGGCATCAAAACCCGGCGCAATGACCCCCCCCTCCCGGATCAAATTGGCCGGTTCTGAAGCAATGGAGTGCTGTAGCAGATCCAATACTTCGCCGGGAAAGTGGCGCAATACGTCATATAATTCCCGCAGACGCGCAGAATCCGTCAGGTCCTGTAATACGGTCCAGAGATCAGGCAACCCCTGCAAGGTTTCGCGCAAAGCCACCAGATCTCGAGGACGCGCGCTTCCCAAGGCAATTCTCCCCACCCCTCGCTCCACATCGCCCGTGGTCTTGAGAAGATTTTGCAGTTGCTTAGCCCGATGACCGTCCCCTCGGCCAATGAGGTGACGAATGCCTTCCTGGCGTGCCCGAATCACGTTCAGATCACGCAGGGGATGATGTAGCCAATGACGTAACAAACGTCGCCCCATGGAGTTGCGGCAGGTATCCAGCAAGGAACATAGGGTGGGAGCCCCGCTGCCACGCAAGGTTTCCGTGATTTCCAGGTTGCGTCGCGTGATTTCATCCAGATGCACCCAATCCCTGGTCTGCTGAACTTCCAGGCGATCGATGTGGGGCAAGTGCATCCCCTGGGCCTGCTGCACGTAGTGAAACAGGGCCCCGGCAGCCCGCAACATCAGCGGACTCACCGAACCAAACCCTTCCAGATCATGCACGCCAAAATGCTGCGTCAGATCGCGCAAAGCCCGATTTTCATCAAAATGCCAGGCAGGAAGGGTCTGCACCACCCAATTTCGGGTCGCCGGCTCTTCTCCACTCTGACAGAGTACTTCCCGGGCCTGAATACGCTCCAACTCGGACATCAAATCCGGCAGTGGGACTTCGAGTACCCGAAAGCGCCCACTGCTCAAGGTCAGAACCGCTATCCCCACCTGCCCAGCCCGTTGTGCCAGCGCCACCAAAGGAGCATCGCGATGATCTGGCAAAAGAGCCGCCTCAGTCACGGTTCCCGGGGTCACGATGCGCATCACCTGGCGCTCCACGGGACCCTTGCTGGTCGCAGGATCTCCCACTTGCTCACAAATGGCCACCGATTCGCCCAATTCGACCAGACGGGCCAGATAACCTTCAGCCGCGTGGTAGGGGACCCCCGCCATGGGAATCGGCTGACCGGCTGACATGCCGCGACGGGTCAGGGAAATATCCAGCAAGCGTGCGGCTTTTTCCGCATCCTCGTAGAACAGTTCGTAAAAATCCCCCATCCGGTAGAAAACCAGGCGATCCGGGTGTTGGGCTTTCAAGGCCAGATATTGGCGCATCACCGGGGTATGGGCGGAATGATCCATGAGCGAGAGAACCTGTAGCGGGAATCTGAGGGCGTCCACCCTGAATGGAATGGATTATAATCCATGCTCCACCCGTTTCTCGGCCCTTCTACAGTTTTCCGCTGGTACGAAAGCCCCCATGTCCCAGAACCCGATGACCCCACTGGCTGAAGCCCTTCGTCCCCAGATCTTGGATGAGGTCATTGGGCAGTCCCATCTTCTCGGGGAAGGCAAACCGTTGAAGCTGGCCTTTCAATGCGGGAAACCCCATTCAATGATTTTATGGGGTCCACCGGGGGTTGGTAAAACAACCTTGGCCAGACTGACTGCCCACGCATTTGATTGTGAATTCATCGCTCTGTCAGCCGTGTTCTCTGGCGTAAAAGACATCAGGGCAGCCATGGAACAGGCTCAGGAGAATTTGGCGCAGGACAAACATACCCTCCTGTTTGTCGATGAAATTCACCGGTTCAACAAGAGCCAACAGGATGCCCTGCTCCCCTATGCTGAAAACGGGTTGGTTACGTTCATTGGCGCGACCACTGAAAACCCATCGTTTGAAGTGAACTCGGCCCTTCTGTCTCGTGCCCAGGTCTATGTCCTGAAGTCACTGACCGAAGACGAACTGAAACAGTTGCTGATACGGGCGCAGGAAAAGGCGCTGGGTCATCTCCGATTTGTCGACTTGGCCGTCGACACCCTCATTGGCTACGCCGATGGCGATGCGCGAAGGCTCCTGAACCTGCTCGAACAGTGCAACACGGCTGCGGGTGCTGCGGGGGTGACGGTGATCGATGCCGACTTCATCCAGAATGCGCTTACCCTGAACAGCAGAAGGTTTGATAAAGGTGGGGACAACTTCTATGACCAGATTTCCGCTCTGCACAAATCGGTCCGTGGCTCTCATCCCGATGCAGCGCTCTACTGGTTGTGCCGGATGCTGGATGGGGGGGCCGATCCCCGTTATCTGGCGCGGAGGATTGTCCGAATGGCATGGGAAGACATCGGGTTGGCCGATCCAAGAGCCCTGCAGGTTGCCAACGACGCAGCACTGACCTTTGAGCGCCTGGGCAGCCCTGAAGGTGAATTAGCCCTGGGCCAGGCGGTCATCTACCTTGCGGTTGCCGCCAAGAGCAATGCCGGCTACATGGCCTACAACCAGGCTCGTGCATTCGTGAAGCAGGACAAGAGTCGTGAAGTTCCGGTTCATCTGCGCAATGCTCCAACCCGCTTGATGAAAGAAATGGGACACGGGCAAACTTATCGTTACGCCCATGATGAACCCCATGCCTACGCTGCAGGAGAAACCTACTTACCTGCCGGCATGAACCCTCCCCGGTGGTACCGTCCCGTACCCCGTGGACTGGAAGTCAAGATTGCCGAAAAAATGGATTTCCTGAAAAAGCTGGACGATCAATCCAAAGACAAGTCAAAGTAGACCTTACCCTCTTGCCCTGCAGATTTTTCAAGCAATGAGGGGCGGATAATCAGATCGCGAAGTCCGACTTGTTGCGTCCTGCGCTGGTGGCCTGCTTGAGCCAATCGGGACGGCGTCCCTTGCCATTCCAGATTTCTCCATTGGGTCCCCGATAACGAACACCTGACGCAGCGGAGCGTGCCGCAGCGCGTGTCCCCACCAGCCCCAATTCCTTGGCTGTGATGCCGTAACGCGCCACTTTCTCGCGAATCTCCGCAATCACCCCCAACTTTTCCTGCTGGCGCACGGCTTCAGCCTGTTGTTTCAATTCCTCTGCCTGAGCCATCAATTCTTCATAAGTTGCCATCATTCTATTCCTTTTATTAAGTGAAACAAGGTGCGTTTGAAATCACCCAATCCGAATGACTGACAAAAAAACCGCAACCATCGGATTGCTGTCAGTATACCAAATCACAAAACAAAATTGAAACAAAATGCAACGTCAAAAAAACAAATATTGTTGCCGAATTCAATCAATCACAACGATCTCCATTATCCCCCTATTACCCCAAATCAATTCATCACCCAACAAGTAAAGCACAGGAATCAATCAAATCCGCCCCCCTGTCATTGAACAACGGATTCAACACCGAATGATGCGCGTTCACCCTCTGACAATCCACCGATCATTTTCGGAGAGTCTTTTCCTGGTTCCATTGTCCCTTGCATGAGTTCCTCGAACCCTGTATGATGCACGGATTCTTTTGGGGGGTATAGCTCAGCTGGGAGAGCGCTTGCATGGCATGCAAGAGGTCAGCGGTTCGATCCCGCTTACCTCCACCATCACATCAATAAACACGGGCATTCACAGCCATTTTTTATAGCCGTCCATCATCCCGCCCACCTAAAATGAAAGTGCTTGAAATAGATTACATGAGACGATATGGGATCCTCGTTACCAAGTAACGAAGGGCAGTCAGGAAAAAACAACGGGCCTTTTGTGGTGTGACCGGATTCTGAGGGGTATTGATAACCCCGGCTATCCATTTTCAGGCTGTAACTGATTGATTTAATAGGGTAGTTTCAAGAGGTGATTTCGCCTCTTGATCCGCTTTTCTGTCTCCACCATGGGCTTGAGCGGTCGCCCACAATTTCCGCAATATCCAATTTTCATGCTGTAACAAATTGATTTTAATAGAGAGTTTCAAGTGGCAAAATTGCCACTTGCTCGGCATTCCGGTTTCCACCGTGGGCTTGAGCGGTCACGCGTGCTGTGCTGGCGCTCTCGGGGGGACTTGGCAGACAGTATCAAAGCGCACATCGTACCCTTCCCGCAACAGAGCAGACGGGCTTGAAACTGTTCGCTATTTTTTCGCTACGGACAAACTCGATTTCACTTCAACCATATGGTTAGAAACGGATTTTATCTTGTAAATTTGTTCACTAAATCGGTCAGATATGGTCCTTGTTTCAAGGGGCAATATTGCCTCTTGATCGGCTTTTCTTCGCCACCTGATAGCGAAAATGCAAAAGTCAATTGTCTATTGGATTACCGCTAAGTACCGGAAAACACTAGATAAAATAAAGGGGCAATATTGCCCCTTTTCGGGTGCATCAGACAGCGCGGTGGTTAAATGCTTCTACCAAGGCATTGCGTCAAGGTTTGGATTGCCCAGCCCAGCGTCTCTATGTCGGCTTCTGTTCTCGGTTCGCCTGGGGAAGGTTCCAACGGCTCAAAACGTTCAATGCCATGGAGCGCCCTCACCCCATCAGGATCAACGCCAGCCGACGCGCATACGGACTCCAGGGCATCGTCGAGCGCCATCAAGTCGGATTCCCATTTCACCAGACGATTTTTTATCCGACAGAGTATTTCCCCTTCTGGGTCTTCGCTCGGGTGTATGACGATCGACAATGCCTGAGAAAAGGTTTTTTCCCGCTGGTAACGAGCCTTCCAGACCAGTGTAGCCCAGTCGTCCACCATGCCCATGAACCCCCGTACCTTCTGCATGTAAGCAAGGTCGTTACCGATGTAATGAACCCTGGGCACCATGAGGGCCACGCGTCCTGCCTCGTCATTGTCCCCGTGGTATAGGTGCTTGAGGGCGACGGTAGCCAGTTCGGAAGGGGTCAACTTTTCATAAAGTTTTGCGATGGGGTTTTTCACGGCGTGGTCCTTTGGGAAAGCGTTTGTTCGATTGCCTCTAGTCGTCGTTCCTGGGCGCTTTGTTCAAAAAGCCTAACCATCTGACCGAGGACGTAAGCCAGTCGGGTGCCGTCTTGCGGATCGATAACGCCGGATCGCATCTCGCGGTAAACCCTTGCCATTTCCAGCCGTAAATCGTCCAAGGTGTGAAGCCGAATTGGGGGGGTAGGGCCGCGCTGCAATTCCACTACCGAGCCGGTTTCAAGCATTTTTGGTTTCGTGTGCATGGCTACCTCTTGCTGACCGCGCCATGAATAACGCCGCTGGGGGCCTCTGGAGCCGTCAGGGCGTCAACATATTCCGGTCTTGCGATACGCAACAGCGCCAGGCGCGTAACTTGTCTGGAAACTGGCAAGAGCGGATCAAACGCCGCCCATTCGGATAAATGGTTATCCAGCCATGCCCTGACTGTTCCGTGATCCGCCAGCAGTCCATCCTTCCCAAGTGAAGCCGCCAGCAGACCGGATAAGGTTTTATCCATGCTGACCGTGGTTCTGGTGCTGGTTCCGTTCCGGGTGACAGTGATGTGGTATCTCATGCTCGGTGTCCAATTGGAGTATGGATAATATTATATCCATAAACCGTGAGAGTGGATAACCATTTATCCAGCCGTGTCAAACATGACCATGAATTCCAGTATCCGAAGTTGTGCTTTCACCTCAAAGGGTCCGCGTAAGGGTGTGGATCAACTGCCGGGTAATGCTGATCTGCCAGTCGTGACAGTTCCATCATGGCCGTGATCGGGTCGTACCGCTCCGCTGGGATCGTAAAGTAAGCCGTGGCCACGTCCCTGACTGCAAAGTACAGTTTGACCAAACCGCCCTCGGGTAACCCGGCACGGTAAACGTACCGAAGTTCAGGATTCGCCTCGAGTTGGGCCGCAAGTTCATCCCGCCAGGCTTCGTCATTGGATGGGGCAGAAACCAAGTTTTCAGAATCGGGGGGGTCTGCTATTTCTGCTATTTTGCTATTTTCCCCCTCGTTTACCTCTGGCTCCCCCCCAGCGAATAGCGGAATAGCAGGAATAGCAAGGGGGGCGGGTTCTGATTTCTTGAGAAGTTCTGCGGGATCAAACCACATAGTGAAATACCTCCCAACTTAGACGCCTGGATTTTCCGTCAATCACTTGGCCATCTGGAAGCCGGCCAACATACCCACCCTCACCCAAAACCTTGATAGCCGCTTCAAAGGTTGATTTGGAGCGCAGTCGATTTGGGCCGCCTTGCATAACCTGAACAGAGCAAAACTGCCTCATATTCCGGCCCTGTAGCCAGCGCATGAGGGCCTCTGCGTCCGTGATCTCAGCCGGAACCTGTGCCATGGTTTTGATGCGCAAAGTTTCCTTTAAATACCATTGCACCAGTACCAGGGCGCGCCCAAGGTGGTCCTCGCCAATCTCTCGAACCGACAAACCTTGTTCGATCACCGCGAGTACACCAGCGATACGACAAGCATTTTCAACCGCCTTGCTGGTGCGGTCCCGAAGTTCTGCAAGTTCAGCGCCGGGTGCCATCAGGGTTTCAAACTGATTGTTAGCCGCGACTGCTAGAGACTTTGCATCATCGGTCAGCGGCAGTTCTACAGGATCAAGTTCTTGTTCGGATTTCCCTGATCTTGGTTTGGCTTCCATCAGCCCTTTGAATACAGCAAACAGCCTTTTGAGGGCGGGGTGATTACCGGGCCATTCATACGCCTTAATGTGACGCGTGCCGATTGTTGAGTCAGGCCATGCAACAAGACAGCGGGCAAGCAGTCCTTGACCGTTCGCCATACGATCAGATAAGAGCGTAGCCATAACGTCCGGCTGTGCCAACTGGTGGAAAGCCATCCGCCGCCCATACAAAACGCCAGCGCCATCTCCGGCTCGGACTCTATCAAAAGGTGATCCATCCCAAAGTTTGCACCAGCGCGCCATCGTCTTGAGCGCGTTATCAGAGTTTAGAGCATGTCCGCCGATCAACAAGCCGCCCTCGTCAGAAAAGAGCGCGACACTGGGCTGCCCCTGTACCAATTGTTTGTACATGCCCTCAACGGTAGGATCAGTCATGAATCGAAGTGGAACTATTGGCGCTTCTGGTTTATCGCCGCATCGCCCCACGGCTACTTGAACCTCGCGTGCTGTTACCGTGCCTTTTTTCCCGTTGGTCACCGCCTTCCGTGCTGCCTCGGTCGCTTGATTCCATGACGCGAGTTCCTCCTGATAAAGTTTCAAGTCCTCTGCGTAGCCTTCCATGGCTGCGCGTTCCTGAACTTTTGCGGCTCCGAGTACGAGGTCATCAACGCCGGTTTTCCTTTCGCCGGACTCGCCAACAGTCAGCAGAAATAATGACAACGGTTTCCGCTCGCCCCACGGCAACAGCACATCAAAGTGCGCTTGAGCCGCCAGTGATGCCGCCGCCAGTACACTCTGACAACAGAGCGCCAGAGGTGCTTTGACAGACTCGTGAATTGCCTTTGCAGCAGTGCCCAGCACGTTTCCGAGCGCATCTACGGGATAAGGCTCCGCAGGTGATAAGGTTGCGCGCAGTGGCTCAGGTTCGCTCCTGAGTGATTCTGAAGCGGATCGCATAGTATCCAGGATATTCGCTGGTGCTGGCCGCGAGTAATCCAGAACGTTACGCTGCTCAAGTGTGAGATTATCCATGATGACCTCCCAGCATATTTACCGCATTCTGGATTCGGGAGTTACTCAGTAACAGGCGGTCATAGTGATCCGGTTTCCAGTCACGATCAGGATCGATCCAGCGGAGGATCAACAAAGCCGCTATCTCGATTTCAGAAGCCAGCGCCATCAAAATTTCACGGGCTGGGAATCTTTGGGCGCGTCCGGGGTTGAACGAAAGTTTTTCAGGAAAAAGGTCGGCCAATTCCAAACCAAGGGCCTGCATGATCTCTTGCGCCCCACATCCTGCAAAACAGTGGAGGAGAATTTTCCCATCCTGGGCTTCCGTAACCGAAAGTGAAGGGCCTTTATCGTCATGAGCCGGACACTTTGTCATCCATCGGCCAGAGCCAGTCTGCTTGACCCGATCCAAGCGCATCAAAAACTCTTGCGCATTCATGACATCCACCCAAGATAATACAGAACCAGGTCGCCAAACAGAAAAGCAAAGACGATCCAATTCAAGGTCAAAAGGAGGTATATCCAGGTGTCAAGAGTGCTAAAATGGACTGGAGTTTTTTGAGAAGTACCCGCGCCACCCTCCCCGGTGGCGTTTCCTTTGGGGCCGCTCACTTTTCCACCCCTAAACTTTTTAGAACAGCCCGGATTTCACCAACATTCCACCGGGTCACCCCCGCGCTTAGTTTTCGTGGCGTGGGTAAAATTCCGCTCTTGGACCAGCGCCAGACTGTGGCTTTGGAGATTCCGAACAGAGCACAGATAACGGCAAGTTTGACTTGAGCCGCATCCGGGAGTTGGGTAAATGGAGTATTTTCAGTCGACATAGCAAGCCCTTCAAGATGCTTTTTGCGCCAACCAAAGAAGGGAAAGCACAAAAAGCGGTTTTATGAAAAATCGCTCTCATGTTTTCTCCCCGATTGACGCCGCACCCCGCCGGACTGCACTAACTGGCCAGTTCAGGACCTACTTCGGGCTACCGCTGCGCGCATCATATCACCTCAAACAAAAGCGTGCTCACGGTACGGTAGTGCTCTAAAATCACCATACTTACAATTGGTTACTTCTCTTTCCTGATCTGGATAACGTGTCCCGCTGGTGCTGGTGACTGGCAATACTCGGCCCATGCCAG
This sequence comes from Pseudomonadota bacterium, assembly GCA_021832305.1. Lineage (GTDB taxonomy): Bacteria > Pseudomonadota > Gammaproteobacteria > Burkholderiales > Ferrovaceae > Ferrovum. The sequence continues at coordinate 134,273 of JAKBLB010000001.1, read as the reverse complement.
CATCAGGTGCCTGCGCTTCTCGAACAGATCACCCCTCCTGTAACTTGCTTCAACCTGATTGCCTATGGTGTGGGCCAGCGCCATTTCTGCCACCTCCCTTGGATACGCCGTCTGTTCACTACACCAGTCCCGGAAGGTGCTACGGAAGCCATGGGGGACAATCCATAGACCGCTTTTCTCGTCTGTCCAAGGGGCCAGTTTTTCCCGTTCCCTGCGCTCGTTGATCCGTCTACATACCGCGCTTATGGTCATGTCAGACAGCATCCCACCGCGCAAGGCAGGAAACATCAGCGGGTTATCTTTGGGGAGATTTTCCAGCAGTTTGATAACTGCATCACTCAGCGGAACCCTGTGTTCTCTTTTGGCCTTCATGCGCTCAGCGGGTATCGTCCAGGTGGCGGTCTGAAAATCAATCTCGGACCACTTGGCACCTCTCACTTCACCAGAACGAGAAGCGCACAGAATGGCGAATTCCAGCGCCAGCGCCCCCATGCCTTCAATCTCGTGAAGGTCAGTCAGAAAGTCGTGAATCTGACGGAAGGGTAAGGCGGGTTGCTTGGTCACCTTCGCTACCTTGCTGGGCATTGGTAAGCATTGGTCAAGGTTGCCCTTCCAGTCTGCCGGGTTCGGTCCGGTTCGGTAGCCCCTGACAGTCGCCATGGACAAGACCGCCTCAACCCTCCCCCGCAATTTTGTTGCCGTATCGTTGAGGGTATTCCAGATCGGCTCCAATACCTTGACCACTTGGGGCAGATCAACATCCTGAACCAGCACATCCCCGATGACCGGATAAACATACATTTCAAAACTGGACCGCCAGACCTGGGTATGACGCGCTGTCTTCTCGCTGGCCTTTGCTTCAAGATACTGCCCTGCCACCTGTTTGAAAGTGACTTGCCTGGCTTGGGAAGCCTTCAGGGCGCTTTGGCTGGCTTTCCTCTCTGCCACCGGATCAACACCAACCGCAACCTTGTCGCGTAACTCCTGCGCCTTCCTCCGGGCATCAGCAAGCCCTGTTTCTGGATACGGCCCCAAACCAATATCACGCCGCCTGTCACCTATCGTAATCCTCAGAACCCACGCCTTGGAACCGCCAGTGATCCGAAGGTGTAGACCTCGACACCCTCCCACAGAATAGAATCCTTCCTTGCTCAGTCTGCTCACCTCCAACGGACCAAGGCTCTTGGCAATTTTCGGCATGATTCACCCCCCAGTTTTTCGTCCACCTTACCGCCCAACATAAATTATGCGCTTAAGTGATACGGTATGCAACTGTATAAAACACCAGCACAAGGCTGTAAGCCTTTATTGGCGGGGGTTTCAATGGTATCAGTGCGTATCAGACGGAATCACAAGAAGGGTTAAATGGTGGCGCTTACCTCCACCATTCGGTTGTTTCGCACCGTCGCAGTTCATCTGGAATACAGCAATAAGCTAAAGAATCAGGTGATTATTGCACCTCGGGCGGGCTCGCCTGATTCCTTGACATCCCATCGCTCGTGTTGGGTAACTTTTCGGGTAACTGCACGACCCCACAGGGGCGTTAACCACAAAATACTCACGGACACCACCATTCACAATCTATCAGGAATCACTCAAAAAGATTTGCCCCTTGAAAAAAGACTTGGTGTAGTCCGATGCCCCGGTGGTGGGATGTTCAGAACTTTTGAACAACTGACATGTAGTTCTCCATTTTGTTGAGGGAGAAAGCCGATCCTGGACTCTGGTGGACTGGCGATGGTAGCCATGTTCAGACATATCCAGGAACGGCTCCGGGCTCCGGGCACTTCATGAGGCATGAATGCACTGCCTGACCATGAGTGCAGCACGGACCCGGGCTTAAAACATCACAGAAAAGTTGACCTGGTAATAACGTTCCGGCAGACCAAACAGCAGGGGATTGCCGTTGATGTCCGTGAACCCGGACGTATAGGCGTAGATATCCGTGCGGTTGAACAGATTGTTCACTTGAAACCCCACCTGCGCCTTCTTGGCCCAGTTCCAGCCCGTATCAAATTTGTAACTGGCATTCAAATCGACCAACGTGTATGACCCGAACGCAATCCCGTTGTTGTTGGGCCCCCCGTTGCCCGTCCCGCTGCTGCGCGCGCCGACTTCTTTGGCTATCATGGAACCATACCATGACCCATCGTCATAAATGGGCCCGAGCGCTGCCGTGGTATGGGGCGTGTAGGGCAGTACGCTTCCATCGCTGGTAGAGTAGTTGTTGATCCCCAGGTTGCCATAGAGACTGGTATTTTTGGTAAATTTCCAGGTCGCCTGCATTTCTCCCCCGTCGTACCGGACACCGCCAATATTGGTGAAACAGGTTCCAATCACCCCCACCCCGCAACTGATGGACGATATCTTGTCGGTAAAATCGATCCGGTACAAATCCGCAGAGAAGTTCAGGTCATGGCCGGACCAGACCGTTCCTACCTGATAATTCTTGGTGGACTGGGGCTGCAGGGTTCCCGTCTGAGCATTGGGCTTGTAGAAATTATTCATGTTCGGCGCCATGAACCCCTCAGCGTATTCTGCGTAGAATGACCAGTTTCTCGACATCTGATAATTGGTAGTCAAGGCCGGCAATACCTTGGTCCAACTTTGCGATCCATCGTAAGGCGCTCCGGTGCCTTGCTGCACCAGCGAACTGAATGAGCGGTCAAAGTAGGAATATTTCAGCCCGGGAGTCACGGTCCAGTTATCTCTGACTTTCCATTCATACTGAACGTAAGGCTGCAAGGTGGTCAGAGAATCAACCATGAGGCGATCCGTGTAGGCCAAATTTCCCGATGTAGCATAGATCTGGTTGCCTGAGTTGGGTGCTCCATTCAAACTGAAATCAATCTCCGACTGCGACCGATTGTTGTTCTGGACATCGATCCACGCTCCGAAATCCAGTTTACCCGGTCCCATCAATTCAGACATGCGCAACAGATCTCCCACGGAGCGGTAGTTCATGGTCATGGTTTGTCCGGGAACGTCGTTGGGATAAGCCACGCCTCCCACAACCGTGCCTGTCACTGCCAAACCCGGAGTCCCGGGAGCATTCCCGGTAGACAGATTGGTTCCATAACCCGGTTGAAGACCATTGAGTCCGGGATCATGGTAATAAGCATAGGTGTACAACTTGTTGTCCAAATCCAGGGAGCCCAAACGCGTCTTCACGCCGATGTATTCAAAGTCAGACGTGATATTGTCGTTATTGTAACCATAGTAGTTCTGGCTGAGAGGATTGGCCGACAGACTGTAATTCTTTCCATACTGGGCCATTTGTTGCAGCGAGGCGCCATAAGGGACGTTTTGTTGCAGTTTGTTCCCCATCGCCACAAAAGTCACCAGGGTATCATTACCCAACGGCTTTTCGAACTTCATGAACAGGTTCTGACGTTTTTGGGCACCATCGGTCAAATAACCATCGCTCGAGAAGTCCTTGTAACTGAGATACAACATGGCATCACCGTAGTTCTGCATATTGCCGCTGTTGAACTGTGCCCCCAGCAACCGGGTATTCCAACTGCCAAAACTGCTGAACATATCTGTCTGAGCGGCCCCCATGGGATCTCTGGATTTGACTGCCACTGTTCCGCCGAAAGTGGAGTAACCGATGTTGCTTGCATCTCCAGGTCCCATGTCGACGCCTATGCCGCCAATATCCTGAGCCATGAAGTAAGAGGTGGAATGGTGGGTGAAATCGTTGGAATCCCCCCAGGGAATTCCATCGAAAGTCACGTTGTACTGACCATCCTGAAAGCCACGTATGCTCAAGGCCTGGGTTTCCATCATACCGGGCCCATTGGGATCCACACTCACGACACTGGGAAGAATTGAAATGATGTCGGTGTAGTTCGAACCCGCGCTGGCATTCTGGTCGATATACTGTTGCCCCACATTGAACACGGGCTCGGTGGCCTTCACCGACATGCTGGACGGCGACTCATAAGTGGCCGAGCCCTTTTCTGTTGCCGAAGATCCGGAGGAATCACTTTCACCGGCAGTGGTGACGGCACCCAGGTCATAAGTTTGATCGGCCGCATTGGCTGACACCGTTTCCATCAAAGCAATAAAGGCAATAACCGCACGATGCGACACTCGTAATGCAAATTTATGCTGGTTCACGTAGTTCTCCCCCCAAGTATTTATTGAAATATCCTGGGAGATTGTGGACACAGTTTTTTACAAATTCATAAAGATAGGATGAAGTTCCTGTGACATCCCAACCATTACCGCATGGTTTTGGTCAAAAAAGTCCATTTTAGAGGTAGCAGGTCAATTCACCGGCGAGGATTTACCGATGTGTTGAAGGATGAGTGGTTATCCTTCCAAAAAAATCTGACTCATCGGGTCAGACCCTCTCACCGGACCATTCTCTTTTGCAAAAAGGCAAAGGAGGCAATGATGAGATAACAAAGCACAGGGATTCCAAAAGCGCGGGCCAACCCCCAGGCATCGGCCAAGGTCCCCGTCAGTAAAGGAATCAGCGCGCCCCCCACAATGGCCATACACAGCAATCCCGAACCCTTCGGCGTATCACCGCCCAGATCTTCCAGGGTCAACGAAAAGATGACCGGAAACATGATCGAGTTACATAGCCCTACGGAAATCAGGGCTCCCGCCGCGAGATGCCCTTGACTCAGGGAAGAGATCAGTACCAGGGTCGCCGCTCCCAGAGCACAGCCCCCCAGAACCCAGGGCGCCGGCCAGCGGGAGAGTACCCAGGAACCCAGGAAACGCCCGACCATGGCCCCGCCCCAGTAAAGACTGACCAAACTTCCCGCCACGGGGGCACTGACGCTCAATACCTGAGGTTGTATCAAATAACTGGTCATCAGACTCCCCAACGTCACTTCGGCGCCCACGTAGACAAACAGAGTGCTCCAACCAAAGGCAAAGCGGGGCCGCTTGAAGAGTTGCCAATCCACCCCACTGGGAGATTCCTGTAACCTGGGCATATTCGGCGAATTCCGTCCCTTCCAGAACAACAGGGACAACGCGCCAAAAATGACGGCAATCGCCAGGAAAGGCCAGCGCATCGGGTCCATGTCCTCAAAAGTTGCATGCCGCAGAATCACTGCCGCACCAATCAATGGACCCAAGGTCGTACCGAGGGAGTTGAAGGCTTGAGCCAACGTCAGACGACTGTGGGCAAGGGCAGAGTCCCCCAGTTCCATGACCAGGGGATTGACGCTGACCTGAAGCAGAGTAATCCCCGCCGACAAGACGAAAAGCGCTCCCAAAAACCATGGAAATTCACGAAACTCGGTCGCGGGGATGAACAGCAGACAACCCAGGAGCGCGACCGCCAGTCCCAGAGCAATGCTGCGCGCGTAACCCAACCACGCCAGAATTTGCCCTGCAGGAACTGAAAACACCAGATAGCCAATGAAGAAACTGAACTGAGTCAATAATACTTCCGCATACCCCAAGGAAAACAGGACCTTGAGTTTGGGTACCAGGGAATCGATCAGTACGGTACTCATCCCCCAGCAAAAGAAAACGGCGACCACCGCCTCCATCCAATACGAACGACCCTTCTGGAGCGAGGCAGATTTCACGCGGAGCGGGGTACCACCAAAACCCGATTCTGCCGTGCAATCTCGCCCAAATAAGTCGCGCTGGGCTTGATATGCCGTTGAAAGGTCCGGTGATCCACCGACACCAACCCAAAGTGTGGGCGGTAGCCATCCAACCATTCAAAGTTATCCAACAGGGACCAGTGGATGTAACCTCGCACGTCGATCCCTGCTGCCAAACAACGGGCCACGCCCGAAACTGCCCGGCGGATGTACTCGACCCGCCGCGTATCATCCGTGGTGGCCACGCCATTTTCTGTCACGTACAGCGGAATTTTTACATGCCCATGGGTATACCGGATAACGCCCTCCAGAGCTTCGGGATAAAACTCGTACCCCATATCGGTCAGTGGGTAACCCTCCTGGGGTGGTAACCGGCCGCGCGCGCCGATGCGTGCCCGGGAATAAGCCTGTACCCCCAAAAAATCGCCATGCTTTTGCACCATTTCAAACCAGGGCAGGTAAGAAAGACGACGCTTGCGTTCCACCATCGCCATCGCTCCCGGCCCCACGGGCTGGTCATCTTCCATGGCAATGGATACCCCGACCGGTAATTCGGGGCGTACCGCCTTGATGGCTTCATACCCCGCCTGATGAGCCTGGAGCAGACCCTGGTGAACCTGCTCCAGGTCCCCGAAAATCCACGAAGAAAAGCGTCCCGTACCCACTCGGGTCCCGGCTTTGCGAATAATCTCCTGGTCCTTGATCGTCCCCAGTTTGGTCAGTTCATACCCTGGAATGCAGAACAGCAACTGCGTCAGGTTGGGCTCATTGAGTGTGGTGGCATAATTCATCCACTCGCCCAGATGACGCGTCACCCAATCACAATACCGCGCAAAGAGCCAACTCGACTCCGGGTTTTCCCATCCCCCCAGCCCGGCAAACCAGCGTGGCGTCGTGAAATGGTTGAACGTCACCATGGAACGTACGCCGTAGCGCTGGCACGATTCCAGAACACGCCGATAATGATCGATCTGCGCCCGGGAAAATTGTCCGGCTTCAGGCTCGACCCGCGACCACTCGATGGAAAAACGAAAGGTGTTGAGCCCCAGGTCGGACAACATGGAAATATCCTGATCAAAACGGTTGTAATGATCACAGGCATCGCCCGAGGGCTCATCAAACAGGGTTGGCTGCATATTTTCCAGCAACCACGAGTCGCTGTTGATATTGCCGCCTTCCACCTGATGTCCCGCCGTGGCCGCACCCCAGATGAACCCATGGGGAAACTCTTCGCCCAACTCGGCAAAACTGACCTTCGGCCACAGGGAACCGGTCAGAGCCGCCCCACCCGCCAATAGTAGCTGACGTCGTTTCCATTGCCTTTCATTCAACTCAGTGTATTCCACACGTACCTTCCTCAACGGTGAGATGTTAATCATTCATTGAAACGCCTGTCCTCCCAGACCAAAGCAGACCACCAGAAGTTCACGGGGTCTGCTTTTTCAGCGTTTCCTTCCGCAATCATTTCCTGGATTTTGTCACATTCCACGGTGTCTCTGGGTAATCTCTCACCCAGGGACCCGCTGTGGGGGACCGTGGCAGAAATCTCAGATGATACCGAAGAACCTCCGGTTTGACTTCATCGAACGGAACCACGATGAGGTCCCGAAAAGCCAGGACCGCAGGAAAATTTTGGTATCCGTAAAGTCTTGTGTATCGATACTTGGGGGGTTGAGGTTGCCGATGGGCAACCCTTTGAACAATTGCCGGCGCTGTTTTCGAATGAGAGCCGTGCAAAGGTCACGGATCGCATCGAACAGGCCACGGCACCCGGTGATGAATGACGACAGCATCGTTGTGTGTTTCCCGTTTACTTTGCCCTGGGCTTGCGTTACCATCTGACCAATATCATGACCAGTCGGAGAACCGTATGAGCACCGTGTCATTGGCACAAGCCAAGGCGCATCTGAGCCACCTGCTCGACCAGGTAGAGGCTGGCGAGGAAATCGTCATTACACGCCACGGACAGCCTGTGGCGCGCATCTCCCCCGTTGAAAAACCCAAGCATCCAGTCAAGTCCCTCTCACAGTTTCGCAGTCGAATGCCGCACTGGCGCAAATCCAGCGCTGAACTGCTGCGCGACATGCGCGACGAGGAACTTTGATGCTGTATTTTGATACCAGCTTTGTCGCTCCGCTCATTCTCGAAGAAGTTGTCAGCGAGAAAATCGAAGCATTCCTGACCAAGCTGCCGGCTGGCGACCTCTGTATCAGCCATTGGACGCGCGTGGAATTTTCCAGCCTGATTGCGCGCGAAGTCCGGATGGGTGGTCTACCAGAGTCAGACGCATTACAGGCCATTGCCCAGTTCGACGAACTGGTGACCGATTCATTCCAGGTCGTAGCCCCTGGCGTTGCCGATTACGGACTCGCCAAAGAGTACATCGCGCACTTCGCCACCAAGCTGCGAGCAGGCGATGCGCTGCACCTGGCTATCGCCCATAACAACGGCGCAAAGACCCTCTACACACTGGACGAAGGGCTCTTGCATGCAGCCAAGTTTCTGAAAGTTCAGGCCAGTCGAGGGATCAAAACCTAACGGGTATTGCAGTTTCCGCCACCCCTGAGCGGCGTTTTTCAGGGTTTCTGTCGCGTCAACCATCTTTATGCCGCAACCGAACTTGTCGCTCCGGATTCAATTGGACCGCACCTGCAGGCCCCCAGTTACGGGTAGCCCCTGACCAGCGTTGCGGGTTCTTTTCCTTGGCCGCTTGATACACCTCATGATGCTCCCCGTTACACAAGACGTTACGGATACCCAAAAATTTGAACATTTATTGTTTACAAACCCGCTTCTTTTTCATGCGGACTTGAGTAAGGCAGTCCTCATCAAAGCGCTTTTCAGCGCAAAAAATGCAAGAGGGTCGAACGATCTTCCAAGCACACACATCATGGAAAAACATCCTGCTGGAGCCGGACCAATATTCACGACTTCATCTTCTTACGGAATAGTCAAAAAAATTTCTGTACTGCTGCATCCTCAAAAGCCTGCGATCCGCTTGAGCCGCAAACTGTTCCCCAGAACGAATACGGAAGACAATCCCATGGCCACCCCGGCCAACATTGGGTTCAACTGCACGCCAAAAGGCACCGCCACACCCGCGGCGATGGGGATGAGCAGAATGTTATAGAAAAACGCCCAGAACAAGTTACCTCGTATGTTACTGAGCGTCTGTCGCGCTGCATCAACGGCCGTCACCACTGCACGCAAATTTCCCCGCGTCAGGGTCACCTCTGCCGCTTCCATGGCAATATCGGTGCCGGAGGCCAGTGCAATACCCACCGAAGCATGGGCCAGCGCAGGCGCATCATTGATCCCATCCCCCACAAACGCCACCCGATGCCCCTGATTTTGCAAGTCGATGACGACACGCGCCTTATCCTGGGGCAACATTTCCGCATGAAATTCCAGAAGTTGAAGTTGCGCCGCAATCGCAGTTGCCGTTCGACGGGCATCCCCCGTCACCATGACAACCTCCAAACCGCGCGCCTTCAATGCCTGGACGACCGCAAGAGCATCCGGTTTGAGTGGATCTGCAAGGGCAAGAAAGCCCAATAATTGCAACTCGACCGCCACAAACACCACCGTGCAACCTTCGTTTTCCAACCGCGTGACTTCGTTCAGGACAGTCTCGTCCACGGGGATCCCCTCTCGCTCGAGGAACCGTCTGGCACCCACATACACCCGGGAACCTTCCACCTCCCCCTCGACCCCGAAACCGGGCACGGCGCGAAACCCTTCGACAACCGATGGATTCATGCCTCGTTGCCGGGCACCCTCCACAATGGATCGACTCAGGGGATGTTCACTGGCAGACTCCAACGCAGCAGCCAGTCGCAAGGCCTCATCGGGCTGTGAGCCATGCACCCCGACAAGTACCGGTCGACCTTCCGTCAGAGTCCCGGTTTTGTCGAGGAGAACCCTATCGATGTGTGAAAGTGCCTCCAGGGCCTCGCCCTTGCGAAACAGGACGCCCAGTTCGGCAGCACGCCCAGTGCCCACCATGATGGCCGCCGGTGTAGCCAGGCCCATGGCACAGGGACAGGCCACCACCAGGACGGCAACTGCAGAAACCAGCGCCAGATTGAGATCGTTTCGCAACACCATCCATGCGACAAAGGAAGCCAATGCCGTCAGGAGGACCAATGGCGTAAATATGCGCACCACGCGATCCGCCAACCCCTGAATGGGAAGTTTCCCGGTTTGCGCGCTTTCCACCAACTTCACGATCTGCGCCAACACGGTATCCCTTCCCACGGAAGTCGCCTCGATGATCAGTCTCCCATCCAGAGCCACGGTACCCCCGACCACCCGATCTCCTTCCCCTTTGTTTTTCGGCAAAGGCTCCCCAGTCAGCATCGATTCGTCCACATGGGCACGACCTTCCCTGACCAGTCCATCCACCGTGATCCTCTCTCCCGGTCGGACGACGAGACGATCTCCCACCTTTAGTTGAGCGGTCGGGACGGCGCGTTCCTGACCCTGATCGTCTATCAGACAGGAGGTCTTGGATTGCAGACCGATGAGTTTGCGCAAAGCCAGAGAAGTCTGCCCCTTGGCCAGGGATTCCAGATATTTCCCCAGCAATACGGCAGCCACCACCACGGCAGACGAGTCGAAATAAAGATGACGGGAAGCCACGGGAAACCAGGCAGGAAACCAAAGCACACATAGGCTATAGAACCAGGCCACGCCGGTTCCCGTAGCAACCAGCGAATTCATGTCTGGAGAGAGGTGGCGGTAGGCTTTCAATCCGGGACCGAAGAACCGTCTCCCCGGCCCAAACAGGACGAGGGTCGTCAACACCGCCTGCACCCAGAACCAGAATTCAGGGAAAGGGCCAACCCCCTCGAGCCAATGAGCCACTACCGGAACGAACGCCGGTCCCATGGAAAGGATCAGGACGAACAAACCCAGTACGGAGGCCACAATCGTCTCACGCCTCTGAGTCTGCAATGCGGCATCCCGTTCGACGCTATCGTCCAACTCCTCCTGCTCTTCCAGCGCATGCGCCTCGTACCCGGCCCTGACCACGGCTGCCGTCAAATCTTCCAGTCGGACGCTGTTCGGCACATAACGAACCTGTGCCCGTTCCGTGGCCAGATTCACATCCACTTCAACGACTCCCTCGAGTTTGCCCAAAACCGTTTCCACGCGGCCTACACAGGAGGCACAGCTCATCCCCTCGATTTTTAGTGTGGTGGTCTGTAATTTTTCCATAGGGGCTCTGTCAACGAATGAAGTCACCTGCCGCCAGGCGCGTTGCAGCTGCAACCTCTCGGATCAACGACCCGAGTCTCGCCAGGCGGTGGTTGCATCTGCGCAACCGTTTGAGAGGAATTACTTGCCCGTGCGGTAAAGGTAATGGGAAAAGTGAGAGTAATTGGTGCTGACGGCCCGAAACAACCGATCCAGGCTCACAATGGCATGTTCCACAATGTTGATGGCGATGAAAGGATGCTCCGATTTCAAACGCTTGTACATGGTCCTGGACAATTTAAACACCTGGGTGGCGGGCTCTTTGACCACCAACCGAACCGAACGAGGCATTTTATCAAAAAAAGACATCTCCCCCAACATTTCTCCCGGCCCTGCAGAGGCAATTTCATTTTCCTGGTCCTGTTCCACAAAGGCCAAAGCGATCTGCCCCTGAACCACAAAGTACAAGGCATCTCCCACCGAACCAATCTCGGAAAGGATATCGCCTTTATCAACTTCCTGATAGGTCAGATAGTCCAGCAGGGTGCGGACCTCACTCACTGTCAGGGAGGAGCAAAGATATTGATGATCCATGAACTGGGACAACCTGACCTGGGTTGCCGGGTCAGTGCTCTCGCCAAGGGGTAAAACAGATTTGCTGGTCATAAAACCTCATCCTCAGAGTGGGGAAGCATATCCATCCTGCCGTCACGCAGGCAGAAATTGTACCAAGGATTTATGGTAAATATCCAGCGTCAAGAACGCGCGTCCATTTCCCGCTCTGGACTGACTCACTGTTTTTGCTTATCCTCCTGAGGTGGTCTCTTCAAGGAATCCGGGAAGCAGAGGACCAGACTGAAAAAAACTGTATGCACCGATCCATTCACGCTGGATTTCCATGGAGAATGAACCATGACCTTGGATATCAACCCCTTGCTCAAAGCCACAACCCGTCTTGAAGAAGGCTGGGGTACCTATCAATGCGACAAAACGCAAACCCTGATTCGCGATGGACTGATTCAGCGTTTCGAATTCACTTACGAGATCGCTCACAAGATGCTCAAGCGTTATCTCGAATCCATTTCCCCTACACCTGGAGAGTATGACAGCATGCCTTTTCAGGATTTGATCCGCTCTGGTAACGAACAGGGCCTGTTGCTGGGTGATTGGCCGAAATGGCGAGGTTATCGCGATATGCGATCCAAAACCAGCCATACCTACGATGAAGAAGTCGCTCTCGAGGTCGTGGCCGGTATTCCCTCTTTTCTCGACGAGGTGCGCCATTTTCGGGACAAGTTGAATCAGAGATTGGCCAGGTGAATACCCCACTCATCGACATCAGTCCAGACCACTGGGCCATCGTCCGCGATATTTTGCAAAAGCATGTACCACACTATGAAGTGTGGGCCTTCGGCTCCCGCGCCAACTGGACGGCCAAGGAATATTCCGATCTGGACTTGGCCATCATCACCGACACCCCCCTGTCACTGGAGGTCAGCGCCCATCTGAGCGATGATTTCTCCGAATCCGACCTGCCGTGGAAAGTGGATGTGGTCGATTGGTCAACCACCAGCGAATCGTTCCGCAAGATCATTGAGTTCAACAAGGTGGTGGTGCAGAAGGATGAGCGCGACCGGGTCATGGCCGGTGAGCGAGAAGAAACGTAACCGTCCGACGCTTCCATCCGTTCCGTTTCGGGCTTCTGTTCGTCAGCGATCACGACCTGCAAACAGACAACAGAGACAGCAGAATTTTGGGTATCCGTAACGTCTTGCGTATCTGTGTGCCGGAAGACCATTCGAATATCGAAAAGTGTTGTGTATTCGAGATGTTCGAGAGGCGCGCATAAAACCGCGCTCAGGAAACCGGCCTCCAAGCAGCAAAACCGGTTCGAAGACAGATTCGGAACCATGGTGGGGGATGAAACGATGCACCGGGGGGCGATAGAATCCCTGAAAAACGCCGCAGGCTTGTGTGCACCAAGTCACCCCAAGAGCGCCAGCACAGCACGCGTGACTAAATTCGGCAGAAACCACACGGTTACCAAGTAACGATGATCCCATATCGTCCCACATAATCTATCCCAAGCGTTTTATTTTGGGCGGGCTGTTTTCTATTTTCTGAAGAAACCTTTGAAATTCAATCAGATAAAAATAGTCATGGCGGAAGCGGTGAGATTCGAACTCACGGATGGTTTCCCATCGCTGGTTTTCAAGACCAGTGCCTTAAACCGCTCGGCCACGCTTCCGTTGGTTGAGAACGAACCGGCTGGGGAGACAGGTTCGCTTTTTTGAGTGCGCTAGGATACCACGCTCCTCCCCCACTTGTGGTATCTTTACCTCGCCCCCATCTATGGGACAGGAGGAACGAAGCAGGAATGGATCTTGCAACTTCTCCTTTCCGGCATTGTCTTAGTGGGGTGAACCCTGCGTACAGGGGATTATTGAAGGAGTCTGACACCATGCAACGAGAGTATAACGTCTACAACCAAGCAGGCCAACTGGATTCGCTGCAACACCGCGTGTTGCGCAATACCTACTGGTTATTGGGCTTGTCCCTCATTCCAACGGCCATTGGCGCCCTGGTGGGTCTCAATCTGAGTTTCGCCTTCATGGCAGCCAGCCCCATGCTGACCAGTTTGTTGTTTCTGGGCGCCATCTATGGCCTCTTTTACGCCATCGAGGCCAATCGTTACAGTACCACCGGCGTCTATCTGCTCCTGCTCCTGACCTTCGTCATGGGCGTCATGCTGGGACCTTTGCTTCAATTTACCCTGGCTTTCCGTAACGGAGCCCAACTGGTCTCCCTGGCTGCCGGAGGAACCGCTGCCGTGTTCTTCACCCTGTCGGCCGTGGCCAGCACCACCCGACGCAACTTCACCGGCATGGCCCAGTTCCTGGCCGTGGGGGCCGTGGTCTTGATGGTGGCCGTGATCGCCAATATCTTCCTGCAACTGCCCCTCTTTCAGGTGGTCCTGTGCGGTGCGTTCATGCTATTCTCTTCGTTGATGATTCTGTTCAATATCAGCGCCATCGTTCATGGAGGAGAAACCAATTACATCACCGCAACCCTGAGCCTGTACGTCAATATCTACAATATATTCGTCAGCCTCCTGCAATTGCTCGGAATATTCGGCGGGGATCGTCGCTAGTCGACGGTTCTTCCAATACAGGGTAGATCCGGAAGGGTCTGCCCTTTTTTTCACTCCCGTTCAAACAGGGTGAGAGATTCCACATGGGCGGTGTGGGGAAACATATTGAACACCCCTGCCCCCTTCAGCCGATAGCCGTGCCGATGCACCAGTACCCCGGCATCCCGCGCCAGGGTGGCCGGACTGCAGGAAACGTAGACAATGCGCCGGGGCCCCTCGGTCCCGATGGCCTTGACCAGATTGATGGCTCCATCCCGCGGCGGATCGATCAACCATTTGTCTTGCCTCCCCCAACCCGTCACTGTGGATTCATCCACTTCAAACAAATTGGTGGTCTGAAATCGGGTTTTCTTCTCAAGTCCGTTATGCGCGGCATTTTGACAAGCCCGATCCACCAGGGCCGGGTTTCCTTCAATCCCCAGGACCTGAGCACCCCGCCGGGCCAACGCCAAGGTAAAGTTTCCAAGGCCACAGAACAAATCCAGCACCCGTTCTTCGGGTTGGGGATCCAACAGACGCACTGCTCTACCCACCAGCACACGATTGACAGCGCTGTTCACTTGAGTGAATTCGGTAGGCCCAAAGGGGATTTCCACGTCAAATTCATCGAGATGATAAACCAGACCGGGTCGCTCGAGGGGATAGAAGGGACGCGCCGTATCGGGCCCCCTGGTCTGCCACCAAAGTTGCACCCCGTGCCGGTCCGAAAAGGCGCGCATTTTGACTTTGTCCTCCTCTGTGGGCAACTCCAGCAGGCGTAATACCAGAACCAGCAGGCCTTTGCTCTGCGCCACTTCGATCTGGGGCAAACGTTCACGCACGGTCAGTTCCAGGATCAGGTTGCGCAGGGGAACCAAAAGCGTGGACACGGCTGGGGGGAGGATGGCACAGGTGTCCATATCCGCCACGAAACTGGACCGTTTCTCATGAAACCCCACCAGCATCCGACCTTTTTTGGCCAGCCAGCGTACCGACAATCGCGCCCGTTGCCGATATCCCCAATCCGGGCCCTGTACGGGTGCCCACAAGGCATCGGGACGAACCTTGCCGATCCGCGCCAGGTTATCCTCGAGAATCCGTTGTTTGTAAGCAATTTGTGCCGCAGGATCGGCATGTTGCATGTTGCACCCGCCACAATGCCCAAAGTGGGGACAACGAGGTTCCGTCCGACTGGGCCCCGGAACCAGAACTGCGCGCAATTCCGCCTGATCGAAATGGGATCTGCGCCGCTTGATTTCGGCGCGCACCGTCTCACCCGGCAACGCTCCATCCACGAAGACCACTTTCCCTTCATGACGCGCAATGCCCTGCGCCTCATGGTCCAGGCCCTCGATCTGTAATACCACCTCCATCCCTTCTCTTCCCCTTCTTGCCAAAGCCCCCTCAAGGGCGTGTCGTTTCGAGATCGACCAGGTGCAAGGTGCGCTGGTTGCGCTGACGATCCTCCACAAAATGGGTCAGCGCCTGAGTCACCGTGCGAAAGGCCAGGTCAGCCCAGGGAATCTCTGCTTCTTCAAAGAAGCGTACCTCACTACTCTCCAGTGTGACGCCATGCTCGGGACTGTCCATCCTTGCCCGGAAAATGACATGGACCTGATTATGGGCGGCAATGTTGATCACCGACATCAGATCTTCGATGGTCACCCTGGCCTGGGATTCCTCGAAGGTTTCGCGTGCTGCGCCCATCTGCAGCGTCTCCCCGTTCTCCATAAAACCGGAAGGCATGGTCCAGTAGCCTTCACGGGGTGCAATGGCCCTCCGACACAGCAAAATTTTTCTTTCCCAGACGGGAATGGCCCCCACCAAAACTTTTGGGTTGCTGTAGTGGATGGTATGGCAACTGGGACAAACCTGACGGGGCAGATGATCTCCCTCCGGGACCTGGGTCAAAACCCGCACGCCACAACTGGAACAGTAATTCATGCCAAAGCCATCCTCTTTGAAAATGGTAGAATGGAAGCATGGCGTGTAGGCCTGACCTGGATCAAACCGAAAGGTCTTGGGATTTCATACAATGGCCCGTCACCTCACCACCACGAGTGGATCTACGATCACCCCCGGATTTTAACCCATGCGCACCCTATTGATGACAGTGTTGACACTTTTTTCTCTGACGGCATTGACCTGCCGCGCGGAGGTCGTCGTCGTGCTCAATTCGGGAGAAGGCACCATCACCCGCATCGATCGCCAGAGTTATCAGCCCATCGATCACTTTTACGTGGGTCGCGAACCCCATCATCTGATGAGTTTGCCGGACAACAGCGCCCTCATCGTGGCCAATGCCGTGAGCAACGATCTGGTCTTCCTGGACCCAAAAACGGGCGACATCCTACGCCGCCTGCCCCGCATCAGCGACCCCTACCAGATCGGCTTCAGCCCCGACAAACGTTGGTTCGTCGCCAATTCACTGCGTCTGGATCGAGTGGATGTCTATGATGCCCGCGATTTCCATCTGGTCAAGCGTTTTGAATTGGCCTCCATGCCCAGCCACATGGCCTTCAGCCCGGACAGTTCCACGGTCTTCGTCACCCTGCAGGGTAGCGACCAATTGGCGGCCATCGACCTCCTGACCCGCGCGGTCAAGTGGGTCATTCCCATTGGAAAAACGCCTGCCGGCGTGATTCTGACCCCTGATGGAAAACATCTGCTGGTGGGCGTCATGGGACTGAATGAAGTCGCCGTGGTGGATTACAAAACCGCCCAGATCATCAAACATATTCCTGCAGGCAAAGGCACGCATAACTTCATGCCCGAAGGAGACGGGCGCCATATCTTTGTCGGCAATCGTTCCGGAGACACCGTCTCCATCATCGATACCCAGACGCTCACCATCACCAAAACCTTTCCCGTACCCGGAGGCCCCGATGACATGGAAGTATCGGCAGACGGCAAGGAACTATGGATCACCAATCGCTGGATCCGTCAGGTCAGCGTAGTCGATCTGTCCACGGATAAGGTGGTCCGCACCATTCCCGTGGGCAAGTCGCCCCATGGCATTTTCTTTGAACATCACGCCGCGCGCCAGTAAGGAATGATGTCCCCATGAGTCGTCGACTGGCCCTGCGGTGCAGTATTGCCTTGATCCTCTCGAGCCCCTCGGTGTGGAGCGCGGGATCCTCCGCCCCCCTTCCTTCCCCCGCATGCCGCGGCACCCTGTACCTGACCCTGGACACGGGATCCATGCAGGCCGCAGACACCATCGCCACGATCTTGCAGCGACACCAGGTCAAGGCCACCTTTTTCGTGGCCAATGAACCCACCTGGCGCGGAGACCATGCGCTCGATGACAGTTGGCGCGATTTTTGGCGTGCACGGGTGCGTGAAGGACACCATTTCGGCAATCACACCTGGTTTCATGCCACCTTGGTCAAGGACCTGTCCCCAGACGACATCCTGACCCGCGGCGGGGACCATGCCCCCCGCGAATTCGACAAAACAGGGTTCTGTCAGAACCTGCAGCGCGTAAATGAACGCTTCAAGACACTCACGGGGCAATCCCTGGAACCCCTTTGGCGAGCCCCGGGTGGACGTCTCACCCCCAACGCCGCATCCTGGGCCGTGGATTGTGGTTTCCCCCAGCATGTGGGTTGGTCCCCCGCAGGGTTTTTGGGAGATGAATTGCCCTCGGAAAAATATCCCAATCCGCGTTTACTGAATCAGGCCCTGACTCATCTCAAGGATGGTGATATCCTGATGATGCATCTGGGTATTCGCTCGCGCCATGATCCTTTTGTACGGGTCTTCGAACCCCTGATCACCGGCTTACAAGCCCGGGGCTTCTGCTTCGCCACCTTGCCCAAAACAAGCCAATGAGCGTGAACACGTGCCATGACCTGGTTTGAAACTTTCATGAATGGATTTACGCTGACCCAGGCCTGGATTTTCGAACATTGCGTCAATCCACTGCTTCCCCCTCTGGGTTTGCTGGCCTATCAGGAGGAGGCTTTCGATGCCACGGAGTTCGCCCTGGTGGGCATGGGAGAAGTCGCCCTCCTGATCCTGATTTTTCGTCCGCTTGAAGCGCTTTTCCCTGCCGAACGCTGGTCTGGGCGGCGCGGGGTGCGCGTGGACATTCTCTATACTCTCCTCCACCGCCTGGGTTTCATCCCCCTCGTGATGTTCGTTCTGATGTGGCCCCTCACTTTCAAACTGGATGCCTGGTTACGGTTCCATGGATTCATCCCCTATACCTTGGAAGACCTCATCCCTCCTCTGGAAAATCGCCCGCTTCCCACCTTTATTGCCTACCTCGTCATCATCGATTTTTTTTCCTACTGGCTGCACCGCTTCCAGCATCGACTGGAATGGTGGTGGGCCTTGCACGGCGTCCATCACAGCCAGCAAACCATGAGTTACTGGTCCGACGACCGCACCCACCTTCTCGATGATGTACTCACCGCAACTTTTTTCTCCCTGCTCAGTCTGGCCATCGGTGTGGAACCGGGTCAGTTCATCCTGCTCATGATGATCCCCCGCATCCTTCAAAGCCTGGCCCATGCCAACATTGACTGGCGTTTCGGACCCTTTGAAGGGTGTCTGGTCAGCCCTCATTACCATCGCTATCACCATGGGATAGGCACGGGCAGTGAAAGTGGTCAATCGAGCTGCAATTTTGCCGTACTCTTCCCGATATGGGACATCCTTTTCGGAACTGCCAATTTTTCAAAAGAGACGCCGCCCACAGGCATCGCGGATCAGCAGGAAGGACGAGACTATGGAAGTGGATTCTGGGCTCAGCAACGATTGGGCTGCCAGCGACTCTGGCGTGCCCTGACCCTGGGGAAAGCCTGAACTTTCCCCAGGAAGCAGTATTTAATTGAGAATCAACTGGTTGAGACGTTTGACGAATTGAGCGGGGTCTTCCAGTTGCCCGCCTTCGGCCAGCAAAGACTGATCAAAAAGCAATTGGCTCCAGTCTGCAACACGCTGTTGATCCGTTTCCAGTTTGAGACGCAGGATCAATCGGTGATCGGGGTTGATCTCGAGGATGGGCTTGGAGGTGGGCACGGACTGCCCGACAGATTTCAGAAAACGCGCCATGTTGCCTGACAGATCTCCCTCTTCCACCACCAGACAGGCCGGAGATTCAGTCAACCGTTGGCTGACGCGAACGCTCTTGACCTGCTCGCCCAACGCCCCCTGCATGGCCTCCAGCAGGGGCTTCAGAGTTTCAGAATCAGAAGTTTCCACCTTGGGTTTTTCGACTCCCAGTTTCGTCAGATCCAGATCTCCCTTGGCCACGGAATGAAGATTCTTCTCTTCAAAACTTTCCAGATGGGACACGACCCACTCATCCACACGATCGGACAAGAGAAGAACTTCAATCCCACGGGAACGGAAAATTTCCAGGTGCGGACTGTTCTTGGCTGCCGCAAAACTTTCTGCCGTCACATAGTAAATGGTGTCCTGCCCTTCCTTCATGCGTCCGATATAGTCCTTGAGCGACTCGGTTTGATCGGGTTTGTCTGTGTGGGTGGTAGAAAAGCGCAATAATCCCGCCCACTTCTCACGGTTGGCATATTCCTCGCCCGCACCTTCCTTGAATGCACGTCCGAACTCATTCCAGAACTGTTGATACTTCTCTTTCTGGTTTTCTGCGAGATCTTCGAGCAACCCCAGAACCTTGCGCGTACAACCGGCACGGATCGTATCGATGTCCTTGGATTCCTGCAGAATTTCACGGGACACATTGAGCGGCAAGTCTGCCGAATCGATCACCCCACGCACAAAGCGCAGATATTGAGGCACCAGTTTCTTGGCATCCTCCATGATAAAAACACGTCGCACGTATAACTTGATCCCGTGACGGGGTTCGCGCTCCCACAAATCGAAAGGGGCACGAGCCGGAATATAGAGTAATTCCGTGTATTCCTGTTTGCCCTCCACCCGGGCATGACTCCAGGCCAAAGGAGCCTCGAAGTCGTGCGAAACGTGCTTATAAAACTCCTGATACTGCTCTTCAGTGATTTCGTTCTTGGGACGGGCCCACAACGCATTGGCTTGATTGAGCGTTTCTTCCTCAGGCTCATTGATGACCTTTTCCTCTCCTTCCTGAGGCGGAACAGGATCTTTTTTCATGCGAATCGGTAACTGGATATGGTCAGAGTAGCGGCGCACGATACCGCGTAACTTCCAGGCATCGAGAAACCCTTCTTCTCCTTCCTTGAGGTGCAGCGTCACCGTGGTTCCGCGCATGGGTACGTCCAGAGTTTCAATGGAGAAAGAGCCGTCTCCCGCAGATTCCCACTGTACGCCCTCCGACATTGACGCCCCAGCCCGGCGGGTAGTCAAAGTCACCTTGTCGGCGACAATGAAGGAAGAATAGAAACCAACCCCGAACTGCCCGATCAGCGCAGAATCCTTGGCTTGATCACCCGACAACTTACCCAGAAATTCCTTGGTTCCGGAACGGGCAATAGTCCCGATGTTAGTGATCACTTCTTCCCGTGACATCCCCACTCCATTGTCGCGGATGGTCAATGTGCGCGCTTCCTTATCAACTTCCAGATGGACCGCCAGATCGGGGTCACCTTCCAGCAGGGTCGCGTTCTGAATGGCCTCGAAACGCAACTTGTCGCAGGCATCGGAAGCATTGGAGATCAATTCACGCAAAAATATTTCCTTGTTGCTGTACAAGGAATGGATCATCAACTGCAGCAACTGTTTGACTTCGGTCTGAAAATTCAGGGATTCCTTATGGCTCATGGTCTCATCACATCCTTGGGTTTGAACGAAAAATACAGCGTTGCCCCTGAGTTGGGGGCAATCAGTTCGATTTCAAGTAGGCGATAGCGTCTTGAGCCATAACAGGCCTGCCACGGTTTTAGCATCACAGATGCGCCCTGTCTCCACCCAACGCCAAGCCTCTTCCAGAGGGACGGCCAAAGTTTCGAGAAATTCTTCCTCATCACGTCGAATTTCTTCGAAAACAAGGTCCTCAGCCAGAAAATAGGTAATCTGCTCCGTGGAATAGGCGATGCACAGATCCAGACGCATGAGTTTTTTCCATCGTTTCGCCCGGTACCCGGTTTCCTCCTGCAATTCCCGCTGTGCCGCTTTCAGCGGATCCTCCTCGGGATCCAGTTTGCCGGCAGGGATTTCAAGGTAATGACGCCGTTGGGGGTAGCGGTACTGATATTCGAGAAGTACCGTTTTTTCATCGAGCAGGGGAACGATGGCCGCAGCACCCTGATGCCGGATATATTCCCGGGTGGCTTCCCGGCCGTCGGGAAGTTGAACCCGGTCTTCATGAACATCCAGCAAGGTCCCTCGATAGCGCGGAACGGAATCGAGTGTCCGTTCCGTAAAGTCAGGCCACCGGGGATCGGGCAAGGTCCAGTCAAAGGGCACGGATGACGTTACCCGCGTAGCGACTGAGCGATGGAAGCCGTACACAGGTCGATGAGCGGCTGGGGCATGATCCCAAGCGCGAGCAACGTCAGCGCATTGATGCTGAGGAGCAGACGGTGGTCACTTTCCCCCGTGATCGGGATATCCGTCGTTTCAGGCTCATCCATGTACATCAACTTGATGATGCGCAGATAGTAGAATGCGCCGATCAGGGACAGGAGCACTGCCACGACCACCAGCCAGGTCAACCCGGCATCCAGGGCGGCGCTGAGTACCGACAACTTGGCAAAGAATCCGGCAGAAACCGGAATCCCTGCCATGGAGATCATGATCAACAGCATCAAAAAGGCATACCATGGGCTGCGCTTGTTCAATCCCTTCAGGTCATTCAGTTGGTCCGCTTCGAAACCCTCGCGGCTCATGAGCAAAATCAAGCCAAAGGCGGCCAAACTCATGAGCACATAAGTCACCGCATAGAACATGGCCGCCGCATATCCCCCCAAGGTCCCCGACAGGATGCCCAGCAACAGGAACCCCATATGCGCAATGGTGGAATAGGCCAGCATGCGTTTGAGGTTGGTTTGGGCGATTGCGGTCACATTTCCGACCAGCATGGACAGTACCGAGACGATGATGAGCATGGATTGCCAATCTGCGATCATGGGTCCCATGGCCCCCGCCAACAAACGCATGAAGAAAGCAAAACCAGCAAGTTTGGGTGCCGTGCTCACAAACAGGGTAACCGCGGTGGGCGCCCCTTCATAGACATCGGGTACCCACATATGAAAAGGGACCACGCCCAACTTGAAGGACAAGCCCGCCACCAGGAATACCAGTCCCAGAACCAGAATGCCGGGGTCGGCATTCCCCTGGGCAATGGCATTGGCCACTTCAGCCATTTGCAGAGTGCCTGTGGCGCCGTAGATCATGGACAAGCCATACAACAACATTCCGGAGGCCAGAGCCGCAAGAACGAAGTATTTCATGGCGGCTTCGGTGGCAACGGTCGAGTCCCGCTGCAGTGCAATCAGGGCGGCGAGAGAGAGGGACAACAGTTCCAGCCCAAGGTAAAGCACCAGGAAATGATTGGCAGAGATCATGACCATGACCCCGAGCAAAGCAAACAGGATCAGGACAAAAAACTCACCCTTGAACAGACCCCGGCTTTGGATATAGTCGCGTGAATAAGCCAGAACGAAGGACACCGTCAACACGGAGATCATCTTCAGGGTACGGGCCATGGGATCATCCACGAAGGACCCATTGAAGGTCGTCACCACTTGGCCCAGGGAACCGATCAGCAGAAACCCTGCCGTTCCTACCAAGGCCAGTTGAGCATAGGCATAAGTCAGAAATCGTTTGGAATCAGAAATGAACAAATCCGCGATCAGCAGAGCAGAAAGAGCCACCAGAAGAAAAATTTCCGGGTAGGCTGGGACCAGATTGGGTGTGGCGAAGGTCATCGTCGCTCCATCAGAACTTGGGGGTCGAGGCCTGCTCGATCAATTGCAGGACCGAAGCGTGCATGGGTTCGGAGAACATCTTGGGGTACAACCCCATCCCCAATACCAGCAGTGCCAGAATGATCAGAAACAGGAATTCGCGGCTGGAAATATCCTTGAGTGCCGCCACATGGTCGTTGGCTACCTCCCCAAAGATCACTCGCTTCACCATCCATAATGTATAAGCGGCGCCCAGAATCAGCGTGAGGGAAGCCAACGCGGCGTACCAGAAATTGACTTGTATCGCCCCCAGAATCACGATGAATTCCCCAATGAAACCACTGGTTCCAGGCAGGCCTGCGTTGGCCATGGAAAACAACACCATGAAAACCGCAAACTTGGGCATGGTATTGGCCACCCCGCCATAATCCGCGATTTGTCGTGTGTGCATGCGGTCATACAACACACCGATACACAAAAACATGGCGCCCGAGATAAACCCGTGCGAAATCATCTGGAGCAGCCCCCCCTCCATGCCCATGGGGTTGAACAGAAAGATCCCCAGGGTCACAAACCCCATGTGTGAAATGGATGAATAGGCCACCAGTTTCTTCATGTCCTGCTGGACCAAAGCCACCAGACCGATATATACCACGGCAATCAATGACAGGGTAATCATCATCCCGGAGAGCGCATGGCTGGCATCCGGTGTGATAGGCAAGTTGAAACGCAAAAATCCATAAGCGCCAATTTTCAAGGTAATGGCTGCCAGAATGACCGACCCTCCCGTTGGGGCTTCAACGTGCGCATCGGGCAACCATGTGTGAACCGGCCACATCGGAACCTTGACTGCGAAGGACATGAAGAAGGCGATAAAAAGCAGGATCTGAACCCCCAGAGGAAGGGCCACTGCCTGGAATTTAAGAATTTCGAAAGACTCTCCGGCCTCGAAATAAAGATAAATGAAGGCCGCCAGCATGAGCAGGGAACCCAGCAGGGTATACAGGAAGAACTTGATGGAGGCATAGACCCGGCGCGGCCCCCCCCATACCCCGATGATCAGGTACATGGGGATCAGCATGGCTTCAAAGAAAACATAGAACAGGATGGCATCGAGTGATGCAAACACCCCGTTGATCAACCCGGACATGATCAGGAAGGCCGCCATGTACTGAGCTTGTCGTTTCTCGATGACGATCCAGCCAGCGATCACCACCAGAACGGTCATGAAACTGTTGAGCAGGACAAACCATAAAGAAATTCCATCGATTCCCAGGTGATAGGTAATATTGAACGCAGGAATCCAGCGGTAGGCTTCTTCGAACTGCATGGCCGCCGAGGCGTTGATGAACCCGGTATAAAGCGGGAGGGTGACCAGGAAACCCAGCAGTGCGCCCACCAATGCCACCCTGCGGGTCAGACATGGGTTGGAATCGCGCCCCAGAGCGAGGACGAGAATCCCCGCCAGAATGGGGACCCAGATACTCAAAGAAAGAAGATGGTGTGCAGTCATGGAATTCCGCTCAAATTACGCTTTGATGAACCACAGGCTCATCAGGAAGAACACCCCAAAAATCATGGCAAAGGCGTAGTGGTAGATATAGCCCGTCTGAATCCGGCGAAGACGGGTGGACAAGGCGCCCACCAGATGGGCAGAACCATTCACGATCCAGCCATCGATGAATTTCATGTCGCCCAATTTCCACAACCCTTGCCCAAAACAGCGGGCGCCCCCCGCAATAAAAATTTCATTGAAACGATCGAAGTAATATTTATTGTCCAGCAGGGTATAAATGGCGCCCGATTCACGGACGATCGCTGCGGGGATATGAGTCCACTTGAGGTAAAAGGCGGCAGCCAGCGCAATCCCAGACATCGCCAGCCAGAAAGGCAGGGACTGGACTCCCTCGACCACGAAAGGTCCCACGCCGTGCCAGGCTTCCCGCATTTCCGGCAAGGCGCCGTTCCCTGGCAACAGAGTAATGGAAGAGCCGAAGTAATCTCCCATGACCATGGGCCCAATGAAGATCCAGCCGGCAATGACCGAGGGAATGGCCAGCAGGATGAGCGGCAGGGTGATGACCCAGGGCGATTCATGGAGATGTTCCCGGGTATGATGGTCCATGCGCGGCTTTCCGTGAAACGTCATGAAAAGCATGCGAAAACTGTAAAACGCCGTCACAAATACCCCTGCCAACACCGCAAAGGAAGCGAAACCCGAGCCCGGCAAATGACTGGCTCGCACGGCTTCGATGATGGCATCCTTGGAAAAAAATCCGGCAAAGGGCGGAATGCCTGCCAAGGCCAGAGAACCGATCAGCGCCGTCACGTAGGTGATGGGCATGTACCGTCGGAGCCCCCCCATCTTGCGCATGTCCTGCTCATGATGCATGGCGTGGATCACCGATCCTGCACCCAGGAACAGGAGCGCCTTGAAAAAAGCATGGGTCCCCAGATGAAAAATCGCCACCGGATACGCCGAGGCACCCAATGCCACCGTCATGTAGCCCAACTGAGACAGGGTGGAGTAAGCCACCACCCGTTTGATGTCGTTCTGGATGAGCCCCAGAAAGGCCATGAACAGCGCTGTGCAGGCACCGATCACAAGAACCGTGGAACGGGCCGTGGGAGACAACTCGAAGAGAGGAGACATGCGTGACACCATGAAGATCCCGGCAGTCACCATGGTCGCGGCATGAATCAGTGCCGAAATCGGTGTGGGGCCCTCCATGGAATCGGGTAGCCAGACATGCAGGGGCATCTGGGCCGACTTGCCCATGGCTCCCACAAACAGCAACAGACAAATGACCGTGATCAGGGAGACCGGCATGCCTCCGCACAATTCTATGGTATCGCGCGCAAAATCGGGGGCCTGCTGAAACACCGTGGCGTAATCCAGGGAACCAAAATGGGCCTGGATCAAAGCGATCCCGAGCAAGAAACCCAAATCACCCACCCGATTCACCAAAAAAGCCTTGAGGTTGGCATAAATGGCCGTGGGACGGGTAAACCAGAAACCGATCAGCAGATAGGACACCAGACCAACCGCCTCCCAGCCAAAAAACAACTGGACGAAGTTATTGGCCATCACCAACATCAGCATGGAGAAAGTAAAGAGCGAGATGTAACTGAAAAAGCGCTGATACCCGTCATCGTCGTGCATGTATCCAATCGTGTAGATATGCACCATGAGGGAAACGAAGGTCACGATCAGCATCATGGTGACGGTGAGCGGATCGATCAGGAAACCCACCTCAAATACGGAGGAGTCCCCCATGGTCAACCACTGATAAACGGTCCCGTTGAACGAATGTCCCGCAAAAACATCCTGGGCAATCACTAGGGATGCAATCAGGGACACCGCCACGCCGAGGATCGTAACGGTATGACTGCCCACCTTGCCCAGGGTTTTGCCAAACAACCCTGCCAGCAGCGCACCCAATAGGGGGGCCAGAGGAACCAGAAGATAAAGGCTTGGCACACTCATGTCGATCATTCCTTGAGGTGGCTGAGGTCGTCCACATGAATGGAGCGCAGGTTACGAAACAGCACCACCAGAATGGCCAGGCCGATGGCCGATTCCGCTGCTGCTACGGTGAGGATGAAGAAAACGAAAATCTGACCCGCCGTATCATGCAGGTAATGGGAAAAGGCCACGAAGTTCATGTTCACGGCCAACAACATCAACTCGATGCACATGAGCAAAATGATGAGATTTTTTCGATTGAGAAAAATCCCCACGATACTGATGGCAAACAGTAGCGATCCAAGCATGAGATAGTCTGTCAGGTTAAGCATCACAACTCCCTCTCGGCCGGCATGGACACGATCCGCAAGCGGTCGGCTGCTTTGGCTTTCACCTGTTGGGCCGGATCGAGGTGCTTGGAATCCTTGCGGCGACGCAACGTCAAGGCAATGGCGGCGACGATGGCTACCAGCAAAATGACGGCTGCCAGTTCAAAAGACAAAACGTAATCAGTATAGAGGATACGCCCCAACTCTTTGGTATTGCTGACAGATCCCCGGGAATCCGGAACCATGGAGGAAAACTGGCGGCTGCTCACCACCAGCCACATTTCCAGCACCATCAGCAGCGCGACCCCCCCGCCGAGGGGCAAATGCTTCCAGAAGCCTTGACGCAGTCGTTCGCTGTCGATATTGAGCATCATGACCACAAACAGGAAAAGGACCATCACTGCGCCCACATAGACCAGAACCAGGACGATGGCGAGGAATTCGGCCTCGAGCATCATCCACAGCCCCGAACCCGTAAAAAAGGCCAGAACCAGGAACAATGCAGCATGAACAGGACTGCGGGCAGTAATCACGCCCACACCGGCCCCCACCAGGACCAGCGCAAAGACCATGAACAACAGGAAGGAAGAATCAAGCACGGTGCGTCATCCTCATCGGTAAGGGGCGTCTTCTGCCCGGTCTGCTGCAATCTGGGCTTCGTGACGATCTCCCACGGCCAGGAGTTTTTCCTTGGTCATGAGCAAGTCTCCGCGCTGCTCACCGTGGTATTCAAAAATGCGCGTTTCGACGATGGAATCCACGGGGCATGATTCTTCGCAGAAACCGCAAAAAATGCATTTGGTCAGGTCGATATCATAGCGCGTGGTCCGTCGGCTTCCATCCTCTCGTTGTTCCGATTCAATGGTAATGGCCATGGCAGGACACACCGCTTCGCACAATTTGCAGGCGATACAGCGCTCTTCTCCGTTGGGATAGCGACGCAAGGCATGCAATCCACGAAAACGGGGCGACATGGGCGTTTTCTCTTCGGGATACTGGACGGTGATCTTGGGCGCAAAAAAATGACGCCCTGTAATGCTCATGCCCTTGAGCAATTCAGAGAGTGTCCAGTTCTTGACGAAGGATTTGAGGTCGGTCACGGGTACTCCTCAATGAAACCAGAGATTGAGAATGGGAAGACCGCGCAAGGGCTCCTGCATGAGCAAGCCCACGATCACCAACCAGATCAGGGTCACGGGAATGAAGACCTTCCAGCCCAGGCGCATGATCTGATCATAGCGGTAGCGCGGGAAGGTTGCCCGGAACCACAGAAACAGGAACAGAATGAAACTCATCTTGGCAAACAGCCACAGGATTCCGTCCGGCAGGAAGGAGACCGGCGACAGCCAGCCGCCCAGGAACATGAGGGAAGCCAGTGCCGCAATAAGAATCATGTTGGCGTATTCGGCCAGAAAAAATATGGCGAAGGCCATCCCGGAGTACTCCACATGGAACCCCGCCACGATTTCCGATTCACCTTCGGCCACGTCAAAAGGCGCTCGATTGGTTTCAGCCGTCCCGGCAATGACGTAAATGACGAACATGGGGAAAAGCGGGATCCAGTTCCATTGCAAGAGCCCCAGACTCCCGTGCTGAGCCTTGACGATATCCACCAGATTGAGACTGTGGGACATCATCAATACCGTCACCAGGGCAAAACCCATGGCGATTTCATAACTCACGATCTGAGCAGCAGAACGCAAGGCCCCGAGGAAGGCATATTTGGAGTTGGATGCCCAACCGGCCAGCACCACGCCATAAACCCCCATGGAGGTGATGGCCATGATATACAGTAGTCCGGCATCGACATTGGCCAATACCAGATCGGGCGTAAAGGGCACCACGGCCCAAGCCGCCAAGGCGGGCATGATGGCCAGTACGGGGGCCAGAATGAAGAGAAACTTGTTGGAGCCGCTGGGGACGATGATTTCCTTCATCAACAATTTGATCCCGTCCGCAATGGGCTGAAGCAAACCCAATGGTCCGACCCGATTGGGACCGATGCGGATCTGCATATAGCCGATGACCTTGCGTTCCGCCAGAGTCAGGTAGGCCACCGCCCCCATCATGGGGGCCACGATGGCCAGGATCTTGAGCAGTGTCCAGACCAGCGGCCAGAGTGGACCGAAGAATGCTTGAAGCGTGTCCATCATGCCCCCTCCAGTACGACCATGCCCATGGACTCGCCCAATGATGCGCAGAGCGGATGGGCGATGGGCACCACCGCGCATCCTTCGGCCAATGTTTCATCCAGAGTCACGGGCAGAACCACACTGCCCCCCCCCTGAGAAACACGCACCCACTGTCCGGCACTCAGCCCCAAACTGGATGCCTGCGCAGGATGAAGAACGACCCGAATATCCCCGGCCAGTGCGGTTCCCTGTAAGGCTGGCGCACGCCGCACCAGCGGGTCAGCATGGTAACCCGGCAACTCGCCCACCCGCTCCACGGTTCCCAGAGAGGCGCGAACTTTCAAAGCGGGTGCCCGGGTCAGTTGGTTGTTGAGCGCCTCTCGGCAGACCAGCGGCAGATCGGGTGAAATTTCCGTACGCACTTCTTCGAGATTTTCCTGGGCAAAACCCGGACAATCAAACAGGTTACCCAGCACGCGCCAGATTTTCCAGGCCGGGCGCGCTTCGCCACGGGGCGGGACCACTCCATTGAAGGATTGAACCCGTCCTTCCATGCTAACAAAGGTTCCGGCAGTTTCAGCAAAAGGCGCAATGGGCAGCATGATCGTTGCCCATTGTTCCGCTTCCCCCTTGAAGGCACTCAAGGCCACCACGGTCTCGGCCTGACGCAACGCTTTCAAGGCCAGGGAAGGGTCTGCGCAATCCAGGGAGGGTTCCAACCCCATCATCACATAGGCTTGGCGGGGCTGGCGCCATTGCGCCTGGGCATCCAATCCCGTCTGGGCATGGGTATGAAAGGCGCCACGCTGGGGCAAAGCTCCTGCCAGCGCCGCTCCCACCGTATTGGCGGCCAGCGCCAATTGTCCGAAGGGCGCACCGGTCACGTCACCCAACACCTGTGCCAAACGATAGAGTGTCGCGTAATCGGGATGTTGCTGAGCCAGTTGTCCCAATACCACTGCCGATTTGCCCTGTGCCGCCACCAGATCGGACGCGATGAGCAGAGCCGCAGACGAAGGCATCGCCGTAGTCAAAGGCAACAAATCTTCAGGCAGTGGAGTACCCGTCTGTTGGGCCGCAGCACTCAGTATTTCCCCGAGCAATGCCGGCCATTCGCTGGGTTTTCCCACCAGGGTTTCCGCCACTGGCATGGCCCAATCCTCACGGCGCGCTGCCACCCGATGCACCTGCGCACCAGACCGGGCTGCGCGACGCAAGCGCACCGCCAGGAGGGGTTGCTCCTGGCGCAATACCGACCCGATCACCAGGACTGCGCGTAGATCCGACCAATGTGCAATCGGCATGCCAAGCCAGGGGGTTCCCTGTTGCAGGGCGTCGAGAGAAAAATCCACCTGACGGGTACGGTGATCGATATTATGGCAGCCCAGTTCACGCAGAACCTTTTGCGCCAAATAGAGTTCCTCGAGAGTTTGATGGGGACTCAACAATGCTCCGATCCCTTCACCACCGCTGTCATGGCGCACCTTTTCCAGACCATCCACCACGCACTGCAAGGCTTCGGCCCAAGTGACCTGTGTCCATTGTCCATCCCGCTTGACCTGGGGATGGAGCAACCGATCAGCGCTACGCAATGCCTGATAAGAGAACCGATCGCGGTCAGACAACCAGCATTCATTGATATCGTCGTTTTTACGCGGGAGCACACGCACCACGTCGTCGGGTCTCTTGACCTGTACTTCGATCTGGGTCCCCAGTCCGTCATGTGGACTCACGGATGGGAATCGGGTCAATTCCCAGGAGCGGGCCGCAAAACGAAAAGGCTTGCTGGTCAGCGCACCCACGGGACAGAGATCGATGGCGTTGCCCGAAACTTCCGAATCCACGGTCAGGTCCATGAACGCCAGAATTTCCGAGTGCTCTCCCCGTCCACCGACGCCCAGTTCCATGATCCCGGCAATTTCCTGGCCATAACGCACACAGCGCGTACACAGGATGCAACGTGTCATGTCTGTGGAAATGAGCGGCCCCAGATCCTTGTTGGAGACCACCCGTTTGGCTTCCCGATAACGTGAAGCCCCTCCGCCGTACCCGACGCTGACATCCTGCAACTTGCATTCGCCCCCCTGATCGCAGATGGGACAGTCGAGGGGATGATTGATCAGCAAAAACTCCATGACCGCCTTCTGCGCCTCGACGGCCAGAGGAGAATGGGTATGTACCTTCATTCCTTCGGCCACAGGCGTGGCACAGGCCGGCAGGGGTTTCGGCGCCTTTTCCACCTGAACCAGACACATCCGGCAATTGGCGGCAATGGACAGTTTACGGTGATAGCAAAAATGGGGAATCTTGATCCCCAGTTGTCTGGCCGCATCCATGACCGTGCGCCCGGCCTCGATCTGGGTGGGTTTTCCATCGATTTCGAGATTCAATAATGCCATGATCAGGCCGCCTTCTCTTGAGAATCGCCCACCGCTCCCACCAGGCAACGCCGGTGGGTCACGTGGTATTCGAATTCATCCCGAAAATGGGTAACGAAACTGCGCACCGGCATGGCGGCGGCATCGCCGAGGGCACAAATGGTGCGCCCCTGGATGTTATTGGACAGGGAATGCAACAGGTCCAGATCATCCTGACGTCCCTGACCATGCTCGATGCGATGGATGATACGATACAGCCAGCCCGTCCCTTCCCGGCAGGGCGTGCATTGTCCGCAGGATTCTTCATGATAGAACAGGGACAGGCGCTCCAGTGCCCGCACCATGCAGGTGGTTTCGTCCATCACGATCACCGCGCCGGAACCGAGCATGGAGCCTGCTTTGGAAATGGAATCATAGTCCATGTCCAGTTGCATCATCGTGTCTCCGGGTAAGACCGGCATGGAAGATCCGCCCGGAATGACCGCCTTGATCTTCCGCCCCCCCCGCATCCCGCCGGCCATTTCGAGAAGAGATGCAAAGGAAGTCCCCAAAGGAACCTCATAATTTCCCGGACGGGTCACATGCCCCGAAACGGAAAAAATCTTGGTGCCGCCGTTGTTCGGTTTACCCAACTGCAAAAAGGCTTCGCCCCCATGACGGATGATCCAAGGCACACAAGCAAAGGTTTCTGTGTTGTTGATGGTCGTCGGTTTGCCATACAGCCCATAGGTGGCGGGGAACGGCGGCTTGTAACGGGGTTGGCCTTTCTTGCCTTCCAGGGATTCCAGCAGGGCGGTTTCCTCGCCACAAATATAGGCCCCGTAACCATGGTGGTTGAACAGATCAAAAGAAAATTTTGAGCCCAGGATGTCTGATCCCAGAAACCCCGCAGCGCGGGCCTGATCGATGGCTTCCTCGCAACGCTGATAGACTTCCCAGATTTCGCCGTGAATGTAGTTATACCCACGGGTCGCCCCCATGGCATAGCCCGCAATGATCATCCCCTCGATCAGGGCATGAGGGTTATAGCGCAAGATGTCGCGATCCTTGAAGGTCCCCGGTTCTCCCTCATCCGAATTGCACACCACATACTTTTCCCCCACATAATTCTTGGGCATGAAGGTCCATTTGAGCCCCGTCGGAAAACCTGCCCCCCCCCGCCCACGCAATGCGGACTTCTTGACTTCATCGATAACCTGCTCGGGAGTCATGGGCATCGTCAAAATCTTGCGCAAGGCTTCGTAGCCGCCCCGCTGAAGGTAATGTTCCAGGGACCAGGTCCGATCCCGATCGAGTCCCTCGAGAATGACGCCGGTCATGACTTCAACTCCTTGAGCAAGGTATCCAGTTTTTCTTCATCCATGAAAGAGTGCATGGTATGGTTGTCCACCAAAAGTACCGGCGCGTCCCCACAGGCCCCGAAACACTGTCCTTCCTTGAGACCGATCTCGCCATCGGCCGTCACTTCACCAAAGTCGATACCCAGTTTTTCCTTGAGCCGGTCACAAAACTCCGTGGAACCCGACAAGGCACAGGGCAGATTGGTGCATACCGTCAATTTGTGCCGCCCCATGGGTTTGAGGTTGTACATTTCATAAAAAGTAGCCACCTCATACACCGCAATGGCGGGCATGCCCAGATACTCGGCCACACTGTTCATGACTTCCTTCGACAGCCAGCCATGCTGGACCTGGGCAATACGCAGGGCCGACATCACTGCCGACTGTTTCTGGTCCGGGGGATACTTGGCGACTTCGCGGTCGATCTGTTGTCTGGATTCCGTACTCAGCATGATCAGCGGTCCACTTCTCCAAAAACGATATCCTGGGTCCCGATGATGGCGACCACGTCTGCAATCATATGCCCACGCGACATTTCATCCAGACCGGCCATATGGGCAAAACCGGGGGCCCGAATCTTGAGACGGTAAGGTTTATTGGCTCCATCGGAGACCAGGTAAATGGCAAATTCACCCTTTGGTGCCTCCACACTGGCCAAGGCCTCTCCCGGCGGCACATGCATGCCTTCGCTGAAGAGTTTGAAATGGTGAATCAACTCTTCCATGTTTTCTTTCATGGATTCCCGTGCAGGCGGTGCCACCTTGTGATTATCGGTAATGACAGGCCCCGGGTTGCGACGCAACCAGTCGATACACTGACGGACGATATGGTTGGATTGTTTCATCTCTTCCATCCGCACCAGATAACGGTCGTAACAATCGCCATTCACGCCCACCGGAATGTCAAAATCCATCTCGGCGTAGGATTCATACGGCTGCTTCTTGCGCAGGTCCCAAGCCACTCCCGACCCGCGCAACATGGGTCCTGTAAACCCCAGGGACAACGCGCGCTCTGGCGTCACGACCCCGATCCCCACCGTCCGTTGCTTCCAGATTCGGTTGTCGGTCAACAGATTGTGGTAATCGTCCAGATAGTTCGGAAAACGATCGACGAAATCTTCAATGAAATCGAGCAATGACCCATGACGATTGCGGTTCAAGCGCTGCGCCTTGGCATCCGAACGTCCACCCCGAATTTCCTTGTTGGCCAGGTGCAAGGGCATGCGCTCGGGCAGATCCCGGTACACCCCGCCGGGACGATAATAGGCGGCATGCAATCGAGCGCCGGAAACGGCTTCATAGCAATCCACCAGATCTTCCCGTTCGCGGAAAGCATAGAGGAACACCGTCATGGCGCCAATGTCCAGCGCATGTGCGCCAATCCATAACAAGTGATTGAGGATGCGCGTAATCTCGTCAAACATGACGCGAATGTATTGTGCACGGATCGGCACATCCACCTGCAACAATTTCTCGATGGCCAGGACATAGGCATGTTCATTGCACATCATGGATACGTAGTCGAGGCGATCCATGTAGGGCACACTTTGCAGGAAAGTACGGGTTTCCGCCAACTTCTCCGTCCCGCGGTGCAAAAGCCCGATATGGGGATCGGCCCGCTCGATCACTTCGCCGTCCAGTTCCAGAACCAGGCGCAACACCCCGTGTGCTGCGGGATGTTGCGGACCAAAGTTCATGGTGTAGTTACGTATTTCAGCCATTATGCCGTATCCCCATAATGTTCCGGACGCGTCTTGCGTGGAATCACTTCACGCGGCGGAATGCTGACCGGTTGATAGATGACCCGCTTTTGTTCCGGGTCATAACACATTTCCACGAATCCGGAAATGGGGAAATCCTTGCGGAAAGGATGTCCCACAAAACCATAATCCGTCAGCAAGCGGCGCAGGTCGGGATGCCCGGAAAAAACGATCCCGAACAGATCAAAAGCTTCCCGTTCAAACCAGTTGGACACAGACCATACCGTAACCACCGATTCCACCAGAGGAACAGGACCCTCCGGCGCGGCCACCTTGACGCGCAGGCGCAGGTTATGCCGGATCGAGAGCAGGTGGACCACGATCCCGAAACGGGGCCGGGACCAGTCGGGGTAGGTGGAATAATCCATCCCGCACAGATCGATGAGTTGCTCGAAGCCAAACTCGTCACGCAGACGCAGAGCCGCTGCCAGCCAGTGCGCCGTCCCCACCCGGACGGTCAGTTCATCCAGTTGAATCGAGGATTCTTCCAGGACCTCGCCGAAGGCTTGATCCAGGGCACCTGCCAATGTTTCAAGACGATTCAGCAAACTCATCAGGCCACCCGCGCAATGGTCTGGGTACGGCGGATCTTTTGTTGCAACTGGATCAAACCAAACAACAGGGCCTCTGCCGTGGGAGGACAACCCGGAACATAGACATCCACCGGCACCACACGGTCACAACCGCGCACCACTGAATAGGAATAGTGGTAGTACCCTCCACCATTGGCGCAGGACCCCATGGAGATGACCCAACGAGGTTCAGCCATCTGGTCATATACCTTGCGCAGGGCCGGGGCCATTTTGTTACAGAGAGTCCCAGCCACTATCATGAGATCGGACTGACGGGGACTTGGGCGAAAAACGATTCCAAAGCGATCCAGATCATAACGGGACGCCCCGGCGTGCATCATTTCCACCGCACAGCAGGCCAACCCGAAAGTCATGGGCCAAAGGGAACCCGTACGGGTCCAATTGATGACCGTATCCAGACTCGCAGTGACAAAACCTTCCTTGAGCACGCCTTCCAGTGCCATGTTCCCCTCCCTGTATGGATCAACCCGGCAATCGTTGCTTCATTCCCATTCGAGCGCGCCCTTGAGCCACTCGTAGGCAAACCCTACCACCAATATCCCCAAAAACACCAGCATGGCCAGAAAACCAAACCCGCCAATATCTTTCAGTACCACAGCCCAGGGAAAGAGGAAGGCAATTTCCAGATCAAATAGAATAAAAAGGATCGCTACGAGGTAATAGCGCACGTCAAAACGCATCCGCGCGTCTTCGAAAGCCTCGAAGCCACATTCATAGGGGGAATTCTTTTCCGGGTCGGGGCGATGCGGCGCGAGAAACCAACCGAGAGCCGCGGGGACCACACCCACGCCCACACCCACCAGAATGAACAACAATACCGGCAAATAATGTTGTGACATCACATACTCGCAGTGTTCCTGCACCCCCTCATAGGACGGGTGCGATTATTATCATTGGGCACCTCCCCCAACTACCGGGAGAAGACCCGCCGAGTTCTGCACAACTCCAGAAACTCGACCTCCATAAAGCGTCATTATGACAGCATTACATCTGTTTGGCAGAATCTCCACCAAACCATTCTCGATCATTCCATGGTGCCGATGAGCAGACTCGAACTGCTACGGCTTTCGCCACCGCCCCCTCAAG
This sequence comes from Pseudomonadota bacterium, assembly GCA_021832305.1. Classification (GTDB taxonomy): domain Bacteria; phylum Pseudomonadota; class Gammaproteobacteria; order Burkholderiales; family Ferrovaceae; genus Ferrovum. Next base: position 98,469 of record JAKBLB010000001.1, on the reverse strand, counting down.
ACGGCGTGTCTACCAATTTCACCACATCGGCTCAAAACTCATCCCCTTTGACTGGGGGGTGCCAGTGTACCTTATTTCGGAATCTCGTTGGATTTTGTGGGAATCTCTTTCACTGGCGTCGAAACCACAGGGGTCTTGAGCGCATTGGCTTCGTTCATCACGCTCGTCCCTTTGTTACCGTGCCCCGAATACCAAGTCAGCAGCATGCTGGTGCAAAAAAACACCGCAGCCAGTATGGCTGTGCTGCGACTGAGGAAGTTCGATGCGCCCGATGCGCCAAATACCCCCCCCGCAGAACCGCTCCCAAAAGCCGCTCCCATATCCGCACCCTTGCCATGCTGCATGAGAACCAATCCGATGATTCCAAGCGCGGCCCCCACATGTACGACCCAAACCACCGTTTCCATTACTCTGTCCTTTGACTTGCTTTCGCTGCTGCGCGCGCGATCGCCAAAAATTCCTGCGCTACCAGGGAAGCGCCCCCCACCAGTGCCCCATCTACATCGGGCAAGGCCATCAATTCTACCGCGTTGGCACTTTTGACGCTACCACCATAGAGAATTTGAATATTTTCGGCCAGATCCAGCGACGCTTCAGCGCACTGCTGACGCAGCCAGGCATGGACTTCCTGAACTTGTGCCGGAGTGGCGCTTCGTCCCGTACCGATAGCCCAGATGGGTTCATAGGCCAGTACCGAACGGGCCATGCCGGTTTCGCCCAATATATCCAGAAGCACCCCCAACTGGTGGCGCATCACTTGCGCCGTCTTTCCTGCCTCCCGCTGCTCGAGCGACTCTCCCAGACAGAGAATGGGAATCAGATCCTGAGCCAACGCCTGTTGCGCCTTGGCTGCCACCTGGACATCGGTTTCACCATGGCGTTGACGCCGTTCCGAATGGCCTGCCACCGTATACCGGCATCCGAATTCGCGTAACATGGAAGCCGCCACCTCTCCGGTAAAAGCGCCGCGTTCCTGATCGCTGATATCCTGTCCTCCCCAGGCACAGGCCGAACCGCCCAGCAACTGCTGCATCTGGGCCAGATAAGGTGCTGGAACCAATACCACCAGTTCAACGGCATCCAAAGTCGGTTCTGCCTGTAATGCCCGCACCCATGCCTCGTTTGCCACCCGAGAACCGTGCATTTTCCAGTTGCCTGCAATGAGTTTATTACGCATGTGTCTGCTCCAAACCTTGCATGAAATTAATGTCTGGGCAGGATGATGCCTTGAAATGGCCTTCCTTGCAATGAGCCGTGAGCCGCAAACCCGAAAATCAACCAAATTTCCCGGTGATATAGTCTTCCGTCGCCTTCTGATTGGGTTTGGTAAAAATTTGATCCGTCTCGTCGAACTCGATCAACTCTCCCAGATACATATAGGCGGTATAGTCAGAAACTCGAGCGGCTTGCTGCATGTTATGGGTCACCATGACCACGGTGTAATCGCTCTTCAGGTCGTGCACGAGTTCCTCGATATGCGCCGTAGAAATAGGATCAAGCGCTGAACAGGGCTCATCCAGCAAGATCACTTCCGGCTTGATGGCGATACAACGGGCAATACACAGACGCTGCTGCTGTCCTCCGGAAAGCCCGTTACCACTCTGACGCAGTTTATCTTTCACTTCGGGCCACAGCGCCGCCTTCCTCAGAGCCCATTCCACCCGCTCGTCCATTTCCATGGACGTCAACCTTTCGTACAATCTCACGCCAAAAGCAATGTTTTCATAAATCGACATGGGAAACGGCGTGGGTTTCTGGAAGACCATCCCCACGCGAGCCCGCAATAACGTGGGATCTTCTCGACGATCCAGAACATTCTTGCCATCCAGCAGGATTTGACCCGTGGTTCGATTGGCCGGATAAAGTTCATGCAAACGGTTGAAGGTCCGCAGAAGAGTGGACTTACCGCATCCCGAAGGGCCAATGAAAGCCGTCACCTTGTTGGTCTGTATATCCATGGTGACATTCTTCAACGCATGGAAGCGACCGTAGTAAAAATTGAGATTCCGAATGGCAATACGCACTTCGGGTGCGATGGAAGAAAGATTGAAAACCTCGGTATGGCTCATGAAACCCCTGCTCAAGAACTTTTTTGACGGAACAGCAAACGCGCCAGCACATTGATGGTCAGCACACTGAGGGTCACCAGGATGGCCCCGCCCCAAGCCAGACGGTGCCAGTCATCGTAGGGACTCATGGCAAACTGGAAGATCACCACCGGCAGATTGGCCATCGGTTCATTGATATTCCAGGTAGTGAACTGATTATTCAGTGCGGTGAACAAGAGCGGTGCCGTTTCACCACTGATTCGTGCCACCGCCAGCAGCACGCCCGTAGCGATGCCGCTTTTAGCCGCTCGATAAGCCACCATTACCACCATTTTCCAACGGGGTGCTCCCAGCGCAATGGCGGCTTCGCGCAGACTGTCCGGCACCAGACGCAGCATGTCGTCGGTGGTTCGGACAACCACGGGAACCACGATCAAAGACAGGGACAAAGCGCCCGCAATCCCTGAAAAATGGTGAAAACGAGCCACATACACGGTATAGACGAACAGCCCCAGAACGATGGAGGGTGCACTGAGAAGAATGTCGTTGACGAAACGGGTGGTGGGAGCCAACCACCCGCGTCGGCCATATTCGGCCAGATAGGTCCCGGCCAACACGCCCACCGGCGTTCCAATCAAGGTCGCCAGACCGGCCATCATGATGCTACCCAAAATGGCATTGCCCAGCCCCCCTTCGCCCCCGGGAGCGGGCGTCGGATGGGTCAGCAGGGACCAACTCAACGCTTCAAAACCATTGGACAACAAGGTCCAGAGAATCCAGACCAACCAAAACAGACCAAAGCCCATGCCACACACCGACATGAACAGATGAAAACGATTGGTCAACTGGCGGCGACGGTAGATACGGCGAATTTCAGGCGTGGTATAGCGCATGGTCAACTCCGCGTCCCTTCACGCTGACCCATGCGCAATAACATCAACTTGGCCATGGCCAGCACGATAGCCGTAATGATGAAAAGCAGCAGTCCCAATTCAATCAGCGCAGAGGTATAAAGGTCGCCCACCGCTTCGGCAAATTCGTTGGCCAGGGACGAGGCGATGCTGTTTCCCGGAGCCAGCAGCGAGGGACTGAGATGCTGGGTATTGCCAATCACGAAGGTGACCGCCATGGTTTCTCCCAAGGCACGCCCCAGCCCCAGCATGACTCCACCTACCACACCGGCACGGGTATAGGGCAATACCACCCGCCAGACCACTTCCCAGGTGGTGGCCCCCAGACCATAAGCCGATTCCTTGAGTACGGCGGGCACCAGTTCAAAGACATCCCGCATGACCGAGGAAATGAAAGGAATCACCATGATGGCCAGAATGATGCTGGCCGTCAGTAGACCGATCCCCAGGGGGGGGCCTTGAAAAAGCTGCCCCGCAAAGGGTATTTTGCCCAAAGTTTCGATCAGGAAGGGTTGCAGGGTCCGGGAAAAAATCGGGGCAAAGGAAAACAGCCCCCACATCCCGTAGATGATGCTGGGAATGGCGGCCAGTAATTCAATAGCCGTCCCGAGCGGACGTTTGAGCCAGGGAGGAGACATTTCCGTGAGAAAGACGGCAATCCCGAAACTGATGGGAACCGCAATCAGCAGGGCCACGAAAGAACTGACCAAGGTTCCGTAAACCGGGATCAAGGCACCATACTTATCCTGCACGGGATCCCAGTCATCGGACCACAAAAAATGAAAACCAAAGGCTTTCAGTGAAGGCGCACTGGTCACCACCAAAGAAGCCAGAATAGCCAGTAGCGTGAACAACACCAAAAAAGCGAAGAACCGGGTCAGCCACTCGAACAAGCGATCGGCAAGATGGCCAAAACCACGCGCCTGCCCTGAACGCGTGGACGCGCGTTCAACAGGTTGGGTCGGTATAGGGTTCATAAGACGGCCATGGGCAAAATGTCAAGTCAGGAACGGAGCGATTATACCCCCAGTACCGAGGTTTTCCTATTATCGCGCAATCGGGTGAGAGGGATCCCCCTCCCGTATCCACAGAAATTTCCTGAAGTCTTCTCAGTAGAGCGCCTTGCCCGCGCTGTCCTTCAATTCAATCTTCCACTGGGCTTCGATCAACTTGACCACATCCTCGGGCAAGGGAACATAATCCAGCGCCAGGGCGACTTTCTGACCATTCCTGTAGGACCAATCGAAAAACCGCAAGGCAGTTTTGGCATGTTCGGGGTTTTCCTGCACTTTTTGCATCAAAACAAAGGTGGCTCCGGTGATGGGCCAACTGTTTTTTCCCGGTTCATCGGTCAGAATTTCGTGAAACCCATTTTCCGGTTTCCAGCGAGCATTGCCGGCTGCAGCGCTGAACGTTTCGATATCCGGTTCTACAAACTGCCCCTCGTGGTTCTTCATCTGAACATGACTCATCTTATTTTGCAGGGCATAGGCATATTCCACGTAACCAATTCCTCCCGCCTGCTGGCGCACATAGGAAGCCACCCCCTCATTTCCCTTGCCATTGATGCCCGTGGGCCATCTGACGGCCGTATCACTCCCTACCTTATTTTTCCACTCGGCACTGACCTTGGAGAGATAATTCGTAAAGATGAAGGTCGTCCCGGAACCATCGGTACGAGAAACCACGACGATGTCCTGTGCGGGCAGGCTCAACCCTTTGTTGAGCGCCTGGATGGCCGGATCATTCCAGCGTTTGATCTTGCCCAGATAGATGTCGGCCAACACCGGCCCATCGAGTTTCATTTGTCCGGGAGCGATCCCTTCCACATGGATCACGGGAACCACGCCCCCCATCACGAGCGGCCACTGTACCAGTGAACTCCGGTCCAGTTCTTCCTGGGTCAGGGGTTTGTCCGTCGCCCCAAAATCCACCACTTTGGCTTTTACCTGCTTGATTCCTCCACCCGAACCAATGGATTGATAATTCAAACCATTCCGGGTGGCTACTCTGAATCCTTCGGCCCACTTGGCGCAGACCGGATAGATAAAAGTGGAGCCCGCACCGGTGATATCCGTTGCCTGGGCCTCCCAGGCTGACATCAACAAAGCACTGGCTACCATCCAGGGACGCAAGAGGAACCGAATCGTCATGAAAATCTCCATAGAAAAAAAACGCAAGTGCACGGGAACAGGGTAACCATCAAATATGACAGATTGATTACAGACTCATGAATCTTCCGGGTCAAACCACCCTCAAGGAAATACCTTGAGCCTGCCACTGCTGACATTCCTTCTCCAGGTTGGCGGCTGCCAGGGCATGACTGACCAGCCATGCGGGATTGACCCGCAGGCAAAACCCTGCATCCCCCTCATCCGCCAGGTGAAAACGGGGGGTTCGCCCCAACTGGGAGCGACCACGACAAAACAACACGGCCAGACGAAGACACAGCACCAGACGCCAGCCCTCCCGATTGGTGATGCGTTCTGCCCCCTTGACCAAACGCCCTCGATGATTCTGGACCAACCCGCCCACGATGGCCTGTTCCATCTTGGAGAACCCAGGCATGTCCGCATGATCGACGATATAGGCCGAATGGCGGTGGTAACCCCCATGAGCGATGGAAAGCCCAATTTCGTGCAACTGGGCAGCCCAACGCAGATAGGGTGAATAATGTGCGTATTGGGGGCGAGCCGTCACCTGACGATAGAGCGTGAGCGCCAACTTTTCTACCCGCTCTGCCTGCAGGGAATCCGCATGATACCGCTGGACGAAATGGCGCACGGTCTCTTCCCGAACATCCCGGTGTTCCAGGCGGCCCAGCATCTCATACAGGACACCCTCGCGCAGCCCACAGTCTGTCGTCTGCATCTGTTCGATCCCCAAGTGATCGAACACGGCACTCATGATGACCAGTCCGCCAGGCAGTACCGGTACCCGCTCCATGCGCAAACCGATGGAAACCAGATGGTGCGGGTCGCGGGCCTCCAACAATTTTTCTCGCAGAAAAGTCAGTCCGGCCCGGGTAATTCCTTGCCCCACGAACCCGTTCAATTCCAGCAATTCAGCCAGGGCGCGCGCCGTCCCGGAAGAACCCACGGCCTCATCCCATTGCTCCCGCCCGAAGGTAGCTGAAAGCGCCTGCAATTCATTGGCTGCCGCCAAACTGGCGGCAGCCCAGTGACGTTCCGTCACTTTGTTCTGGGCAAAAAACTGTTGCGTGTAACTGACGCACCCCATGTATACACTTTCCAGACGCTGCGGTTTGACCCCGCGACCAATGACGATTTCGGTGGATCCTCCGCCAATGTCCACCACCAGTCGACGGCCTCGATGGCTAGGAAGACTGTGCGCCACACCGACATAAATCAAGCGGGCTTCTTCCTGACCCGCAATGATCTCGATGGGAACACCCAGGGCTTCCTGTGCCGCTTCCAGAAAGGTTTCTGCCTGTTGGGCAACGCGCAAGGTATTCGTCCCCACCACCCGGATGGCCTCTCGGGGAACGGCCCGTAACCGCTCACCAAAACGCCGCAAACAGGCCAATGCGCGTTCCTGTGTCACCGTATCCAGCGTGTTGTCGGGCAACAATCCGGCTGCCAGTCGCACCGACTCCTTGAGCGCATCCAGCGTATAGGGTTGCCCCTGCACCACGCGCGCCACCTGCAGACGAAAACTGTTCGAGCCCAAGTCTACCGCCGCGATGATCGCTTGGGGCATATCCCACAACCCTCAAAAAAAACCTCACTCTACCAGATCATGCACGGATGAACTACTCTGTTCCGGAAATCATCGCAGCGGAGGCGCCCGTGGACAAACCCGGTAGCGTACTCACAAAAGTTGATGTGCACTCAGAAGGAAGTCTTCCCCTCGGCCGAGATCTTCATGAAATGACGCGAATAACGCTGATCCATGGCGGCCGTGGGCAACAAAAGCAGACAGTCCGCCGTGTTGAAATCCGCATCCCACGCCGGTGCCCCACAAACATAGGCGCCCACCCGCAAATATGCCTTGATGAGCGGAGGAATATCCACCACGCGCGTGCTGTCGAGCGCCGCCAGAGGCAATGCGCAACGCGGATAAACACGCCATTCCGCAGGCGCACCATGCATGAGTTCCAACTGACGGTAGAGCGAGGCTGCCGTATGACCGCCATCGATCATGGTCATACTGGCACAGCCCATCAGGTATTGCACTCGATGAGCCCGGATATATTCGGCCAGACCGGCCCATAACACCGCAATGGAAAGACCATTGCGGTAATCCGGATGAACGCAGGCCCGCCCAACCTCCATGACATGAGGAAGCAGATGGGCCAGACGCGTCAGATCAAATTCCCCTTCCGAATAGAATCCTCCAGCCCTCACCGCCTGTTGCGCGTTGATTATCCGATAAGTGCCCACCACTTCATGACTGCGGGTATCGCGCAGAATCAAATGGTCGCAGAGCGCATCGAATCGATCCTGGTCCAACCCCGGTTCAGCGGAATGCAAGTGCGCCCCCATCTCTTCATGGAAGACTTGCCAACGCAACTGCTGAGCCGCCCGTACATCCACGGAAGAGCGCGCATATTGAAATACCAGACGGGGTTGACGAACATTCTGCAGACTCTGGTCAAGTTGGGGCATGGATCTCTCCATCTGAACGAATGGTTACCCACTTTGCCTTGGCCTTGTTACCCCACCATGAACCTGCCGTGAATTATTCGTGACGGTGAACCCTCCTCCGTCTCCCTTGATTCAGGCCTGCATCCTAAGGGTTTTCCTGATACTCGGGGGGTGGTACACTGAAAGCGTCCGATGGCCCCTACACTTGACCGACTTTATGAGCAATCCCGTTACAGCAGCATCCCGATTTCTCAACCGGGAGTTGGGCCTGTTGGCATTCAATCGGCGCGTTTTGAATCTGGTGGAAGATGACGAGACTCCTCTCCTTGAGCAACTGCGCTACCTGTGCATCGTCAGCAACAATCTGGATGAATTTTTTGAGATTCGGGTTGCCGGCCTGAAACAACAAATTCGCGAAGGAATCACCAAAACCGGCCCGGATGGCCTGCCTCCCTTACGGGTTTACCGTCTGGTCTGTAGCGTGGCACACGAACTCGTCTCTCATCAATATCGTTTATTGAATGAGCGTGTCCTGCCGCGTTTGGCAGAAGAGGGAATCTGCTTCCACCGTCGCAATCATTGGACCGAGGCTCAGCATACTTGGGCACGCAATTATTATCTGCGCGAAATCAAACCGGTATTGACTCCCATCGGATTGGACACAGCCCATCCTTTTCCCCGAATCCTCAATAAGAGCCTCAACTTTGCCGTGGAACTTTCGGGAGTCGACGCTTTTGGCCGTCCCTGTACCCATGCCGTCGTGCAAGCCCCCCGTGCCCTTCCCCGTTTCATACAACTGCCCGAAGAAATTTGTGGCTGTCCCTATGGGTTCATTTTTTTATCTTCCATCCTGCATGCCAACGTAGGCGACCTTTTTCATGGACTGACCGTCGAAGGATGCTACCAATTCCGCTTGACCCGAAACAGCGAATTACTTCTGGAAGATGAGGAAGTCAGTGATTTGCGCCTCGCCTTGCAAGGCGAATTGAGCCACCGCCAGTACGGCGATGAAGTACGCCTTGAAGTTCCTGAAAATTGCTCCGAAACCATGGCTCAATTCCTGCTCGAGACTTTTGAACTGGAGGAGACGGATCTGTATCGAGTGGATGGCCCCGTCAATCTCGTGCGCCTGATGCGGGTCGCCGATCTGGTCGACCGTCCCGACCTCAAGTTTCCTTCCTTTCAGCCCCAACTGCCCCACGAACTGGATCAATCGGTTCCCCTCATCGAAACCCTGAAAAAACGCGATCTCCTCCTGCATCATCCCTTTCAGCCCTTCATGCCCGTCATTCAGTTCGTCCAACAAGCCGCTCGGGACCCTGCGGTACTGGCCATCAAACAGACGGTCTACCGTACAGGCACGGACTCCGAACTGATCGAAGCCCTGATCGAGGCGGCCCACCAGGGCAAGGAGGTCACCGTGGTGGTGGAACTACTGGCCCGCTTCGACGAAGAAGCCAACATCAACTGGGCAGAAAAGTTGGAAGCCGCAGGGGCCCATGTAGTCTACGGCGTTTTCGGCTACAAAACTCATGCCAAAATGTGTCTCGTCATTCGGCGCGAGCACAGCGAACTACGACGTTATGTCCACCTGGGGACAGGCAACTATCATGCCCGTACCACATGCACCTACACCGATTTTGGTTTGTTTACCGCCCATCCGGAAATCACGGCCGATGTCAGCGCCATCTTCATGCAAATTACGGGACTGGGCAAGCAGGAACATTTGCGTCACCTCTGGCAAGCCCCCTTCACCCTCCACTCGGGAACCCTGCAGGCCATTACCCGTGAAACCCAGTTTGCCCGACAGGGTGAAAAAGCCCACATCATTGCAAAAATGAATGCGCTGACGGAACCCCAACTGATCGATGCGCTCTATGAAGCCAGTCAGGCGGGGGTTCGAATCGACCTGATCATCCGGGGCGTCTGCCTGCTCCGTCCCGGTGTCAAGGGGTTATCCGAACATATCCGGGTACGCTCGCTGATCGGTCGTTTTCTGGAGCATCATCGGGTCATATATTTCCGTCACGGAGGAAGCCACGAGGTATTCATCGCCAGTGCCGACTGGATGGACCGCAATTTTTTTCGCCGCATCGAAGTCTGTATCCCCATCCTCGATCCACGCATCAAACGACGAATACTGAGCGAAGGACTCCGTTCCTATCTGCGCGACAACCACGCAGCCTGGATCATGAACGGCGAGGGACAATATGCGCGAACCCATCCACGGCGCGGCAGTTCATGCTTCCGGGTCCACGACTTTCTCTTGCAGCGTTTGAGCCGGAAATCTTCCTCATCATGAGTCAATGCCATCTGATCCTGTGGCGTCATGCCGAAGCAGAGGAAGGATTCCCCGATCATGTCCGCGCCCTGACTGAACGAGGTCACCGAAAAGCACGGCAGGTAGCGCACTGGTTGAAGATCCATCTGCCGCTCGAACCCCGCATTCTGGTCAGCCCGGCACAGCGCACCCAGCAAACCGCCAGTGCATTTTCCAGACACTTTGAAACCGTGTCGCATCTGGGAACCCACGCCCGTCCGCGCGATCTGTTGCAGGCCTGCGCCTGGCCTACCCCCGCCGATCCGTACACCTTGCTGGTGGGTCACCAACCCACCCTGGGAGAAACTGCGGCCTGGCTGCTGACTGGCGAACCCGCGCCCTGGAGTGTCCGCAAGGGAGCGCTCTGGTGGCTCACGCAGCGCGAACGGGATGGGCGACCCCAACTCATCCTGCGTGCAGTGATCGATCCCGAACTGATTTAGGCAGCCAATTCACGCACAGCCGCTGCGATGGTTTCTGCCCAGCGTTCCACCTGGATTGCATCTTCCCCTTCCACCATGACACGAATCAAGGGTTCCGTACCAGAAGCACGCAAGAGCACCCGCCCGTGTCCAGCCATACTCTCTTCTGCGGCCATCACTGCCTGCTGAACCTGTGGAGACGTCTTGAAATCCACCGGGTGGGCAGTGCGCACATTGATCAGGCGTTGGGGATAGAGTTCCACCTCAGCCGTGTAACTGGCCAGGGTCACCCCCTGGCTGGCCAAAGCCGCCAACACCTGAAGCGCTGAAATGATGCCGTCTCCCGTGCTGTGCTTATCCCGACAGATCAAATGCCCGGAATTCTCTCCCCCCCAGAGCCAGCCCCGTTCCAACATCGTTTCCAGAACGTAGCGATCCCCTACACTGGCCCGCACGAAGGGAACCCGTCGCCGTTCGAAGGCTTTTTCCACGGCCAGATTGGTCATCAAGGTCCCCACCACTCCGCCGGCGAATCCCGGCAAAGACTGACGGTGTTTGACCACGGCATAGAGCAGTTGGTCTCCGTCATAACTTTTTCCTGTCTCATCTACCATGATGAGACGATCCCCATCGCCGTCCAGAGCGATCCCCATGTCGGCCTGATGCGCACGCACGGCCTCACGCAAGGTATCGACATGAGTGGCCCCACAGTGATCATTGATATTGATGCCATTGGGGGTATTGCCGATGGCGACGACTTCGGCACCCAGTTCGTGAAACACCAGAGGCGCGATATGATAGGTTGCCCCGTGGGCACAATCCACCACCAGTTTCAATCCTTTGAGATCGAGATTGGAGGGAAAGGTACTCTTGCAGAACTCGATATAACGCCCTGCGGCATCATTCATGCGGCGGACATGCCCCAGTTGGGCCGAATCACGGCAAGACCAGGGTTGATTCAGTTGGGCTTCAATGTCCAGTTCCACGCTATCGGGCAACTTCATCCCGTCGGCAGAGAAGAATTTGATCCCGTTATCCTCGAAAAGGTTATGGGAGGCGCTGATCATCACCCCTGCCTGCAAACGCAAGGCGCGAACCAGGTAGGCAACCGCAGGGGTTGGCATGGGGCCCAGCAGAATGACATCCACTCCTGCCGCAGACAGTCCGGCCTCGAGTGCTGACTCGATCATATAGCCCGAAATGCGCGTGTCCTTGCCAATGATCACCACCGGACGATCCTGTTGCGTGGCGGCCGCCCCCTGGGCCAGGACCGTACCTGCCGCATAACCGAGATTCAACATCATCACGGGGGTCATGGGCTCACTGCCCACTCGCCCACGCATTCCATCCGTTCCAAAATAACGACGGCTCATTACTCCTCCACAGTCAAGGTATCCATCCATAAATCCACTGCCTGACGCGTTTCAGCCACATCATGAACGCGCAAAATATGTACCCCCGCCTGAATGGCCCAGCAAGCCGCGGCCAGACCACCCCCCAGACGTTCGCGCGGAGGAATGCCGGGTTGACCGACCAGCATGGATTTGCGTGACAGCCCCACCAATACCGGGTATCCCAAATCCACCAAAACCGGTAACTGCTGCAGCAAGGTCAGGTTATGGATGCGGGTCTTGCCAAAACCAAACCCCGGATCGATCAGAATGCGTGTGCGTTCCACACCGTACCGTTCCAATAAAGCAACCCGTGCCGCAAGAAAATCACATACCCCGGATACCACTCCACGAGGATAATGGGGCGACTGCTGCATCGTCAAGGGTTGTCCTTGCATGTGCATCAGGCAAATGCCCACTTCATGCTCGAGAATACATTCAAGGGCTCCGGGGACCTGCAGGGCTTCGATGTCATTGACCAGGGTGGCACCTGCCCGAATGGCTGCCTGCATGACCTGGGGATGACGGGTATCGATGGAAACCGGCACCTTCAGGGTATCCACCAATCCTTCAATAACCGGAATCACCCGCCGCAATTCCTCGGCCAACCCGACTTCAGGGGCTCCGGGGCGGGTGGATTCTCCTCCCACATCGATCAGGTCGGCTCCCTGTGCCACCAAGGTTTGTCCGCGGGTTATGGCTGCCAGCGCATCGAGATGCGCCCCGCCATCCGAGAATGAGTCGGGAGTGACGTTGAGAATGCCCATGATCCGAGGTCGCGCCAGGGACAAAATAAACTCCCCGCAGTGTACTGCGGGGAGCGGTTTGGGAGACCCCCCCAGCGCCCCGGGAATCCGCACGGGCGACTCCCTCCGGTCTCAGACTCCCTGAGCAGGTTGAGCCGTGGACGCGGGGGCGGGAGGGGGAGAAGCGCTGGGGGGAGGCGCTTTGGGCGTCACCGGCGCAGTCGGTTTGGGCGGACGGGGAGGGCGTCCTGACATGATGTCTTCAATTTGTTCCGCATCGATGGTTTCCCATTCCAGCAAGGCATGGGTCATTGCCTCGATTTCGGTGCGGTGGCTTTCGATGATGCCCCGCGCCAGAACGTACTGTTCGTCGATGATGCGACGAATTTCCATATCCACCTTTTGCATCGTGGCTTCCGATACATTTTTATGGGTGGAAATCGTCCGTCCAAGGAAAACTTCTCCCTCGTTTTCTCCATAGACCATGGGTCCCATGGAAGTCGACATCCCCCATTGAGTCACCATCCGGCGTGCCATGTCGGTGGCACGTTCGAAGTCATTGCTGGCCCCCGTGGTCATCTGATTCATGAACACTTCTTCTGCGATACGCCCCCCAAACAATACGGCAATATTTTGCAGGATCTGATCGCGGTTCATGCTGTAGCGGTCTTCCGTGGGTAACTGCATGGTCACACCCAGGGCTCGCCCGCGCGGAATGATGGTCACTTTGTGAACCGGATCGGTCAGAGCCAGCATGCGGGCTACCACGGCATGTCCGGACTCATGGTAAGCCGTATTGCGTCGTTCCTGCTCCGGCATGACAATGGAACGCCGCTCCGCGCCCATGATGATCTTGTCCTTGGCTCGTTCGAAATCATCCATGTCCACCAGACGCTTGTTGAAACGCGCAGCGAAGAGTGCCGATTCATTGACCAGATTGGCCAGATCCGCCCCTGAAAATCCAGGCGTGCCCCGTGCAATGATATCGGCCCGAACATCCGGCGCAATGGGAACCTTGCGCATGTGCACCATCAAGATCTGTTCACGCCCACGGATATCCGGCAAAGGAACCACCACCTGACGGTCAAAACGTCCTGGTCGAAGCAGTGCAGGATCCAGGACATCGGGTCGATTGGTGGCGGCAATGACGATGACGCCCGTTGTCGCTTCGAAACCATCCATTTCCACCAACATCTGGTTGAGTGTCTGTTCCCGCTCGTCATTGCCGCCCCCCAGGCCAGCACCGCGTTGCCGGCCCACCGCATCGATTTCATCGATGAAGATGATGCACGGCGAATTTTTCTTGGCCTGTTCGAACATGTCGCGCACGCGGGCGGCCCCCACCCCGACAAACATCTCCACAAAGTCCGAGCCGGAAATACTGAAGAAAGGAACCTTGGCCTCCCCTGCGATGGCACGGGCCAGCAGGGTTTTCCCTGTTCCGGGATTACCCACCATGAGCACGCCGCGCGGAATCCGTCCGCCCAATTTCTGGAATTTCCCGGGGTCACGCAAGAACTCGACCAACTCGCTCACTTCTTCTTTGGCTTCATCCACCCCCGCCACATCCGCGAAAGTCACTGGGTTGGTGTTTTCATCCAGCATGCGCGCACGACTTTTACCGAAAGAAAAAGCCCCTCCTCGCCCGCCTCCCTGCATCTGACGCATGAAAAATATCCAGACTGCCACCAATAACAGCATGGGGAACCAGGACATGAGCATATTCATGAAGAAGGACGGTTCTTCTTCTGGCTTGGCCGACACATTCACGCCATACTTGAGCAAGTCACTGACCAGCCATGGATCTGAAGGCGTATATGTGGTAAAAGGTTTGCCATCTGAACGTTCGCCACGCAGCGCCCGTCCATCGATGATCACTTTAGTGACATGCCCGGCTTTCATCTCTTCAATGAAAGAGGAATAACTCAGAACATCGCCCGACGGTTGATGGTTCTGGAATTGACTGACCAGCAACATCAGCACCAATCCTACAAAAAGCCAGGCCAAGACATTTTTAACGATGCTATTCAAGACTCTTTCCTCCAAGTCGATCTGACCAACTCCCCCAGACTCCGAAGGATCATTGTACGCTCAAGCGCGTCCACCCGTTCAAAATTCACCAACCTACCCCTTATGCTGCGGTTTCAATCCTTGCCCCAATAAATACACCTCTGAACTCCGGTCTCGGGATGCAGCGGGTTTTCGTGTCACTACCCGGACAAAACACTGCTTCATGCGTCGCACGAAGGATTCAAAATCCGCTCCATGAAAAGCCTTGACCAGAAACCTCCCTTCGGGTCCCTGTACTTCGAGAGAAAACTCCAGGGCCATTTCCCACAACTCGGCCGCACGTGCCTGATCATACAGGGTGACACCACTGATATTGGGGGCAAGATCCGATAATACAAGATCCACCGGTCGACTCCCCAGCAAGGCTCTCATCTGTTCCTGCACCGTTGGGGCCATGAAATCCCCCTGCAGAAAAGTCACCCCCTCCAGTGCTTCCATGGGCAACACATCGACCCCGATGACCTTGCCGTGCACGCCCATACGCTGACGCGCCACCTGCGACCACCCTCCGGGACTGGCCCCCAGATCCACCACCGACATCCCGGGACGCAACAGGCGATCCCGCTCATCGATTTCCAATAATTTGTAGGAAGCGCGCGACCGATACCCTTCCCGTTTCGCTCGTTGGACAAAGGGATCGTTGATATGTTCCCGTATCCAGGCCTTGCTGGTCCGGGTAGGTTTCATCGGGGGCGATAAAGAACCAGGATCTTGCCGATTTGTTGAACGAATGCGGCTGAAAGACGCTGCGTTAGGGTATTTGCCAGGGCACTGCGCGCCGCTGCCGTCTCCACCCCGCTGGCCCTGACCTTGATCAGGCCATGGGCACGCAAGGCCCGTTCCATTTCCAGGAGAAGCGCATCCGTCACGCCGGATTGCCCCATCAGGACCACCGGATCGAGGCGATGGGCTTCCTGACGCAGGCGTACCCGATCAGCCATCGACAACGCCAACGTCGCCCCCGCTTCCGGTAGCTTCAAAGGAGGCACAACAGCAGGGGGGAGCACTTTTTTGGCGGAAACTTTCCTGACCCCGCTCTTTCCCCTGGAAACTCGAGGCCGTTCTGCGCGCCACGCAGATACGGGAGAGGACGCGGACCTACGGCGCTCAACCATAACGTACTTCCCTGATCTCATATTCACGCATTCCCCCTGGAGCATGGACTTCAGCCACGTCTCCCGCTGATTTTCCGATCAGGGCACGAGCCAGGGGAGAACCAATGGAAATCTTGCCTTCCTTGATATCCGCCTCGTCATCGCCCACGATCTGATAAGTGTGGACATCACCGGTGTTCAGGTCCTCCATTTCCACCGTGGCCGCAAAAACGCACCGTCCGTCTGCATCCAACGCTGCCGGATCGATGATCTGGGCATGAGATAACTTGGATTCCAATTCCGCAATCCGCCCTTCGATAAACGATTGGCGCTCCTTGGCCGCATCGTATTCGGCATTCTCCGACAGGTCTCCCTGAGCGCGCGCCTCACTGATGGCCTGGATCACTGCCGGGCGTTGCACATGCTTCAACTGGTGCAATTCTTCCTTGAGTTTTTCGGCGCCCCGTACCGTCAATGGTGTCTTGTTCATGCTTCTCCTTCCTCACTACTCAATTACATGTTATATGGCCTGAGCCCCCATCGAGGGGTCAGATTTTCAACCCTCGGTGCAATGCCTGTAATTCATGGACATCACCGGACTGTCCGAGGCGCATCCCCATGCAGGCCGCCCGTGCCCCGGCCACCGTGGTGTAATAGGTGATACGTCCCTGCAGCGCGGCATTGCGAATCGACCAGGAGTCCTGGACGGCCCGGGAATGTTCTTCCACTGTGTTGATGATCAGGGAAATCTCGCGATTCTTGATCATATCCACGATGTGCGGACGCCCCTCCATGACCTTGTTGACCAGTACCACCTCGAGGCCGGCGGCACTCAGGGTTGCTGCCGTACCGCGCGTCGCCACCAGCGCAAATCCCAATTCCACCAATTGACGCGCAATCTCCACCAAGGGTGCTTTGTCCGCATTTCTGACACTCAGAAAAACCTTTCCCCCAGTGGGCAATTTGACTCCTGCCGCCCATTGGGACTTGACGAAGGCTTCGGCAAAGGTCGCTCCGACGCCCATGACTTCGCCCGTGGATTTCATCTCCGGGCCAAGAATGGGATCCACTCCGGGAAATTTGGTAAAGGGGAACACCGCCTCCTTGACCGAATAGTAGTCCGGGATCAACTCGCCGGTAATTCCCTGATCAGACAGGCTTTGCCCTGCCATGCAGCGCGCCGCAATTTTGGCCAGAGGACGACTGGTCGCCTTGGCCACATAAGGGACAGTACGCGAAGCACGGGGATTGACCTCGAGAACATAGACCGTATCTCCCTGAAGCGCAAACTGCACGTTCATCAACCCCACTACCCCCAGGGCACGCGCCATGGCCTTGGTCTGGCGGCGGAGTTCGTCCTGGACGGCAGGAGTCAAACTGTAAGGCGGAATGGAACAGGCCGAGTCTCCCGAATGAACGCCTGCCTGCTCAATGTGTTCCATGATGGCACCAATCACCACCTCCTGTCCATCACAGACCGCATCCACATCCACTTCGATGGCATCGTTCAGAAAGCGGTCAAGCAAAATGGGAGAGCGAGGGGAAATCGCCACACCGTGCATCCCCTCGCCATCCGTAATGACCTCGCGCAAATATTTTTCCAGATCCGCCGGGGTATGGACGATCTGCATGGCACGCCCCCCCAACACATAACTGGGACGAACGACCAGGGGATATCCCAACGCCTGCGCTGCTCCCAGGACTTCATCCCGATGACCTGCGGTTCGGTTATCCGGTTGATGCAAACCCAGTTCATGCAACAGTTGCTGGAAACGCTGGCGATCTTCAGCGCGATCGATGCTGTCCGGTGTCGTTCCGATGATGGGTACCCCGGCGGCTTCCAGTCCGCGTGCCAATTTGAGCGGAGTCTGCCCCCCGAATTGGACGATGACGCCTGCGGGTTTCTCCAGCGCCACGATTTCCAGCACGTCTTCCAGTGTCAGCGACTCGAAATACAAACGATCCGAACTGTCATAATCTGTGGAAACCGTCTCCGGGTTGCAATTGACCATGATCGTTTCGTACCCATCCTCGCGCAGGGCCAGGGCCGCATGGACACAGCAATAATCGAATTCGATTCCCTGACCGATGCGGTTTGGTCCTCCGCCCAACACCATGATCTTGCGTCGCTCCGTGGGATGCGCTTCGCACTCTTCTTCATAGGTAGAATAGAGGTAAGCGGTTTGCGTGGAAAACTCTGCCGCACAGGTATCCACCCGTTTGAATACGGGACGAACATTCAGGGCATGTCGCGTCGCGCGCACCGCTTGTTCCGTGCTGCCCAGCAAGTAAGCCATGCGCCGGTCAGAGAACCCTTTGCCTTTCAGTTCGCGCCAACGCGATGCGCTCAACATCGCGAGCGTCAGCCCGCGTATCCGTTGTTCTTCTGACACCAGATCTTCGATTTCCGCCAGAAACCAGGGGTCCACATGCGACAAACGGTGGATTTCATCCCGCTCCAGACCGATACGAAAGGCATCTGCCAGATACCACAGCCGATGGGGGCCAGGATTGGCCAACTCGGCTTCGATAGTGGTACGCTCGGTGGTCATCTCGTTCAGTCCATCGGCGCCGGTTTCCAGTCCACGCAGAGCCTTCTGCAAGGATTCCTGGAAACTACGTCCGATGGCCATGACTTCACCCACCGATTTCATCTGGGTGGTCAAACGGTCATTGGCTTGCGGAAACTTTTCAAAGGCAAAGCGCGGAACCTTGGTCACCACATAATCGATGGTGGGCTCGAAAGAAGCGGGCGTCATTCCGCCCGTGATCTCGTTGCTCAACTCATCGAGCGTAAATCCCACGGCCAGTTTGGCTGCCACCTTGGCGATGGGGAATCCCGTCGCCTTGGAGGCCAGCGCCGAAGAGCGGGAAACGCGCGGGTTCATCTCGATGACGATCATGCGTCCATCCCTGGGGTTGATGGCAAACTGGACGTTGGATCCCCCGGTTTCCACACCAATCTCACGCAATACTGCCAGGGAAGCATTGCGCATCACCTGATATTCCTTGTCCGTCAGGGTCTGAGCTGGAGCCACCGTAATCGAATCTCCGGTATGCACCCCCATGGCATCGAGGTTCTCGATGGAACAAATGATGATGCAGTTGTCGTTACGGTCGCGCACCACCTCCATCTCGTACTCTTTCCAGCCAATCACCGACTCTTCCACCAATAACTCCCGGGTCGGCGACGCCTCCAGACCACGCTCGCAAATGGTCATGAATTCTTCCTGGTTATAGGCGATGCCTCCTCCACTTCCCCCCATGGTAAAGGAGGGACGGATGATGGCCGGAAAACCGATTTGGGCCTGCACCTGCTGGGCTTCCTCGAGGCTATGGGCCACTGCGGAACGGGGCGTGGACAAGCCGATACGCGTCATGGCCGCCTTGAATTTTTCGCGATCTTCGGCCATGTCGATGGCCTCCTTGCACGCCCCGATCATCTCGACGCCATAACGCGCCAACACGCCTTCCCGCGCCAGATCGAGGGCGCAGTTGAGTGCCGTCTGCCCTCCCATGGTCGGCAATACTGCATCCGGGCGCTCACGTTCAATGATGCGCTCGAGAGTCTTCCAGTTGACGGGTTCGATGTAGGTAGCATCGGCCATGCCCGGATCCGTCATGATGGTCGCCGGGTTGGAATTGACCAGAATGACGCGATACCCTTCTTCGCGTAGCGCCTTGCACGCCTGCGCCCCGGAATAATCGAATTCACAGGCCTGGCCAATAACGATGGGGCCGGCCCCGATGATCAGAATGGAATGGAGATCGGTTCTCTTGGGCATGGTCAGATTCCAGATTCTTGCATGAGCGCAATGAAGCGGTCGAACAGAGGGGCCGCATCCTGTGGCCCCGGACAGGCTTCAGGATGACCCTGAAAACTGAAGGCCGGAACATCCGTCCGGGCAAGCCCCTGCACACTCCCGTCGAACAGAGAGACATGGGTAACCGTGAGATGGGCGGGCAAATCCCGGGAATCCACCGCAAACCCGTGATTCTGGCTGGTGATCAGAACTCGTCCGGTTTGCTGATCGAGAACGGGATGATTGGCTCCATGGTGCCCGAATTTCATCTTGAGGGTACGCCCCCCCGAAGCCAAGGCAAGCAATTGATGCCCGAGACAGATCCCGAAAAGGGGAACCCGTGCCGTCATAAACTCACGAACGGCTTGAATGGCGTAGGTGCAAGCCTCGGGATCACCCGGTCCATTGGACAGAAAAACCCCATCCGGGCGCCGGGACAACACTTCTTGAGCCGGTGTCATGGCAGGAACCACTTGCACGTCACATCCCCGCTCCACCAGCATGCGCAGGATGTTGCGCTTGATTCCAAAATCATAGGCGATGACCCGGAATCGCTTCCCGGCCTGCGTCGTTCCACCCAGCCGGCTCCAGACCCCTTCCGTCCAGGAATACGGTTGGGTACAACTGACCTCTTTGGCCAGATCCATGCCGTTCAGCCCGGGAAAAGCACGAGCCACTTCCAGAGCAGCGGGAATGTTTTCCTCTCCCGCCCAGATACAGCCGTTTTGCGCGCCTTTTTCGCGCAACAAGCGGGTCAGGCGCCGGGTATCCACGCCTGCCATGGCAATCATGCCCCGTGCCTCGAGATATTCGGGCAACCCGCCCTGGGCGCGCCAATTGGAAAGTTGACGCGGGATGTCGCGGACCACCAGCCCTGCCGCAAATACTCCGGCAGCTTCCTCGTCGTCCTGATTGACCCCCACATTACCGATGTGCGGACAGGTCAAGGTCACGATTTGACGACAATAGGAGGGGTCCGTCAGGATTTCCTGATATCCGGTCATGGCCGTGTTGAACACCACCTCCCCCCCTCGGTGCCCTTTGGCTCCAATGGAATAGCCCCTGAAAACGCTGCCATCGGCCAACACAAGAAAAGCAGGCACCCGAACGGACGAGGGCAGTTCTACAGCCATGACTAACTCCTGAAGGGGGTGATGTGAAAAAACGGGAAAGACGCATCGATGCGCACCTTTCCCGTTTCCGATTGTCGGAATGTTAGCGCAAAATACGCCAAAAAGCAACTCCGGACCCCGGAACAACCCCGGGGAAAACAAAAATAACTTAATTATTTCAATTAATTACAACCCAAGCACGGAGCGCATGTCGTAAAGTCCCGGCGCCTGACCGACCACAAAACGGGCCGCTCGCACTGCACCCTGGGCAAAGGTGGCTCGATTGCTGGCACGATGGGTGATTTCCAGACGCTCCCCCTCCCCCATGAAAGACACCGTATGATCGCCCACCACATCCCCGCCACGCACCGTGGCAAAGCCGATGGTTTTGGAAGGACGCGGACCCGTGGTCCCCTGGCGCCCATACACCGCCACCTCCGGCAAGTCCCAACCGCGCACCTTGGCCACCACCTCACCCATGCGCAATGCCGTCCCGGAGGGGGCATCCACTTTATGACGATGATGGGCTTCCGTGATCTCCAGATCGTAATCGGCGGGCAACCACTGGGTGGCTCGCTCCAGCAACGCCAGAGCCACGGTTACCCCCATGCTCATATTGGGCGCACACACGATGGGAATCTCCTGGCTGGCCGCCTGAATCTGCGCCTTTTCCGAAGCGCTGAAGCCGGTGGTGCCGATCACCATGCCCCGCTTGGACCGCACACAGGATGCCAAGTGCTCGAGGGTGGCCTGAGGACGGGTAAAATCGATCAGCACCGCACATCGTTCCAACCCTGCCTGAACGTCAGAGGTAATCGAAAGACCCAGGGGCATACCCAGCCAATCCCCGGGATCACGTCCGATGAAGGGACTGTCCGCTTGCTCCAGCGCCAGTCCCAGGTGCAGATCCGGAGCCATCGCAATGGCTTCCACCAAAGCTCGCCCCATGCGCCCACCACTGCCTGCGATGCCCAGAACGAGCGCGCTCATTCTCCAGTCTTCCCGGCATCGAGCACGCTGCCCTTGGCCCCCCCGGAGACCGGTCCGGTATTTCCATCAGAATTCCCCTCCTGCGCTACCGGAGAGGAACCAGCAGGAACAACAGGAGCAGCAGGAGTCTCACCGGTCACAGGAACCGCCGGAGGAGCCCCCGATGTCGCCGCCGCACCGATCGGATAATCCGTGACATAACGAACCATCTTGTCGTCCTTGAAATAAACCGTCAAATCATGAGGGTGGCTCAATCGCCCGTCCTCCCGCACAAAGTAGACATAATCCCAGCGATCCTTATGAAAAGGATCCTTGAGCAAGGGGGTCCCCAATGTATAGGCGACCTGCGGGCGGGTCATGCCCTCCTTCAGGCGCGCAACCATGTCCGAGTCGATGATCACGCCCTGCTGGATATCCAGCGTATAGGGCTTGAGGTAGGAGACCCCGGGAATCGAATACCACGACCAACCGGAACACCCCGAGAGAAACAGCCCGGCACAAGCCAGCATGCCCATCGTTGTCGTACGCTTTATCATCCCGTTCACCTGAATGCTTTTATAATAGACCAATCTCTCCCCCCTGCGAGGCAATATGAGCGCCCCCCAAGATCTCAAGGACATCGGACTCAAAGCCACCCTTCCCCGTCTCAGAGTATTGGCTCTGTTCGAAACCAGCACCACCCGCCATCTGGGTGCTGAAGAAGTCTACCGCCGTCTTCAGCAAGAAGGCATGGACATCGGTCTGGCCACCGTCTACCGGGTACTGACCCAGTTTGAACAAGCCGGCTTGTTGATCCGTCATCATTTTGAAAGTGGCAAGGCCGTATTTGAACTCAATCAAGGAACCCATCATGACCATCTGGTCTGTCTGCAATGCGGCCACGTGGAGGAGTTTTTCGACCCCGAGATCGAAAATCGCCAAGCCCAGATTGCACAACAACGAGGCTTCTCGATTCAGGACCATTCCCTCCAGATCTACGCCGACTGCCAGCGCCCCTCCTGTCCGCATCGCACGCCAAAGACTACCCGTTGAGCATGGCTTGCAGGGTCCGTCCCATTTCGGCGGGATTGCGCGTAATCTTGATGCCGCATTCTTCCATCGTAGCCAACTTCTCCTGAGCCGTTCCCTGACCCCCTGAAATGATGGCCCCCGCGTGTCCCATTCTTTTTCCGGGCGGTGCCGTCATCCCGGCAATGAACCCCACCACGGGTTTGGTCATGTGTTCCTTGATCCAGCGCGCACAAATTTCCTCGTCCGAACCACCGATTTCTCCCACCATGATGACCGCCTCGGTCGCCGGATCGTCATTGAACCGCTGCATCACGTCCAGATGTTTCATTCCGTTGACCGGATCGCCCCCAATCCCCACACAACTGGATTGACCCAGCCCCAACTCGCGCAATTGCCCCACAGCTTCATAAGTCAGCGTCCCGGAACGAGAGACCACCCCGATGGGACCGGGCTGATGAATGTGTCCAGGCATGATGCCGATCTTGAGTTGTCCGGGGGTGATTACCCCCGGACAGTTCGGGCCCACCAAAAGGGTCGATTTGCCACGCATGCGATACCGGGTCTGGATCATGTCGCGCACCGGAATCCCTTCCGTAATACAGATCACCAACTCGATCCCCGCTGCCACGGCTTCATCGATGGCCGCTGCCGCATAGGGAGGAGGGACATAGATCACCGAGGCATTGGCGCCGGTTTCCCGACGTGCCTCTGCCACCGAATCAAAAATCGGTACCCCTTCAAAATCCTGACCGCCTTTGCCCGGGGTCACTCCGCCGACAAAACATTCGTTGCCAAAGGCATACTCACGACACAGTCGAGTATGAAACATGCCCGTCTTGCCGGTGATTCCCTGAGTCAATACCCGAGTATTCCTGTCAATCAAAATGGCCATGCTTTATCTCCGCGCTGCGGCGACCACCTGGGCCGCCGCGTCATCCATGTTGGCCGCTGACAGAATGGGGAGTCCCGATTCCGCCAGAATCTGTTTCCCCAACGCTACATTGGTCCCCTCCAGACGGACTACCAGGGGGACGGTCAAATGAACCTGTCGCGCAGCCGCCACCACGCCCTCGGCAATCACATCGCACTTCATGATACCGCCAAAAATATTGACCAGGATGGCCTGTACTTCCGGATTGGATAACATCAATTTGAAGGCTTCCGTGACTTTCTCCGTGGTGGCTCCGCCTCCGACATCCAGAAAGTTGGCCGGGTTTCCGCCGTAGAGTTTGACAATATCCATAGTGGCCATGGCCAAACCCGCACCATTGACCAGACATCCAATATTGCCATCCAACGATATATACGACAGGCCGTGACGTGAGGCTGCGATCTCGTTGGGATCCTCCTCATCGAAATCACGCCAATCCTGCCATTCGCTATGGCGAAACGCCGCATTGTCATCGAAGTTGAATTTGGCATCCAGTGCCAGAATTCGTCCATCTCCCGTCACCGCCATGGGGTTGATTTCGGCCAAACTGGCATCGCTTTCGACGAAAGCACGATACAAGCCCAGCATCAGGTCGCGTGCCTGCGGCACCAGGAATTCCGGCACCTCGATCTGGCGAGCCAGAACCTCAGCCTGGGTCGGCAATAAACCTTGCCCCGGATCTGTTTGTACCGTGTGAATCTTTTCCGGATGGCGGGCGGCCACGTCCTCGATATCCATCCCCCCTGCCGCACTACCCATCAAGGCAACCTGCTGGGTAGTGCGATCCACCACCATGCCGATATAGAGTTCCTGACGAATATCCGCCCCTTCTTCCACCAACAGGCGGCGAACGGTTTGCCCCTGAGGGCCGGTTTGATGAGTCACCAGTTGCATCCCCATCATCCGGCGCGCCGCATCTTCCAGTTCAGCATCCGTACGCACCACCTTGACGCCTCCACCTTTCCCTCGCCCGCCTGCATGAATCTGCGCCTTGACCACACGCACTCCTGCACCCAATTGCTGCCCGGCTGCCACGGCCTCACTGACCGTGAAACAAGGAAACCCGCGCGGAACCGCCACCCCAAAACGCTGGAGGAGCATTTTAGCCTGATATTCATGGATTTTCATGGTCTACGTCTTCTCTAGGAAAGGAGCCTGTAAACACGGATTGTACCTGAAAACCTCCCCGCTATTCGACGCGTGCCCGCGACCAGTGCGGGTAAAAACGCGCGACCACCTCGCCCGTACTGACCAGGGCGTGACATCCATCCAGATGAGGAGGGCGTTCTTTCATCTCTGGCGAGAGCGTGCCATAACGGGTTTGAAAAGCCACCGTCGCCACGACCCCCACCAATTCCGTCAAATGCGTACACCCATGAATACCGCCCAGTCGATTCCGTACGATCCGGGTAAATCCTGGAGCGATGGTCACCCCTTTCAACGAGGAATATTCAGGAACGATCTTTTCACAGGTCCCCGGATAGGGTCGGCTGGTCATGCGCGCCTCCGCCTCGCGAATCATCATGGCATCGTCCACGGTCAGGCGCAAAAACATGTCGTGAATGGGCGTTCCAGCCGTCAGAGATCCCTCTGCCATGTCCACATCATGCCCCTTGACATCCCTCAACACGCCCTCCACATCGTACCAGCCATCCGGCCGTGCGTAACCATTCACTTCGATGACACGCCGATGTAGCAATTGCCGCTGTTCCTGTTCTTCCTGCATAGCCCCTCCCTTTTCCGAAAAAATTCCCGCATAATGATGGCGCTGTTCTGCTTTTCCCATGAGGTTCACGTCTTGTCCGGTTTTCTGATTCGTCTCTTCTTTCTGCTCCTTGGGCTTGCTCCCTTGAGCGTCCCTGCCACAGATCTGGTCATGCCCGACGACCCACCGGCCACTGCGCAACCCATTCCCGCGCAGCCTCTGACCGATGACGAATTGCTGCGCGCGCGGCACGCTTTTGATCAGCATGATCAAACCACTCTCGAATCCATCGCAGCACGAGCGCAAGGTCAACTGTCCGATTATCCCCGATATTGGGCCCTGGAAGGACGGTTGATGCAGGAAAATGCCTATCTGGTCCCGGAAATGCAGGAATTCTTCAGCGATTACCCCAACAGCCCGCTCACGCCCTTGTTGCGCGCCCATTGGTTGTCCCAATTGGGACAAAACCAAAACTGGAAAACCTTTGAAACCCAGTTCCGCCCGGAAGACGCCCACCAACCTGCACTTCAGTGCTATCACTGGCAAGCCCTCTTCGCCAATGCTCAGACGGACTTCTTCGATACAGCCGTGACC
Source organism: Pseudomonadota bacterium (assembly GCA_021832305.1). GTDB lineage: Bacteria > Pseudomonadota > Gammaproteobacteria > Burkholderiales > Ferrovaceae > Ferrovum. The sequence continues at coordinate 72,714 of JAKBLB010000001.1, read as the reverse complement.
TATTGGCGTTCCGATGCTCCCTGGCCCGACTCCTGTGACCCGGTATTCCGGCAATTGGTCGCAGCCCATCGCATTCGTACGGATGACCTCTGGCTGGCACTGCGGCACGCCCTGTCCCGCAATCAACTGAGAAAAGCGCGTTACATCAATAGTTTCTTTCCGCCCTTCCAGGGTTTGAATGAGGATGACCTGAAACTGGCCACAGGCCGTCCGCGCCAGTTTCTGGATGATGCGCCCCCCATGGATGCCCACTCCATCCGTGCCCAACGTGAACTCATGCTGTACGCCACACTCCGCCTGGCCGCCCATGACCCACAAGCCGCAGCGACCTGGTGGGCAGATACTTCCGCCCATCTCGACCCTGAGGATCGGACCTGGGGTTGGCAACAGATTGCACTTCAAGGAGCTTTGAACCTGGATCCTCGATCTCTGGAGTGGTTTCAGCAGGTAACCCCCCAACCCACCGATGCCGAATGGCTGTCCTGGGAAATTCGGGTTGCCCTGCGCCAGCAGAACTGGGCCACCGTTCTGGACACCCTGGCCTGCCTACCGATCACCATAGCCCAGAAACCCGTCTGGCAATACTGGAAAGCGCGCGCCCTGGAAGGCGAACACCGCACGGCGGAAGCTCAAACCCTGCTCGAGCGTGTCGCTCGATCTTCGTCCTATTATGGACTACTGGCTCTGGAAGAGCGGGGGCAGGATCTGCACCTGCCGCCCCGCCCCGCACAGCCGAACCTGGAGGTTCAAAAAGAAACCCGCTCCCTACTGGAGCGCCCCCTGCGCCTCTATCGTCTGGGATTGCTGCCGGAGGCCCAGCGCGAGTGGAATCAGATCGAGTCCGCACTGACCCCTCTGCAACGCCTGGCTGCCGCCCAGCAAGCTTTTCAACTGGGCTGGTATGACCGAAGCATTCATAGCGCGGAGCGTGCGGATTCACCCAAAGACATCACCCTGCTCTTTCCCTATCCCTATCCCTCTCAAATTCAGGCCAATGCTTCCAAATACCATCTCTCTGAAGCCTGGATCCTTGCGCTCATCCGGCAGGAGAGTCGCTTTTTCAGTATCGCCCGTTCGCGTACCGGCGCCCAGGGCCTGATGCAACTGATGCCGGCAACGGCTCGCTGGGCAGCCCGACGCAGCGGTCTCAAGAACTATCGCATCGAAGATGTCGATCAACCCGACACCAACATTCTTCTGGGAACCTATTACCTGAATCATCTGACCCAACTTCTGGGCAATCCGATTCTCGCCACGATGGGCTATAACGCCGGTCCCCTGCGTGCGCAGACCTGGGCTTCCGCCGGCATTGGTGACCCGCGCGCCTTCCTTGAAAACATTCCTTTTGATGAAACCCGGGATTATGTCCAGCAGGTGCTCTACAATCAGGTCGTCTATGAACAGCGCCTCCATCCCTCGCTTAGTCACCGCTTGCATACCCTCCTGAACAATTTATCGGATGCTGCCCAATAATGCAGATCTATGAAGTAGGGGGGGCCCTGCGTGATGAATTGTTGGGACTGCCCAGCACCGATCGGGATTGGGTCGTGGTAGGCGCCACCCCAGAAGAGTTGGAAACTCGGGGGTTTCAGCCGGTCGGCCGGGATTTTCCCGTTTTTCTGCACCCTGTCACCCGCGAAGAATACGCCCTGGCCCGCACTGAACGCAAAACCGCCCCGGGCTACCGCGGCTTCACTCTTCATGCCGACCCCACTGTCACCTTGGAAGAAGACCTGAAACGCCGTGACCTCACCCTCAATGCCATGGCGCGGGACTCCAACCATCGGTTGATCGATCCCTACGGCGGACTGACTGATCTGGAAAATCGTACCCTGCGTCACGTCAGCCCGGCTTTCAGCGAAGATCCGGTCCGGCTTCTGCGCGTTGCACGCTTCCTGGCCAAACTGGCGCCTTTTGACTTTACCGTCGCCCCCGAAACCATCGCGCTCTTGAGACAAATGGTCAACAACGGAGAAGTAGACGCCCTGGTCCCCGAACGCATTCTGCAGGAGTTGAACAAGGGCATGGAAACGGCCAACCCTGCGCGCATGTTCGCCGCGTTGGCCGAATGGGGGGCCCTGAAAAAATTCTTTCCCGCCATCGACCCCCTATGGATCCATACGGGCGATCTGGCTAAAAATGCCGTGGATCATGCAGCCCAGAGACAATTGGGACCACCCCTGCGCTGGGCGGCCTGGTTCTCGGCACTCTTTCACGGAAGTTCCCTTCAAATCTGGCGTCCACTCCTTGAAACCTGGTCCAGAAACCTGCGCTGGAGCAAGGAACAACGCCAGTGGGCGGAACTGTCCTGCGCGCTGGGACCCGTCAGTCGCCATTTGTCTCCTCAGCAGCCGGCGCAATGGCTTCCCATTCTGGAAGGATGTGATGCCTGGAGGCGACCGCAGAGATTCCTTCGCTTTCTTGAATTACAAGAATGCCTGGGCGAAGTTCTCAAAGATCTCCAACCCAACCTGAGCGCACGGGGTGAGGCCGCTCTCGCCGCCTGTCAGGCACTGGATCTTCCCTCACTCGTGCGTTCGGCGCCGACCCCGGCAGACATTCCCCAACGAGTGCACGATGCCCGTCATGCTGCGCTGTGCGCGCTCCCGCCGGCACAACGCAGCGAGCCTTTCAGGATCCCTTGATTTTTTTGGCTGCCTGAGCGTGTTGCTCGGCATAAGACTGATGTGCGGCGGCTTCGGCCACTCCCACCTTGATGGGATAGCCCATATCCATGAGAACGGAACCCAGAGCGGACAAACATAACATGACATTTTCCGACTTGGCTGAATAGCCCATCAGTCCAAAGCGCCAGATTTTTCCGGCCAAGGGGCCCAACCCTGCACCGATTTCCAGATTGAATTCGCTGAGCAGGGTTTTGCGCACCCTGGCCTCATCTACCCCTTCGGGTACACGCACGGCATTGAGTTGGGGTAGCCGGTATTCTTCCTTGACCAGATAGGTCAGTCCCATGGCCTCCAGTCCGGCTTTGAGTGCGAGGTAATGGCGGGTATGGCGGGCCCAGGCATTTTCCAGACCTTCCTCGCGCAGCAGCACCAGGGATTCATGCAGGGCAAACAAGCCATTGATGGGGGCCGTGTGGTGGTAAGTACGATTGGTGTTTCCCCAGTACCCCAATACCAGGTCGAGGTCCATGAACCAACTCTGGGAGGGAGTCTGGCGTTGTTTGACCAGATCCACCACCCGCTGGTTATAGGAGACGGGAGACAACCCCGGGGTGCAGGACAGGCACTTCTGGCTACCCGAGTAGATGGCATCGATATCCCATTCATCCACGTAGAGCGGCGCACCGCCCAGTTGGGTGACGGCATCCACGATGGTCAGGGCACCGTAGCGGTGCGCGATTTCCACCAGAGTCCGTGCATCGGACATACAACCGGTGGAGGTTTCGGCATGGACGAAGGCCACCACTTTGGTATCCGGATTTTGCTTCAGGGCATCTTCAAGTTTTTGCGGATCGACCGGTTCACCCCAGGTATCTTCCACGACGACAGGCGTCCCACCACAGCGTGTCACATTTTCGATCATGCGGCCACCGAACACTCCGTTCCGACACACGATGACCTTGTCTCCAGGATTGACCATATTGACGAAGCACATTTCCATGCCTACGGACCCAGGGCCAGAAGCCGGAAAAGTCAGTGCGTTGTCCGTCTGAAAGGCATAACGCAACAGCATCTTCAATTCATCCATCATGTCCACAAAGACCGGGTCGAGGTACCCGATACAGGGCAGGGACATGGCCGCCAGCACCCGAGGGGCGATTTCTGATGGGCCCGGGCCCATCAGGGTGCGCTGGGGGGGATAGAAGGAAGTGATTTTCCTGGGGGGAAGATACTGGATAGTCATCGGGGGTCCTCGAGCGCCCGTTGGGGCGCATTCTCCATATTCAATCTTTCATTCTAGCAAAATTTCCGGCTTTCACGAAGTGCAGATGTCGTCCTTCGGCATGAGACAGATGCAGTGCCCCTCGCTCACCGGCGGGATCGAAGAGTGTATCTCCTCCCGGTTCTGGTTGGTGCGAGGGAATCAAGCCGGCAAAGTCAAAGAGCGCGCGGTCAGCCAGATGCGAGGGCGTGACCGACTGCAACCCCAGAAAGATATTGTCGGTTCGTCCCGGATTCGCCTTTTCCTGCGCCTGCAACCACTTTTTGATGGCTTGGCGTTGCAAATTTTCCTGGGAACCACACAGATTGCAGGGAATGATGGGAAAGCCCATCCCGCGCGCGTAGCGGGCCAGATCTTCTTCGCGACAATAGGCCAGCGGCCGGATCACGACATGATGTCCGTCGTCGGTCACGAGTTTGGGAGGCATGCCTTTCAGTCGTCCCCCATGAAACAGGTTGAGAAAGAAGGTTTCCACCATGTCGTCGCGATGGTGCCCCAAGGCGATCTTGTTGGCCCCCAATACCTTGGCGGTACGGTACAGGACCCCCCGGCGCAGGCGTGAACAGAGAGCGCAGGTGGTTTTCCCCGCCGGGATTTTTTCCTTGACGATGGCGTAGGTATCGGCATCGATGATTCGGTAATCCACGCCCAACCGATCCAGATAGGTGGGCAGAACATCCGCAGGAAAATCCGGCTGCTTCTGATCCAGATTGACGGCGATGAGTTTGAAAGCAATGGGCGCGCGCTTTTGCAGATCCAGCAGAAGCGTCAACAGGGCATACGAATCCTTCCCTCCGCTCAGACAGACCATGACTGTGTCCCCATCCTGAATCATGGCGTAATCTCCCAATGCCTTGCCCAAGGCACTGCGCAGTCTTTCCTGCAAGCGAATGAAGGTGGAACTGCGGGTGTCATTCATCGGAAGAGGGGCGTGCGTCCTTGCGCAGAATTTTGAAGATGATGAACAGGGAGTAGAGCATGAGGAACCCCATGAGCACAAACCCGCTGACGTATACCCAGAATCTGTCCGAATAGGTCAGGTACCAAGCAACATTCAGGAGCAGGAAGAACCCCGCAATCTGCCAGAAAAAACTCATCGTCATGTCCTGAAATCTTGTAAACATCGCCATACTACCAAATGGGAGTATGATGCGCGCTATTTGAGGGCTAAACCGTTGGAATGGTATTCCACCCAGGCATGGTTGCCGAGTGTCGAAGCGAAAGAACACAGTCAGCAACTGATCCGGCATATCAACGAAACCATCGACAGGGCCGGGGGATGGATCGACTTTGCCGATTTCATGAACCAACTTCTTTACGCCCCCGGATTGGGATATTATGCGGCAGGATCGGTCAAATTAGGCCCCGCCGGAGACTTTACCACGGCCCCGGAGATGACCCCCCTCTTTGCCCGTACCTTGGCCCACCCCCTCGCGCGCACCCTCGGGCAATTGAATTCACAGGAAACCACGATACTTGAATTGGGTGCCGGAACGGGACAGTTGGCCCAAGACCTGTTGAAAGCCCTGGAAAAACAGGATTGCCTGCCGAAACGTTATGCCATCCTGGAAGTAAGCACTGACTTGCGACAGCGACAGCAGGAAAAAATCCGTCAGTTGCCTCCGGCCTTGCAACGCAAAGTGGAATGGCTGGAACATTGGCCGACGGAACTCGAAGGGGTCGTGCTGGCCAATGAAGTGCTGGATGCCCTACCCGTCCAGCGAGTACGTTGGCAGGATGGGCAATGGCACCAATGGGGCATCGCGGTGGGAGAAGAGGGCTGGCGCTGGCAAACTCGCCCCCTCCCGGAGGGTTCCCCCATCCTCGAGGGAATGCCAATCATGGCCGGCTACCCCGAACCTTATGACACGGAAGTTGCGCTGGCTGCAGAAGGGCTGATGACGTTGTTGGGCCAGACGTTGAAGGCCGGTCGGGCTTTTTTTATCGATTACGGTTTTCCGGCACGCGAATTCATCCATCCCCAACGCAGTGGCGGTACGTTGATGTGTCACTATCGACATCATGCCCATGGCGACCCTTTTCTTTATCCCGGACTTCAGGACATCACGGCTCATGTGGACTTTACCCGGGTTGTCCGGGCGGCCCGTCGGGCAGGCATGCACGTCGAAACCTGGCAGACACAGGCGGCCTGGTTAATTGAAGAAGGGATTCTTCATGAACTGGAAAAAGTACACGGAGAAACCAATACTGACTATCGCGCCGTCAGTGCGGTCCAAAAACTCCTGAGTCCGGCAGAAATGGGCGAATTGTTCAAGGTGTTGGTACTGGGTCGGGGCCCCGAAAATGAGTCGGCATTGATCCGTCTGGGACTGTAAGGGTCAGAAAACTCGCCCCCTCTCAAGTCAAATGCAGCCGTTCCCAGATGACTGCAGTCAGCCCGGCACTGTTCATGGTGTAAAAGTGTAGCCCAGGCGCTCCTCCCTCCAGCAACCGGTCGCATAAGTGAGTGACCACTTCCAGGCCAAAGGCCTTGATGGAAGCGCTGTCATCCCCGTATCCCTGCATTTTTTGGCGGATCCAGCGCGGAATCTCAGCACCGCAGGCCTCGGAAAAGCGACTCAATTGTGAAAAATTGGCGATGGGCATGATCCCTGGCACAATCGGCACGGTGATCCCTGCCGCATCGCAGTCCTCCACAAAACTGAAGTAAGCGTCCGGATTATAAAAATACTGGGTAATGGCCGAATCAGCGCCCGCCTCGACTTTTTCCCGAAAGTGGCGAATGCCTTCCTGCGCCGAGCGTGCTTGCGGATGCACCTCGGGATAGGCGGCCACTTCAATGAAAAAGTGGTCGCCCGTTTCTTCACGCACGAAACGTACCAGGTCGCTGGCGTAACGAAATTCGCCACCACCCAGAGTGCCGGAAGGCAAGTCCCCGCGCAAGGCCACCAAATGACGAATACCGTGGTGACGGTATTGTGCCAGGACTTGGCGCAAACCGTCTCGTGTCGCGCCGATACAGGACAGGTGGGGCGCAGCAGGATATCCCTCCTGCTGAATCTCTATCACGGTTTCGAGGGTACGGTCCTGGGTAGTCCCCCCCGCGCCATAGGTCACGGAAAAAAAAGCAGGCTCGAGTTGCGCCAGCTGGCGCCGGGTGTGACGAAGTTTCTCCGCCCCCTCGGAGGTCTTGGGGGGGAAAAATTCAAAACTGAACACCCGCTCGTGATGCACGTGATTCATGGCTTCAATACCGGTAATGCTCGGGTTTGTAGGGCCCCGTGACCGGCAGGTTGAGGTATTCGGCCTGCTTTTCCGTCAACAAGGTGAGCTGCACGCCAATGCGCTTCAAATGCAGGCGTGCCACCTTCTCGTCCAGCGCCTTGGGGAGAATGTACACACCCACCGGATAGGTGCCGTGATTGTTCCATAATTCGATCTGGGCCATGACCTGATTGGTGAAAGAAGCAGACATCACAAAACTCGGGTGTCCCGTCGCACACCCCAGATTGACCAGACGCCCTTCCGCCAATACGATCAGACGCTTGCCATCGGGGAAAATGACATGATCCACCTGCGGCTTGATGTTGTCCCAATGGTAGTTACGCAGGGAAGCAATGTCGATTTCCGAGTCGAAATGACCAATATTGCACACGATGGCATCATTTTTCATCACTTGCATGTGGGCGTGGGTGATGACGTCCACATTGCCCGTTGCCGTGACGAAGATATCGCCCAAAGCAGCCACTTCGTCCATGTTGACCACCCGATACCCCTCCATGGCCGCCTGCAGGGCACAGATGGGATCGATTTCCGTAATCCATACCGTCGCACCCAGCCCGCGAAAGGCCTGAGCACACCCTTTACCCACATCGCCGTAACCGGCGACCACGGCCACCTTTCCGGCAATCATCACATCGGTCGCCCGCTTGATTCCATCCATCAGGGATTCGCGACATCCGTACAGATTGTCGAATTTGGACTTGGTGACCGAGTCGTTGACATTGAACGCCGGGCACCTCAATTCTCCGCGCTTCAGCATCTCGTTCAAACGATGTACGCCGGTGGTCGTTTCTTCGGAAATCCCCCGAATGGACTCGAGCAGATGAGGATACTTGTCATGCATCACCAGCGTCAGATCCCCTCCGTCATCCAGGATCATATTGGGCAACCAGTTTTCCGGCCCAAAGATGGTTTTTTCGATGCACCACCAAAATTCCTCTTCCGTTTCCCCCTTCCAGGCAAACACCGGAACCCCTGTTGCAGCGATGGCTGCCGCAGCCTGATCCTGAGTGGAAAAAATATTACAGGAACTCCAGCGGACTTCCGCCCCCAGGGCCACCAAGGTCTCAATCAAGACGGCAGTCTGGATGGTCATGTGCAGACAACCGGCAATGCGTGCTCCCTGCAGCGGTTGGTGCTCGGCATATTCTGCACGCAGGGCCATGAGCCCCGGCATTTCATTCTCGGCAATCTGGATTTCCTTGCGCCCCCATGCCGCCAACGTCATATCGGCAACCTTGAAGTCACTGGCCAAAGTCTGTGAAATTGCGTTCATTGAAACTCTCCATTCATTCGTTGTGTATTGGCTCATTCCAGAACTCAGGCATCGGCCTGGAGGGCCTGGACGCGATCGCGCATTTCCCAGGTAAATTCTGGCTCTTCCCGCCCAAAGTGACCATAGGCCGCCGTCTTGCTGTAAATGGGGCGGAGCAGATCGAGGGACTGAATGATTCCCTTGGGACGCAAGTCGAAGTGCCGCTCGACCAGTTGGGCCAGTTTTTCATCGGGAAGTTTCCCGGTTCCAAATGTATTGACCATCAAACTGACCGGACGGGCGACCCCGATGGCATAAGCCACCTGCACTTCGCATCGGCGGGCCAACCCGGCAGCCACTATATTCTTGGCCACATGGCGCATGGCGTAGGCCGCAGAACGGTCCACCTTGGAGGGGTCCTTACCCGAAAACGCCCCTCCACCATGGCGCGCAGCGCCCCCGTAAGTATCCACGATGATCTTGCGTCCAGTGAGGCCGCAGTCTCCCATGGGACCTCCGATCACGAAACGGCCAGTGGGATTGACCAGATATCGGGTGTTGGGTCCCAGCAGGTGAGCGGGCAGTACCGGCTTGATGATCTCGTCGATCACTGCTTCGGTGAGTTGCTGATGAGAGATTTCGGGATGATGCTGGGTCGACAGAACCACCGTCTCGATACGGATGGGCTGCCCATCGACATAGCGAACGCTCACCTGTGATTTGGCATCCGGACGCAAAAAGGGCATCCGTCCGTCCTTGCGCAATTCGGACTGGCGCTGCATCAGGCGATGAGACAGGTGGATAGGCAAAGGCATGAGCGTATCGGTTTCATCACAGGCATAACCGAACATCAACCCCTGGTCGCCCGCCCCCTGATCGAGGTCGAGTCCACTCCCTTCATCCACCCCTTGGGCAATGTCCGGGCTTTGCCGATTGAGGGCCGTCAACACCGCGCAGGTCTGGTAATCAAAACCGATCTCGGAACTGTTATAGCCGATGCGCCGTACCACGTCCCGTGCCACATCGATGTAGTTGATCTGTGCCTTGGTGGTGATTTCGCCGGAAATGACGATGAGACCCGTACTGGTCAAAGTTTCGCAGGCTACCCGGGCGCGCGGATCTTGCGTTAGAATGGCATCCAGAACCCCGTCAGAAATCTGATCGGCCACCTTGTCCGGATGCCCTTCGGATACCGACTCCGAAGAGAAAATATACTCACTCATGGCAAACCCTGCCCTTTATCGAAAATTGGAAAAGTACCGCAGCCGGGAATTGTACCAGCAATCCCGTTAGCGCCATGATGCGCCTGATTTTTTTCCCTCTTTGGTTACTCCACTGGCTGCCCCTCGAGGTCCTGTGGATCCCTGGTCGTCTACTCGGCACCCTGGCCTTCGTCCTCGCCCGCGAACGGCGTCGCGTCACCCTCATCAACCTGGCATTGTGCTTTCCCCAGTGGAGTGATGCCCAACGCCGTCAAGTGGCCCTCCGTCATTTTCAAGGATTCGTGACCAGCGCCCTGGCTCTCGGGATAGCATGGTTCGCTTCTGAACGGCGTCTGCGCGCCATGATTCACTTTCAGGGTCTGGAACAGGTACGTCACGCCCAAAAAAAAGGGCCGGTCATCCTGCTCACGCCCCATTTCTTCGGAGTGGACACCATTGGTCCCTTCCTGACCCTGGATTTCGACGTCATCACCATCAACTCAAAAATCAAGCACCCTGCCCTGGACACCTTGATCCGTGAACGTCGACTGCGCTGGGGCAAAGGACTGATCTTTGCCCGCCAGGACAGTTTGCGTAGCGTACTACGGGCGTTCAAACCGGGCTGGTTGCTCTACTACCTGCCGGACCAGGACTTTGGCCCCAAAGATTCACTTTTTGTGGATTTCTTCAAAGTCAAGGCGGCCACCGTCCCCGCTTTGGCCCGGATGGCCAAATTAGCCAAGGCCTCCGTCGTTCCCTGCGTCGTCCACCTCGATTTCGAGGCGGGGCATTTTGAAGTCACCTTCTTCCCGCCCTGGGAACATTTTCCCAGCGGCGACGATGAAATGGATACCCGCCGCATGAACCACTTCATCGAGGAACGCATCCTCGAACAACCTGCCAATTATCTATGGTCCCATAAACGCTTCAAGACCCGCCCCCCCGGAGAAACGTCTCCTTACGATGACCCTGCGAAGTCCCAATCTACCCAGTGAGCCAGAAAAAGCGTAGCATTTCACCTTCGACACCACCCAATACGGGGACCATGGGGACACTTCCTTTCACCAAAATGCAGGGCTTGGGCAATGATTTTGTCGTACTCGACGGAGTGCGGGCCACCCTCGCTCTGACCCCGATTCAACTGCGTTGGTTGGCTGATCGCCATTTTGGCGTAGGCTGTGATCAGATCCTGTGGGTAGAACCGGCACAAGACGCTACGAATGACTTCCGTTACCGAATTTTCAATCGCGATGGGGGAGAAGTCGCCAACTGCGGCAATGGGGTCCGTTGCTTCGCCCGTTATGTTCGTGATCAAAACCTGACGCAGCGCACCCGCTTGCGCGTCGAAACCCTGGCAGGCGTGCTTGAACCGGAATTGCTGCCCGATGGCAACGTACGGGTCGACATGGGCGAACCTCTCTTCGATCCTGTCCGAATCCCCTTTCTGTCCCCCGCTCTCCAACCCACCTATGATCTGTCCCTCGGAAAGGTGACCCGCACTTTTTCCGTACTCTCCATGGGCAATCCCCATGCCGTGCAGGTGGTCGAACACATCACCCAGGCGCCCGTCGACACGGAGGGCCCCCTGATCGAACATCATCCCGCGTTTCCGGAGCGGGTCAATGCCGGATTCATGGAGATCGTGGACCGCACCCATATCCACCTGCGTGTTTATGAACGCGGCACCGGGGAGACCCTGGCCTGCGGTACGGGGGCCTGCGCCGCCGTTGTAGCCGGTCAACGTCTGGAGCGACTGGATCCCCTCGTGCACGTCACGACCCGCGGCGGAGAACTGCTCATCGAATGGCAGGGCACCGGACATCCTGTGTGGATGACCGGCCCTGCTGTCACTGTCTACACCGGGATCGTCCACATCCCGAACATTGAGGAACTTACCCATGCTGGACGCTGAAATCGTTGCCTCCTGGCTCAAGGACAACCCGGAATTTTTTGTGTTGCACGGAGCGGTATTGAATGAAATTCAGATTCCGCATCCGCACGGAAACCATACCGTTTCTCTGAGCGAGCGCCAACTGCTGACCCTGCGCAACAAGAACCGCACGCTGGAACAACGCTTGTCCGAATTGATCGGCTATGCTGAAACCAATGACAACATCAGTGGCAAGGTTCACCAACTGGCCGTGCGATTGCTGGTTCAACGCACGTTGAAAGGCGTTCTCGATACCATCCAGCATCAAATGCTGCATCATTTCGGGGTCCCCCACGTCACCCTGCGCCTCTGGGGGATTCAGGGCGATACTTTGGAACATCCCGCCTTCCAACCGGTAGCCCAGATCCAGAAGGAAGCCATTGCCCATGTGGAAACCCCCCGCTGTGGGCACCACACGCCCGTGCAATGCGACCAGTGGTTTGGTGAATTGGCCCCCAGCCTGAAATCCTTCGCTTTGTTGCCCCTGCGTGACAGTGAAACTTTTGGCGCCTTGCTGCTGGCCTCGCCCGATGAAAACCGCTTTTATCCAGACATGGGCATCTTCTACCTGCAGCGCATCACTGACCTGATCAGTACGGCCCTGCGCGCCCATGAACAGTCCTGATTCTCCCGCTCTGATCCGCACCTATCTCGATCAACTGCGCTTCGAACGAGGCCTGTCCCCGCAGACGATTTCCAGTTACCGGCGCGACTTGAACTCATTGATCGATGACCACGCCGATCTTACTCAAGTCACCGCCCAGCAGATCCGTCGCCTCCTGGGAAAATTACATGGGCAAGGGTTGTCCGGACGCAGCCTGGCTCGTAGCCTGTCGGCCTGGCGCGGTTTTTTTGACTATCTGGTGAAATTTCATCACGCCGCCCTCAATCCCTGTCACGGAGTCCCTCCGCCAAAATCCCCCCGCTCCCTGCCCCACGCCCTTTCCCCGGACCAAGCCTGCAAGTTGATGAACATACCGGGGGATCGCATGCTGGACGAACGAGACCGAGCCATGCTGGAATTGTTCTACTCTTCCGGCTTGCGTCTGGCAGAATTGGCCCATCTGCGCATACAGGACCTGAACTCGAGTGAGGGTTTGGTGCGCGTGCTGGGAAAAGGACATAAATTCCGCATCGTCCCCGTGGGCCAAAAGGCGCGGGAAGCCCTGACACTCTGGCTGGCCCATCACCCCCTGCATCCTCTGAAACCAGAGACCCCCCTGTTCGTCAGTATCCGCGGTTCAGCTCTGAGCATGCGCGCCATCGAAGCGCGCGTGACATTGCGCACACGCCAATTGGGTCTGGATGACCGGGTCCATCCCCATGTCCTGCGCCATTCTTTTGCTTCCCACCTGCTCCAGTCCAGCGGCGATCTGCGCGCCGTACAGGAATTGTTGGGGCATGCCCATATCACATCGACCCAGGTATATACCCACCTCGACTTCCAGCATCTGGCTCAAGTCTATGACCAGGCGCATCCACGCGCCCGGCGTCGGCGCCTCACGCCTCAAGGCGAATAAAGCGCGCCCAGCACGACGCCATGGCGCGCGCCCGTCACCTCGGGCAGATTCCCCGCTTTCCCCTGCACGCGCGCCCATGCCAACCAGGCAAAAGCCAATGCTTCCACCTGTTGCACCGGCACCCCCAATTCGTCCGTGCGTCGCACCCGAACCTCGGGCATCAGGAGTTGCAAGCGTTCCATCAGTTGGGTGTTCAGGGCTCCGCCCCCACAGGCATACAGTTCTGTACCCTTGTACCCCCGGCACTCCGCCTGCACCGCAGCAGCCACTGAGCGTGCCGTCAATTCCAGCAAAGTCGCCTGGACATCCTCGGGCGGCAGTGAAGACACCCACTCCCCTCGCCCCTCCAGCCACTCCAGTGAAAAATCTTCGCGTCCGGTACTCTTGGGCGCACTGCGCTGAAAAAAAGGATGGGCCAGCAAGGAATCCAGCAGAGCCGGATGACAATGACCTTGCGCCGCCCAACGACCGTCGGGATCGAAGGGATACCCCAGGCACCGGTCGATCCAGCCATCCATCAGCAGGTTGGCTGGGCCGGTATCATAACCTCGGGTAGCCAGTCCCGGAATGAGCAACGTCAGGTTGGCGATGCCGCCCAGATTGAGAATCAGACGGGGAATCGAGGGATGCCGGAACAGCGCGGCGTGAACGGCGGGAACCAGCGGTGCCCCCTGCCCACCGGCCGCGATATCTCCCGAACGGAAATCGGTGATGACCGGCATACCAGTCAATTCGGCCAATAAAGCCCCATTCACCAACTGGAGACTGAATCCCTGTTCTGGACGATGACGTACCGTCTGTCCATGGCAGCCCACCGCAACCACGGGAAAATCCCCCTGTCCTGCCCGTTGAACCAACTCATGAACCACTTCGGCATAAAGCGCGGAAAGTGTCCGGGACAGGCGAGCAGCACGCTCCAATTCATTGACCCCCGGATGGGTCAAATCCAGCAGATCCCTGCGCAGGTCAACGGAAAAAGAACGCTGTGCCCGGACCAGGACCCTGGGCCGAACCGGCATGGAAAAATCCACCAGAACCCCATCGACACCGTCGAGACTGGTCCCTGACATCAACCCCACATAGAGTGAGGATCCGGAATTATTCGAAACTGGCGAAGGCACTGCCGCGTACGGCATCGAGTTGCTTGAGATAGGGCGCCGTGGCCGAAAGAAACTGGGTACGGGCATGGCCGGTCAGGTCTGTGCTGGCAAAGCGCGGCACCTCGGGACCCAGCGGATCATGCTGAACCCCATTGATCTTGAATTCATAGTGCAGGTGAGGACCGGTCGCCCAACCCGTCATCCCCACATAACCAATCAAGTCACCCTGATGAATTTTTTCTCCGGAATGCAACCCACCCGCAAAAGCCGAAAGGTGCCCGTAAACCGTATCGATCCCATTGGCATGATGCAACTCGATCATGTTTCCATAGCCATTGCGCCATCCTGCATAGGTCACTGTGGCATTGGCCACGGCCACGATGGGGGTCCCCTTGGGGGCTGCCAGATCGATGCCTTTATGGGCTCGCCAGGTTTTCAGGATAGGATGAAAGCGCGCCGCAGAAAAACCCGAGGTGATGCGCGAGAATTCGATGGGAGAGCGCAGGAAAGAGGCCTTGGAACCATGTCCGTCCGGCGTGTAGTAGTCACCTCCCTCCGCATTTTCATAATAGACGCGGCGGATCGTCACCCCCTTGTTGACGAACTCGGCCGCCAGGATCTTGCCCGGCACCAACTGGTCGAAGTCATTCTGGGTAGCTTCATAGACCACGGAAAAGGTATCCCCGGAACGCAGATCATTGTGAAAATCGATATCCGTGGAAAACAAGTGGGTCAACTGACGCGTCACGCTGTCCGGAATGCCCGCGCTGTCCGCTGCAGCAAACAGGGAACTGTGGATAGTCCCGTTGGCCTGAATGACGCGGTGCAAGTCTCCCTCTCCCACCAGACTGGAGGAAAACCCCGAAAGGGTGCGCGAAACTACCAATGTCCCTTTGTCGCCGTAGGGAAAACGCAGGGAAACCAGGTCGCCGTTGGCTGCATGTTCCACGCGAATGGGTTTGCCGGGCGCCATGTGTTGATAGATGACGCGCGCTTTGGAATCGGAAGCAATGAAATCCAGGGCAGCCTGGTCGCTCACGCCCATGCGGAACAACAGGGCAGCCAGGGTATCGCCCGAACGAATCTGGTCCTGCTGAATGAACGTGCCCGGTGTGGGGGTTGCCGTCCCCAGATCCGCCGTCATGTCCTCGATGACCGGGGCCAGGGGAACCGTCTGCATGGAAACCCCGGGGGTCATTCCAAAGGCCATCGCCACCCCGAACACCATCATGAGGAGGGTCGCAACCTGTCCGCTACGGCGAGCATCCGTCGTATCGATGGTGGCGTTTTGGGTTAGAATCCAGTGTTTGAGCGCTTGCGCACGTTGCTTGAGTGAGTTCATGCGCGCCAGTTTAACAGAAACCTGCCGCAGGCACAATTCCCCATGAATGACAAAAAGTTATCATCTATCGACCATTGGGAGGAGATTCGCCGGGGTACCGACGAAATCCTCCCCGAAGAAGATTTTCTGCTGAGGCTTCGGGAAGGGAAGCCCCTGCGGGTCAAGGCAGGGTTCGACCCCACGGCACCGGACCTACACCTCGGTCACACCGTCCTGTTGAATAAACTCAAGACTCTGCAAGACCTGGGTCACGAAATATTCTTCCTGATCGGCGATTTCACGGCATTGATCGGCGATCCTACCGGGCGTAATGCCACTCGCCCTCCCCTGACCCCGGAGCAGGTTGCGCTCAATGCCGCCACGTATCAAAGCCAGGTATTTCGCATTCTCGATCCCCAACGGACGACCCTGGCCTACAACAGCACCTGGATGAACGAACTGGGCGCCGCCGGCCTGATCCGCCTGGCGGCCACCCATACCGTGGCGCGCATGCTGGAACGGGATGATTTTTCCAAACGATATCGCATGGAACAACCCATTGCTCTCCACGAATTTCTTTATCCTCTGGTTCAGGGATATGATTCCGTGGCACTCGAAGCCGACCTGGAACTCGGCGGTACCGATCAGAAATTCAACCTGCTGATGGGCCGGGAATTGCAGAAGCATCATGGGCAACGCCCTCAGTGCATCCTCACCCTGCCCTTGCTCGAAGGGACCGACGGGATAAACAAGATGTCCAAATCCCAGGGCAACTTCATCGCCATCGAAGACCCGCCCGCCACCCAATTCGGAAAATTGATGTCCATTTCCGACCCGCTCATGTGGCGCTATCTGGAACTGCTCTCCTTCGAACCCCTGACTACCCTGACCCACTGGAAGCGCGCCGTTGAAGAAGGACTCAACCCGCGTACCATCAAGGTTCGCCTGGCCCAGGAAATCGTCACGCGCTTCCATGGCCACGACGCGGCCAAGCGAGCCCTGGAAGACTTTGAATCCCGGTTTCGGGACCATGTCCTACCCGATGATCTGCCCCTCACCGAGATTTCGGTGGGCATCGAAGGATTGCTGCTCTCCCAACTGCTGCACCGTGCCGGGCTGACCAACACCACCTCCGAAGCCCGCCGCCTGATCGATAATGGCGGCATTCGCATCGATGGAGAAAGGGCCACGGATCAGTCTCTGCGTTTTTTTTCCGGCACTGAAATGACCTTGCAGGCAGGAAAACGGAAATTTGCCCGCGTGCGCTGCAAGTAATGCCCGGACATGCCCTTCCCGCCCTGCGCCTGGACGCGCGGGGACATCGCCACGTGGACCTGCGCGCCGTGTTGGCGCTGGCTTTGCCCCTGTTCCTGAACAGTAGTTTGCAGGTCGTCCTGAACCTGACCGACACCTGGTTCATCGGACACCTTTCCACCGCTGCCATGGCCGCCATGGCAGCCTGTTATTACCTGATTTTCATGTTTTTCCTGTTGCTGGGGGGCGTCGGTAT
This sequence comes from Pseudomonadota bacterium, assembly GCA_021832305.1. Classification (GTDB taxonomy): domain Bacteria; phylum Pseudomonadota; class Gammaproteobacteria; order Burkholderiales; family Ferrovaceae; genus Ferrovum. The sequence goes on along the minus strand of JAKBLB010000001.1, from coordinate 55,724 downwards.
CGGTGTCCAGGCCATCGTGGCGCAGCATTTCGGTGCAGAAAACGCCCCTGCCGTCGGACGCACCACCTGGAGTGGGTTATGGGCAGCCTTGGCCACCACTCCCCTGTTTCTGTTGATCGGATATGCGGGACCGGCACTGCTGGGCATCTTTGACCTCCCCCCCGAAGTCCACGACCTTGCCGCATCTTTCTGGTTCCCGCGCCTGTTGGGTGGCCCTCTATCCACCCTGCTCTTCGCTCTGAATTCCTTTTTCAATGGCATCAGCCAACCCCGTCACGCCCTCTGGATCATGGCACTGGTCGCCCTCAGCAATGCCCTGCTCAACGAGTGGTTCATATTTCACTGGAACCTCGGCATGGCCGGCGCCGCCTGGGGAAGCACCGGCGCCCAGACCATCGGCGTCGTCATTGCAATGGCTGTTTTCCTGCGTCCCGCTTTCCGCGCCCGCTTCCATACCGGTCGAACCTGGCGACCCCATTGGCCCTCGATTCGACAGGTCTTCGCCATTGGCTTTCCCACCGGTTTATTCCCCGCCATGGATGTGGTGGGTCTGGGACTTTTCCAACTCATGCAGGTCAAATTGAGTGCCGTGGACGGAGCCGCCACCCAGATCGTCATGATGCTGACCTCGGTTTCCTATCTTCCTGCCATCGGCATTGCCTTGGCGGGCACCACCCTCGTGGGACAATCCATCGGGGCGGGAGACAAATCCTGGGCCGAGGCTTGCGCCCGCGTCATCATTCGCATGGCCGTACTCTACATGGGGGTGGTCGGCATCCTGCTGGCTCTGTCGGCAGCCTGGGTCGTCCCCCCCTTTCTCACGCCAGGCGACCCCCAGGGGGCGCAGGTCATGGCGCTCTGCGTTTCCCTGTTGTGGATTGCCGCAGGATATCAGGTGTTTGATGCGCTCAACCTGTCCAGCGCCTTCTGCCTGCGGGGCGCGGGCGATGTCAAAGTCCCCACCCTGCTCCTGCTGGCCTGTTCCTGGGGGATATTCCTGCCCCTGTGTCATGCCCTGACTTTCTCCCCCGGACAGGGCTGGGTCAATTTCCTGCCTCAATGGGGATGGGGCGCCACCGGGGGATGGATGGCCGCCTTCGTCTATGCCTTCTGTCTGGGATTGGCCCTCTGGACGCGCTGGCGTTCGGGGGCCTGGAGACGCATTTCCCCGCTGACTCAAACCCAATAAACCGACCGGGTCATGAGTTTGGACGACAGGCGCATGGCCCATTTGAGGGACGGCGAAAATTCTGCAGCCCCCAGGCGTTGGGCCAACTCGGCATGTCCGGCCTCGTCCTTTTTCATCTGTTCCACAATCGCGCGGGTGCGCTGGTCGGCAGCAGGGATCTGAGCCAGATGTCCCGCCAGATGCCCTCCCACCTGCCGTTCTGTTTCCTTGAGAAAGGCCAGGCTCCAACGATCTCCGGCCAACCCTGCCGCCACCCCCAGAGCCAATGACCCCGCATACCAGAACAGATTGAGAAAACTGGTACGTCCTCCCAGTTCACCAATCCGCGCTTCACACCACGCCAGATGGTCCACCTCTTCGGCCGAAGCCCCGCGCAGGGCATCCCGGTTGGCGGAAATGCGGGCCGTCAGCGCTTGCCCCTGATAGAGCGCCTGGGCGCAAATTTCCCCGGTATGATTGATGCGCATGAGGCGAGCCGTATGCTGGCGCGCCTGCGCATCGAGATCGGCTTCCGGCAACCCGCGCGCCGGATTCGGGCGCGTGCCCAGGGCAGGGGCAGCCAGGGTTCGCAAGGCTCGATCAAATTCCTCCAGGATCCGATCCAGGGGACTGTGATGGCGTCCTTCAAACTCAACTCCCGCAAACAGGCCACGGGGCAATTTCACTTTATCCATTAAACCTGCCAGTACCGTGTTCCGTCCTGTCCCTGTTCGAACCGTTTCCTTGTCCCGATCATCCATGGATTCCTCCCCCAAGACTGACGGTCATGATACCTCTTTTTCTCCATAGGGTCCTTGAAAATGCCAAAAGTTTACGTCAATTTGCCCCCCACCATTTGCCACTCGCCGGACCGGAAGATTTCATTTATAGCAAGTTTAGGTTTTTTTGATAACTTTAGATAAACCTTCTATAATTGGTGGGCGCGGGCTTGCCACAGTTACGGGGACAGATGGGCAAGGCAAAATCCTATGCCGAGCGCTTGTTCGATTTTCCCCAGATTGGCCCTCTCGACCCCGAATCATCGCGACTGGCCTTGGTCAAGCCTGCAGCCAGCGAGGGTGTCACCATCAGTGAAGCCGCGTTGGTGCAAATCATCCAGGACACCCAAGGGTACCCCTACTTCCTGCAGGAATGGGGCAAGCATACCTGGGAAATCGCCCGATCATCGCCCATTACCCAAAAGGATGTCGAACGAGCCGCGACATCGGCAATGGCCGCCACGCGCAGCCAACTCATCGCGAAAGGCATGGTCTGGAGCCCCAATCATGGAGACACGGGATTCACCGTTCCCCTCTTCGACGGATTCATGAAACGCATCATGCCTGATCTGACTTGAGGCCCGGCTGGCTTGCTCAGGACCCCCGGTTGGCTGCGGCCCCGCGAATCAGGGTACCAATCCCTTCGTCGGTCAATACTTCCAGGAGCACTGCGTGCGGGACCCGCCCGTCGATGATGTGGGCGGTCTTGACCCCATTCTGCACCGCATCCAGCGCACAGGCCACCTTGGGCAACATGCCGCCACGAATGGTGCCATCCTGGATCAATGCCTGCACCCGATGGGCATTCAATCCGGTCAATACCTCACCGGCCTGATCGAGAACGCCCGCCGTATTGGTGAGCAGGAGCAATTTTTCCGCCTGCAGGGTCACGGCCAATTTTCCCGCCACCAGATCCGCGTTGATGTTGTACGCTTCTCCCTGCTCGCCCACCCCCAACGGCGCAATCACCGGGATGAAGTTCTGATGGCAAAGCAGATTGACGATGCCGGGGTCGATGCGCACTACCTCCCCCACCTGGCCAATATCGATGGCCTCCTCCGAAGTATCGGGCGCCTTGAGCATCAGTTTGCGCGCGTGAATGAAGTTGCCGTCCTTGCCGGTCAGTCCTACCGCATTCCCGCCCGCCTTGTTGATGAGGGTGACGATGTCCTGATTGACCAGTCCACCCAGTACCATCTCCACCACGTCCATCGTTTCATCGTCCGTGACCCGCATCCCCTGAATGAACTCGCTTTGCTTGCCGACCCGTTTCAATAATTCACCGATTTGGGGCCCGCCCCCATGGACCACCACCGGATTCATCCCGACCAGTTTGAGCAATACCACGTCGCGTGCAAACTTTTCCTGTAGCGCGACTTCCGTCATGGCGTTCCCCCCGTACTTGATCACGATGGTCTTGCCGTGAAAACGCTGGATATAGGGTAACGCCTCGATCAGGACGGTACTTTTCAGATCGGCAGAGAGGGACAAGTCGGTCATGGCAACACTCCAAAGCAATGGCGCCATTCTACCTCAGAACTCGGCCACCCAAAATTTCCCTCCTGTCACCCTGTTTCCACTGTCACAAAAGTGTCATTCATGTGTCATATTTTTGTCATAAACCTGTGTCAAAGTGTTACGGGATCAAGGAAGTACCGCACTTAACCTATTAATTTGGGAAAAATTTCCATGTCTAACACACGAAATGTCTCACCTCCTTCGAGAACCTGTCCAGGCCCCTCGAAAAGAGGTTTAACGACCAAGCGGACCGTTGCGGCCCTACTGTCGGCATTGGTACTCCCCACGGCCTTCGCGGATGACCCACAAATCCAGCAGATGCAGCAGCAAGTCAATGAATTGGAACAACGCCTGCAGGAAATGAAGGCGCAAATGGAAGAGATCCAGAAGAAGAACAAGGAAATCGCGGACAAAAACAAGGAGATTGTGAATACGACCCAACAAATTTCCAATAAAAACCAGGAACTCGAAGGTCAGCACCAGCAACTCCAGGCCCAGACTTTCGAGATTTCAGGAAAGTTCAAGGCCATTCAAGACCAGTGGGACCTGATCCCCACCACCAATAAAAATCAGGGTGGTTTTATCATGGACGGCGTCACCCTGGCCTTCGGCGGGTATCTGGCGGAAGAAAATGCGATACGCAGCAGCAATCTGCAAGCAGACATCAACTCACCCTTCAGCAAGATCCCCTTCAACCCCAATCCCGGCAATCTGTTGCTCACGCCGGCACAAAGTCAGGCGGCGGCTTCAGGCTATTACAATCAGTCCAGTTTCAATGCCACGGCTCGTCAGTCCCGCTTCTCGGTGATGGCCCAAGGCAATGCAGACAAGAATACCCTAGTGACCGGATACTACGAAATGGACTGGTTGGGAGACAGCCCGACGGCCAACGGAACCCAGAGCAATTCCTATACGGCGCGGGTCCGGCATCTGTATACCAACATCGACTGGACGGACATAGGATGGCATCTACTGGCGGGACAGAGTTGGTCCCTTGCCGTCCTGAATACCCAGGGGGTCACCCCACGCAATGAAGAAATTCCCGTCGTCATCGACGCGGAGTACATGCCCGGCTTCGTGTGGAACCGGCAAGCCCAGATTCGCGTCGTCAAAGACTGGGACAAGAAATACTGGGCAGCGATTTCCCTGGAACAATCCCAGACTTCCGGGGTGGCAGGATCCACCCCCACGGGGGTGTTGAACAATTACACTCTTCCCGCCCAGGCGGGTGGACTGTTGACTCCCGGCAATTACTCGGTCAACAAGTTTCCGGACATCATTGGCAAACTGGCCATGGAAACCGAGTTGGGTCACTACGAAGTCTTTGGCATGCTGCGCAACTTTGACGGGACCTATACCAATCCCAACGTGACGGCGGCCGGACAGAGCAGTTGGGCCGGCTCGATGGGCTTCGGATCCGTCCTGAAAATCATCCCCCATACCCTGGATTTCAAGATCAGCGGATTGTATGGGAATGGGGTCGGACGGTATGGGACCTCCACGCTGAACGATGCCACCATTGGACCCAACGGCGAACTGACCCCAATGCGCGGCGGATCCTTCCTGACCGGACTGACCTTGCATGTCAAACCCACTTTCGATATCTATGCCGATATCGGGCGGGATTGGATCAACGGGTATACCTATACCCAGGGCGGCCAAACCTACGGGTATGGCAACAATGTCCTGGCAAACCCAGGGCAGTTTACCAGCTCCGCAGCCATATCAGGATACACGCCCTATAATCTGAACAGCGTCACCCAGGAAACCGTGGGATTCTGGTGGGCAGCCTACAAAGGTTATTATGGTGCCGCCAAGGTCGGGGTCCAGTATTCTCATACCGGAGTCAGCGCCTTCTCGGTGCGTGCCAGCCAATATGGCGGTGCCTTCACCCCCTATACCTTCGACAACATGATCCTCACCAGTATTCGTTTCTACCCCATGTAACATCCAATGCTCCGAAAGAAAAAGCGGAGGGGAATTTCCCCTCCGCTTTTTCTTTCGCCTCTCGCCCCTCTTCGGGATCCTCCACCCCTCGAGCCCGATTTACCAGGATCCGCCGATGCTGCGCACCAGGTCTACCACGGACTGGTTGAGCGCCGTCCGAACATAGATCTCCTCGCGTTCAGTACGCAATCGTATGGCTTCGGCATCGATCACGTCCAGATAGTTGGATGCGCCCTCGATGTACCGATGATTCGCCAAATCAAAGGTTTGGCGCGCTGCGACTACGGCCAACTTCTGGTGCTCATCATCCGTTCCCAGATTATTGATCTGGGACAGGCTGTCCTCGACTTCCTTGAATGCGGTCAAAACGGTCTGCCGATATTTATCGGTCTGTTGACGCGTCTTGGAAGTTGCCTGATCCACCACCGCCTGACGCAACCCTGCATCAAAGATATTGTAAAACGCCAGGGGCCCCAGGGACCAGAACGTATTGGGCGCGGACGCCAACGCTCCATATCCGTTATTTTCGAACCCGGCCAGCGCCATCAAGGAGATCGTCGGGAAGAAAGCGGTTCTGGCCACACCGATCTGATCATTGGCCGCCACGATATTCCGCTCTGCCGCAGCGATATCCGGTCGCCGTTGTAAAACTTCCGAGGGGATGACCTTGGGAATGGCCCCATATTGAGCACGGTAAATCCAGTCGTTGTCCGCCTTCAGGGTAAAGGTGGCCGGTTCCCGCCCCAGCAATACCGCGATGGAGTGCTCGTAGATCGCCCGTGCAGCAACCGTCTTGGCCACCTGCGCCCGGGTTTCTTCCAGAAGCGCCTGGGAACGCGCCACATCGAGGCCTGAGGTAATCCCCACGTCATGACGCTGTTGCATCAATTCAAGCTCATGCTCGTAATCCTTGACCGTCACTTCCAGTAAACCGATCTCCGCATCCAGTCCCCTCAACTTGACGTAATCGCTGGCCAGCAAGGCGTCTAGACTGAGACGCGCCGACTCGATATCCGCCTTGCTGGCTTGTGCCGTTGCTTCGGCTGAAGCGATCGCACTTCTGATGGCTCCCCAAAAGTCAATCTCGTAGACGAACCCGATGCCCCCGATCGTATCGCCATTGACATTGGCCTGATTCCCGTTACGGTACAAGCGGTGTGCAGATTGACGGTTGGTGGTGACATCCCCCACAAAATTGATTTGGGGATACAACTGGGCATCTTGCTGTGTCAGAAATGCCGTGGCCTGGTCATACCGCTCCAGCGCTTCCTGGATCACAAAGTTATCGCTGTTGAGTTCCTTCTCCATCTGGTTCAACGTGGCATCATTGAAATACGTCCACCAGTCTCCCCGCGATTGTGCATCCGCCGGGTGCACCAGACGCCATGGCCCATCTTCCTTGAATACGCCACTTTTCCAGTTGTCAGGACGATGGTAGTCGGGAATGAAGGAACACCCGCCCAACAGGGCAATGGTTACCGCCGAATAGAGGAATGTGCCCAGTAGTTTCATGTTATTTTCCTGGAACTACCTTGGCAGGCATCACTGTGACTTTCTCGCCTTCAAAAATATAATCGGGGGGGCTATCCACCACATCATCCAAGGTAGTGACACCCGCCAGCACCTCCACATCCCGGCCGAAATCGCGACCTACATTGATTTTCTTCAGTTGGATACGGTCATCCTTGGTCACCACGGCCACCCGTATGCCATCGGTTCTCAGAATGAGTGCGCTGGAAGGCACACGCAGACTGTTGTTTTCTTTTCCGGCCAAACTGAACTTGACTTCCGCATAGTCGCCTGGGGATAAGCGCTGATCGGAATTATCCACGATCAGTTCTGCCAGCATGGTCCCGGTTTTCTGACTGATGTTTTTTGAGGTTTGTATGACGGCGCCATTGAATATGTTATTCGGGTACTCGGGGACCTGCAACGTGGCCTCTATCCCCAACTTGACCATGGGCGCATAGAACTGCGGGACTGGGACATAAAGACGCAATGGGTTGATCTGAGAGACGGTAAACAACTCCTCACCCTTACCCGCATCGATCAGCGCACCGATATCCGTCTTCCGGGCGGTTACCACCCCATCAAACGGGGCCCGCAACTTTTTGAATTCTTCAAAAGCCTGGATGTTCCCAAGATCTGCTTCGGCACCTTTCACCTCCGCCTTTTTCACTTCCAGATTGGCTACTTTCTGGTCCCGTTCCTGCTTCGAGACCGCATCGGTCACCACCAACTTCTGCCAGCGATCCGCAGTGATCTGAGCCAGGTTTTCATCCGCTTTGGCCTTGAGGACCTTGGCCTTGGCTTGTTCGTATTGTTGGTCCAGATCGGGCGTATCGATCACGGCCAGGATATCCCCTGCTTTCACCCGGTCACCAATATCACGATACCAGAATTTGAGATAACCATTGACGCGCGAAAAAATTGGCGCCTGATAGTAGGACTGAATGGTCCCGGGCAATACCAGACTGGCCGTTCTATCGCTGCGATAAGGGTGCAATACCTTGACTGAGGGAATGGCCTGGGCTTCCGTCCATACATGCAATTCGCGGGCATCGCGGTTGCGTGAAAAAATCCCCCATACCGCCAAGGAAATGGCCAGTACCCCTACGACCCATGCCATCGGTTTGATGCTTTTTTTGGGAAGACTTTTCAGTTCATCGATATCAAACAGATCTTCATCCTGCATGGCTGGCTCCATTCATTTCTTCTGATCGGCCTTCAAGACCGTTACCCTCATCGCTTTCCGTATCAAACTTGTCCTTGGCATGGACCAGACTGAACACAACCGGAACGAATAATAACGTCGTCACGGTCGCAAACATCAGCCCCCCGATGACTGCGCGCCCCAGGGGAGCATTCTGTTCTCCGCCTTCTCCAAGCCCCAATGCCATCGGCGCCATCCCGATGATCATGGCCAATGCCGTCATACAGACGGGTCTGAAGCGAGAGTACCCGGCCTCGATTGCGGCCAGCGTGGAATTTTTATTGATGTTCAGACGTTCCCGCGCAAAACTGATCACCAAAATACTGTTGGCCGTTGCCGTGCCCATACACATGATGGCACCCGTCAGTGCAGGCACAGAGACTCGCGTGTGGGTGATGAACAACATCCAGACGATACCCGCCAACGCGGCCGGCAACCCCGTGATGATCACGAAGGGGTCCAGCCAGGACTGGAAATTCACAACGATCAACAGGTAAATCAACACGATGGAAAATACCAGACCCATGAGCAGTCCCGAAAAGGACGATTCCATGATGGGTACTTGACCCTGCAACCGCACCGTGGCCCCCTTGGGAATGGCTCCCTTGGTCGTTTCGATGAGTTTATGCACATCCGAGGAAACGCCCCCCAGATCGCGGTCCTGAGTCGTCGCCAGCAAGTCGAAACTGGGCATGATGGTGTAGTGGGTGACCACCGCATCGCCCCGGTCCCGCGTGATGCTCGCGAGAGCACCCAACACCTGTACTTTGTGCGTGCTGGCACTGCTCACCAGGGTGTTCTCCAGATCCGACAAGGTATCCACCCGATATTGGGGGGTTTGCACCACGATCGGATAGGATACGCGGTTTTGGGGGTTGAGCCAGAAGGTCGGCGCCACCTGAAAACTTCCCGATAACGTGCTGACCAGACTGTCCGTCACATCCTTTTCCGAAAAGCCCAGAGTTTTGGCCAGAATCCGATGGACGTTCACATTGAACTGGGGGTAGTTGGTGGATTGCTGAACCCGTGCATCGGCGATTCCATCGATCAGTTCCAGTTTACTGCGCATCATCTGGATGTATTTGTAATTTTCATCCCAGTTGGGGCCGCCCACCTGAATATCGATGGGGGCCGGAGAGCCAAAATTCAGGATCTGTCCCACCATGTCCGCAGGCAGGAAGGCAAACTCTACGCCAGGAAAGCGTCTTGGTAACTCACGTCTCAGTTTTCTGACATAGTTTTCCGAGGGATGATGATCTTCCTTCAAGGAGATCATGATGTCCGCATCCTGAGGACCGATGGTTCCCGTATTAATGTATGACAAATTGATGGGGAACACGGGCAGCCCGATGTTATCCACGATTCCTTCCAGTTCCTTGGAGGGAATGACCGTCCGGATGTAAGCATCGATCTTGTCTGTCAACGCGGCGGTACTTTCCACCCGTGTTCCCACCTGGGCGCGGATATGCATTTTGATCTGCCCGCCATCCACCGAAGGAAAAAAGTCCCTACCCAAAAACGGGAGCAGGACAAAGGAAACCAGGACCACGGACATATAGATGGGGATGAAACGTTTGCGACTGCTCACCGCGCGCTCCAGCAAACTGGTATATCCCCACCTCAGGGCCGTAAAACGTTTCTCGAAACCATGCTGAAACCGGTTGAGTGAAAGGAGGACCTTCACCACGGGCCCCGTCTTTCCAGCGTGTTCATGATGGGCATGATGATCATGCGCCTTCAGGAGAAAGTTGGCCATGGTGGGCACAAACGTCTGGGACAGGATAAAGGACGCAATCATGGCAAAAACGACCGCCTCGGCCATGGGGACGAACAGATACTTGGAAACCCCCGTCAAGAAAAACATGGGGATGAACACGATACAAATACTGAAGGTCGAAACGAACGCCGGCTGGACGATTTGACTGGCGGCCTCGGTAATGGCCACCCGCACCTTCTTGCCCATTTCCAGATGATGATTGATATTCTCGATCATCACCGTCGCATCATCCACGAGAATCCCCACCGCCAAAGAAAGCCCCCCCAAGGTCATGACATTCAGGGTTTCTCCCAGCATGGACAGCACCGCGATGGAGGAGAGAATACACAGGGGGATCGACATACTGACGATCAGGGTCGAACGCCAGCTGCCCAGGAACAACAAGATCATCAAACTGGTCAGGAGTGCCGCCGTCACCCCTTCCCGAACCACACCGGAAATGGCTTCCTTGACAAACACCGACTGATCCGCCAATTGCTGTACCTTCAGTCCGTCGGGAAGGCCCTGAAGCAGTTTGGGAACCATTTTTTTGACGTCGTCCACAATGGACAATGTCGAGGTATCCCCATTTTTGAGAATGGTCAACAAGACGGATTTCTGCCCATCCACTTTCACGATGTTGATCTGGGGCGGATAACCATCCCGAATATAGGCGACATCCCTCAACAATATCGCGGGGCTCTGAGCCTCACGGATCTTGGAATTGGACTGTTCCACCTTGACCGGCATCTCATTCAGTTCCTTGAAATCCATCGGACTGTCATTGAGATAGACGTTATATTCGAACCTGCCGATTTTTTCTGTCCCGGCCGGAATGATGAGATTCTGCTCCGCCAGGGCTTTTCCAATGTCTGCGGCCGAAACCCCCTTGGACTGCATGGCGATGGGGTTCAGATCCACCATGATTTCGCGCACCTTACCCCCATACGGAGAAGGAACCCCAGCCCCTTCCACTGTCGCCAGTTGAGGTCGCATGAAATTCTGACCGATATCGAACAAGGTCGACTCGCCAAACTTTTTTCCTGACAGCGCCAACTGGATGATAGGCACCGTCGCCGCGTTATAATTGAGGATCAGGGGAGGCGTGATCCCGAAGGGCAACTGGCGTAATACGGTCTGTGAAACGGCCGTGACCTGAGCCATGGCGGTGTTGACATCCACATTTGGTTGAAAAAAGATTTTCACCACCCCGTAACCGGGCAATGACTGGGATTCGATATGCTCGATATTGGTGACCGTACTGGTCAGATAGCGCTCGAAGGGATAAATGACCCGCCCCGACATGTCGGAAGGAATCATGCCATTGTATGTCCACACCGCACTGACGACCGGAATACCGATATTGGGAAAAATATCGGTCGGCGTCCGAATTACGCTAAAGACCCCCCCCAGCATGATCAAAATCGCCATGACGATGAACGTGTATGGCCGATTCAGTGCTAACTTTACAATACCTGACATCATAGAGTTGAATTCCGATCTCTAATACATAACCATCTTGAACATGATTCAGAACAAGTTTTCAAGGGGTGGAGGGGGAGCCGTAAACCATCAACCGATCAATGCCGCAGGTGTGAAAAATGTTGGTCAGCAATCGCCTTCTGGTCTGGCGTGAGCGTGTTGTAGAAGTCTTTCAGGGCTTGATCCATCTTTTCAAAATCCTTGAGACGCTGACGCATCAAGGCAATGTGCTGGTCGAAACGGACCGGTGCCGGTTGCACGTCCGTCTGTTTGCCTGCTGCCGAAGTCTGATCGCGAATTTCTCGAACAGCGCTCAAGGTGTCTTGTGCATAACGATCCCAACTGGCTTGCTGGCCCGGAGTCAGATTCAATTCCTGCTTGAACTGATCGAGATGCCGCTGCGCATTCTCCACGGCATCCCCGTGCGACCCGGGTGTGGGCGCAGGCTCATTGGGTGGCGGAGGCGCAGCAGGATAATCCTGGGCGAACGCGCCAGTCACGCCGAAAGCCATAAGTAACATCGTCATCCGTAAGGTCTTTTTCATCACTGTGTCTCCCTTCTCAGTCATCATCGTCACCACCGAAGCCCCCATCCCCAAAACCCTCCATCCCCCCACCATCCATGCCGCCAAAACCCATGTCCATCCCCCCGAAACCACCGTAGCCGGGATAGCCACCTTCGTAGCCGCCTCCCATCATCATGGGGCCACAGCCCGCCAATGACAGGAAAAGCACACTCATCCAAAGTGATTTTTTCATCTTACCTCCTTACAGAACCTTTTCAACCTGCACACCAAGCCCTGCCGATCCTGATTTGGTGCGCCATCCTATCGATTGTTGGAAAGGCACATTGTAACGAGTTGTAACTCAGCCCTTTCGATCTTCTAATATCCCATCAGTCGAGCGAGCATTACACCGGGGTCTGCTGCACGCATGAAGGTTTCTCCAACCAGAAAGACATGGACACCTGCGTCACGCAAAGTCGCCACTTCGACTGGGGTAGCAATGCCACTTTCACTGATCATCAAGCGGTCTTCGGGAAGTTGAACACGCAACTCGAGAGAAGTCTCCAGACGCGTTTCAAAAGTCCGCAGATTACGGTTGTTGACCCCGATCAAAGGCGAATCCAATTGCAGGGCCAGGGCCAGTTCCCGTTCATCATGCACTTCCACCAGTACGGCCATACCCAGGGCATGCCCCAGACTTTCCAGTTGATGCAGGCGCGCCAGATCCAGCGCAGCCACGATCAACAGAATGGCATCGGCCCCCATACAACGCGCCTCATAGACCTGATAGGGCGCACAGAGAAAGTCCTTGCGCAGGACAGGCAAGGAACAGGCCGCGCGCGCAGCCTGCAGGTATTCCGCGCTCCCTTGAAAATATTGCCGATCCGTCAACACGGACAGACAAGCGGCCCCATGCTCGGCGTAAGAACGGGCGATGGCTGCGGGATCGAAATCCTCGCGCAGGACTCCCTTACTGGGACTGGCCTTTTTGACTTCGGCAATCACGGCAGATTGCCCAACCCGTACCCTGGCCATGAGTGCCGCCGTGAAATCCCGCAGGGGGGGGGCATCAAAGACCTGCTCCTTGAGTTGGGCCAGAGGAACACGCCCCTGCGCCTCGGCCACTTCCTGAACCTTGGTGGCCATGATGGCAGACAGGATATCGCTCATGTCCGAATCCATGACACCAGGTCTTCAAGCCGTTGGCGGGCGGCTCCGGAGGCCAGCGTGGCCCTTGCCAGTTCCACACCCGCGCGATGGGAAGCCGTCACTCCCGCCACGTAGAGAGCGGCGCCCGCATTCAGCAGGACGATATCGCGCGCAGGCCCCGCTTCATCCTCCAGGACGGAAAGCAGAAGGTAACGGGATTCCTCTGCACTCTTGACCAACAGTCCATTCAATGGGGCGGGTTCTATGCCCACCTGACGCGGATGAAACAGATATTCGCGAATTTCACCTTCATGTAACTCAGCCACATGGGTCGGTCCAGACAGGGTGATTTCGTCCAATCCATCACTCCCATGAACCACCATGGCATGGCGCGTACCCAATTCCTTCAGGACTGCCGCCAACCGTTGGGTAAAGTGGGCCGCAAAAACCCCCAGCAACTGGTTGGGTGCTCCGGCCGGGTTGGTCATGGGCCCCAGCAGGTTGAACAGGGTACGTACACCCAACTCCCGCCGCACGGAAACCGAATGTTTCATGGCCGTATGATGGTGGGGCGCAAACATGAATCCTAGTCCCCAATGGCGCAAGGATTGCTGGGCCCGTTCCGGCGTCGTACTCACCATACCGATCCCGAGAGATTCCAGTACGTCTGCACTTCCCACGCTGGAGGAAACCGCCCGCCCCCCATGCTTGGCCACCCGTGCGCCTGCTGCAGCCGCCACAAATGCAGCCGTGGTGGAGATGTTGAAGGTATGCATGCCGTCTCCTCCCGTTCCGCAGGTATCGACGACATGCTCCAGTCCAGTGGTATCCACTTTAACCGACAAAGAACGCATCACCTGCACCGCGGCAACCAACTCCGTCACCGTCTCACCCTTGTAACGCAAGGCGGTCACCAATGCCGCCGTCTGAATGGGGGTCGTGACGCCCTTCATGATGTCGCCCATGACATCGGTCATCTGACCATGGGTCAAATCATTGCCCGCGAAAAGAGATTCGAGGGCCTCACGGGGTGTCACCGAGGACCTCGCGCAATTCAAAATCATGGGTAATTTTGGCGGTTTTTCCGAGCATGATCGTGGCCGAACAATACTTTTCTGCGGACAGGTCGATGAAACGCTGAACCTGTTCAGCCTTGAGGCTTCGTCCCGTCACCACGAAGTGAAAGTGGATCTGGGTAAACACCTTGGGATCCTCCTCTGCGCGCTGCGCCTCCAGTTCCACCACACAGTCCACGATATCGGCGCGTGCCCGTTTCAGCATCATGACCACATCGAATGCGGTACACCCCCCTGCCCCCAGCAGGACCGCTTCCATGGGGCGCACCCCCAGGTTGCGTCCACCGGCTTCTGGAGCCCCATCCATCAAGAAAGTGTGACCGCTACCACTTTCCCCCAGAAAACTCATTCCTTCGACCCACTTCACTCGTGCTTTCATGGCATTCCTTGTCTTTGTGTCTCCAGATTCACCATATTGACTTCAGGCTATCGTGGATTATACAACCGACCGGCGCATGCCCGCGCTCTTCAGCATAACCCGCATTTCCTCTTTGGGATTTGTACCGTTTTCTGCCCGGACAAAAAAAACCCTCCTGAGCGGAGGGAAGAGGATAAGGGAACTGGTTGGAGTGTATCTCGTGAGGCAAAGTTCACTCTGCCGTCAATGTTCGATTGGGCGTCTGAGGCAGACGGGGCATGTTCTGCGCAGGGAACTCTCCCGTCAGACTGTTGAGAAAAGCCACGATATCCTCGACTTCCGCTTCCGTCAGGGTCTTCCCCAACTGGGAACGGGCCATGACACGCACCGCTTCATCCAGGGTCGGGACGGATCCGGTATGAAAATAAGGGGCGGTCAAAGCCACGTTGCGCCAGGTCTGGACGCGCCACAGGTTCTTGTCCGATGCCTCGTGCGTGACGTTGAAACGCCCCTCATCCTCCATCAACCGATACTTCGCCACATAAGGGTTGTTCGCGACAAAAATGGGGAATTTCTGATAGAAACCTTGCCCCGCAGGCATGTTGGGACCCGCAAAATCCGGCCCTGTATGGCAGGCAGTACAACCGATCCTCTCGACAGTTTTCATACCCCGCAAGGCCTGCTCGGAGAGGGCCGTCTTGTCCCCCTTCATATAGCGGTCGAAGGGACTGTGGGGGGTCAACAAGGTCCGTTCATAAGCCGCAATGGCTTTGGCAATGTTATCGTACGTCACCGGATCCCGTGTGCCAAAGACCGCTTCAAACTGGCTGACATAACCTGGAATGGCGCGAATGCGCTCTTCCGCATCGGCCGGTGAATGCATCCCCATCTCCACGGGATTCACGATCGGCCCTTTGGCCTGATCTTCCAGAGTGGCAGCCCGACCATCCCAGAACTGTACACTCAGGAATGCCGAATTCCACACCGTGGGTGCATTACGCCCCCCCTTTTTTCCACCAACACCCACGGAGACCGGTCGGTTGTCCGTTCCGCTCCCCATCACGCTGTGACAGGAATTACAGGATACGGTGCCATCCACCGAAAGCCGTTTGTCAAAGTATAACTGCTGCCCCAAGGCGACCTTGGCAGCACTCATGGGATTGTCCGCAGGGACAGGAGGAGCGTCGGGCAGTGGCTCAAAACTCCAGGCGAGCGAAGCCGCACCCCACGCTGCCCAGGCGGAGACCAGGAGAAGGGATTTTTTCATAAGAGATTTTTTCATGATGACTCTCCATAAATCAGGGGGAAGACGAAACTCAGTGCTGAGTCTAACACCCGAAATTGTTTAGAGTCAACATAAAACAGACGCTAGTTAATTATTTTAATTATGAATTAAATAATCTACCTCATGCGGAAAAAGAAGATCCGCAGCCACAGGTGGTTTTGGCATTGGGATTACGAATGATGAACTGGGACCCTTCCAGATCTTCCTTGTAGTCGATCTCGGCGCCCACCATGTATTGGTAGCTCGCCGGGTCGATGAGCAGGGTCACGCCATTCTTGACCATCTGGGTATCATCTTCGTTGACTGTATCTTCAAAGGCAAAACCATACTGAAAACCCGAGCATCCCCCTCCGGTGACAAACACGCGCAATTTCAAGTCCTGATTTCCTTCCTCATCGATCAGCGCCTTGACCTTATCGGCCGCACTGTCGGTAAAAATCAAGGGAGCGGGCATTTCTGTGAGAGCATTCATGGCATTCTCCTGAAAGGGGCAAGTTAGAATGGGTCCATTGTAGCAGTTTTTAAATTCCCTGCTGAAAACCTCAGGGCAGGATCGGAACTTGAGTCAGCCCCAGAGTTTCTGGCCAATCAAACATCAGGTTGGCATTCTGTATTGCCTGTCCTGCAGCACCTTTGACCAGATTGTCGATAACCGCCAGAATCACCACCATTTCTCCCTCCTGAGGACGATGCACCGCGATGCGGCAATGGTTGGATGCCCGCACCGAACGGGTTTCCGGGTGACTGCCCGGAGGCAGGATGTCGATGAAGGGTTCATTGGCGTAACGCGCCTCGAACAATGCTTGCAGATCCACGTCCCGCCGTGTCAAACGAGCATAGAGGGTAGCGTGGATGCCCCGAATCATTGGAAGCAAATGAGGAACGAAGGTCAACCCCACTTCATGCCCAGCCCCCATCCTCAATCCTTGACGAATTTCAGGCAGATGACGGTGCCCAGGTACCCCATAGGCCTTGAAATTATCCCCGGCCTCAGCCAGCAAAAGAGGAACCTCGGCCTTACGCCCAGCCCCGGATGCCCCTGATTTGACATCCGCGACGAGGTGATTCAGGTCCACCACCCCGGTTTCCACCAGAGGCAAAAAACCCAGTTGCACCGCCGTCGGGTAACAGCCCGGGTTGGCGACCAGATTGGCACTGCGAATCGAATCCCGATTGACTTCCGGTAATCCATACACGGCCCCTTCCACCAGATCCGGGCAGGCATGGGTCATTGCATACCAGGACTCCCACTCCGCCACATCTTTCAGACGAAAATCCGCCGCCAAATCGATGACCCGCACACCGGCTTCCAGCAATTCGCGCACCTGTTCCATAGCCACGCCATTGGGGGTCGCAAAGAACACCAACTCACAGTCGATCAGGGACATCACCCGCGCCGGATCGGAAAAAGCAATGTCCACATGTCCGCGCAAACTGGGAAACAGATCCGCCACCCTCAACCCCGCTTCCTTGCGCGACGTAATGACGCTCAACTTCATTTCCGGGTGCTGCGCCACCAGACGCAGCAACTCGACACCGGTATACCCCGTTCCGCCAACGATGCCCACTTTGATCATTATTCTCTCCTGGCTTGTTCGGATGATTATAGCCCCGGTACGCCCCACGAAAAAAAACCGGCGCGAGGGGCGCCGGTTTTGATGGGGTTGTGGGCTTTAACGTTTGCTGAATTGCTTGCGGCGCCGTGCCTTGTGCAAACCGACTTTCTTTCGCTCTACTTCACGTGCATCGCGAGTCACCAGACCTGCCTGCTTGAGAACGCTCTTGAGATCGGGATTGAAATCGATCAGCGCACGGGTGATCCCATGACGCGCAGCACCCGCCTGGCCAGACTCACCGCCACCCGCCACATTGATGCGAATATCAAACCCATCCAGATAGTTGGTCAGGGCCAGAGGCTGACGGACCACCATGCGGCCGGTTTCACGGGAAAAGTATTCGTCCAGCGTTTTGCCATTGATTTCAAAACGACCGGAGCCGGATTTCATGAATACCCGGGCCACTGCGCTCTTGCGTCGTCCGGTTCCGTAATAATAATCACCAATCATGATCAGGACCTCAAATGCTCAGGGTTTTTGGTTGCTGGGCGGCATGGGGATGCTCTGCGCCCGCGTAAACTTTCATTTTCTTGATCATGGCATAGCCCAGGGGCCCCTTGGGGAGCATGCCTTTGACCGCCTTTTCCAGAACCCGTGCAGGATGACGAGCCTGCAACTTGTTGAAATTGGTTTCGTAGATTCCGCCGGGGTAGCCCGTATGGCGATAATACTTTTTATCTTCGCCTTTGTTGCCGGTCACGCGAATCTTCTCCACATTGACCACGACGATAAAATCACCCGTGTCCACATGGGGGGTGTAAATGGCTTTATGCTTGCCACGCAGACGCAAGGCAATCTGGCTGGCCAACCGTCCAAGAACCAGATCAGTGGCATCCACCACAAACCAGTCGCGCTGGACTTCATGCGCTTTAGCGGAAAAGGTTTTCATAACAGCGTTCACTATTTCATGAAAAGAACTGCCGATTATATTGCGCCGAAAGCACTCTGTCAATGCCTTTAACAAACCTCAACCTACCCTCCTTCTATTTACATGGTCACAGACATGCGCCTGGGAAGATCGCGCAAGGCTTCCTGATTGGTCCAGGAAAAACATTGCAGGGCCGCTTCCTGCCAAGGCAACCAAACCTGCCGGACATGCTCTCGGGGGCAAAGAGTGACTGACACCGGTGCTGGCACCACCAACCCAAAACGGTGCTCGGTATTCTGAGTCACTCCCGGGGCATAGCGGTACCGCCAGCGCGGGTAAATTTCGTAAACCCGCGCCTCCTTCCAATCTTTCAGGTTCTCTGGCGTCGCACACAATCCCGTTTCCTCCGCCACTTCGCGCCGCGCCGTCTCCCATAACGGCTCTTCCGTGGTGCCGCGACTGCCCGTTACCGATTGCCAATACCCGGGCGCATCGGCCCGTTCGATCAACAAGACCAACCCTGCGGGCGTATAGATCACCACCAGCACGGACTCCGGGATTTTGCAGGTCACGGTTTCTTTACCGCAAAATCTCCGACATAGACCGTCACAAAGCGAGCGGGATCCAGGTACTTCTTGAGCGCTTCATTGACGCTGGAGGAATCGGCCGCCATGACCTGATCATCCTGTTGCGCCAGGAAAGTTGCATCGCGCTGGTCAAACATCAGTTTGTCGAGTTGAGCGACCAGTGAGCCATCCTGCGCCCGTGCCAATTTGCGCGATTGCATCAGTGCGGCTTTGCCTGCCTCGATTTCTGCCGGGGTCAATCCCTGCCCCAGCACCTGTGCGATCACTTCGTCAAAAGCCTTGACCAGACGAGCCCGGTTTTGCGGCGCATAAATGGCGTAAGCCCCGAAGGCGCTATTGGGCACCTGATCGTTGAGGCGCAAGAAAGAACCCACCCCATAACTCAACCCTTCCTTCTGGCGGATACGCGTAGCCAGACGAGAGTTCAGGAATCCTTCACCCAACACATAGTTACCCAGAGTCAGGGCCTGCGCTTGGGGGTCATCATCCTTGATCGGCAGGGGTTGCCACGCCAGAAAAACAGCGTTGGCCTTGTCCGCCACGTCCTGCTGCAGGGTTTTTCCGGGAAACGCCTGATAATCATCCAACACGACAGCATAGGGTTCTGCGTTTGCCCACTGACCCAACCCCTGTTCGAGCGCAGCGCGCACGGGCACCGGACTGAAGTCCCCCACCACGGCCAGTTCCCCATGAGACGCCCCATAGAAGCGCCGATAGAACTGGACGACCTGATCCCGCGTGACCGCCTTGATGTCTTCTGCGGTTTCGTCAAACGTGGAGGTATAGCGCAGATCCCCGCGAGGATGACGGTTGAAATAACGGTGAAGCATATTGGAAGCCATGGCCTGAGGATCGCTGCGGCTTTCTTCCACATCGGCCAGGCTGGCCTCGCGCCATTGCTTGAACTCGCTCTCGGGAAAGGTGGGGTTGCGCAAAATGCGTGTCACCAGATCCAGGGTGGCGGGCAGATTCTCCTTGACCGTCTGGATCATGACCGTCATGCCCGTGGCTGACCCTGAAAAAGCCACCTGCGCCTTGAGTGCCGTAAATTTGTCCTGGATTTCGGAACGGGTCATGCCCTCGCTCCCCCGCTCCAGCAACCCCGCCACAAAATCCCCCACTTGCTCCTTGCCCAGCAACGAATCTGCCGTTCCAAAATGCAAACTCAGTTGGGCATGAACCGTCCCCCCACGGGTTTTCTTGGACAGCAAAGCCACTTTCAACCCATCGGGCAATGTGACCCATTGAGTTCGTTTCTGAATGTTGGCCGGAGAAGCGTCAAAAGCCTCTCCCTCCTGATAATCAGGACTGCCATGGTAACCCTGCAATTGGGCTTCGGCATCCACCCGTTGGGGCGCAGGGGCACGCAGGGGATTGGCGGTCGGAATGAACAATCCGAGCGTACGATTGCTGGGAATGAGATAGGACACGGCCACCCGTTGCACGTCCGCCGGAGTCACCTTGGCCAAGCGGTCCCGGTTCAGGAAGAAGAGGCGCCAGTCCCCATTGGCAATGGCTGTGGACAAGGCAATGCCGAACCTTTCCGGGTCATTGAAGGTAGTATCGATACTGTTGCGCAGGTTGGCCTCGGCCCGTTCCACCTCCTGGGCCGTGATGGGTTGTTCCTTGATTTTCTCCACAGTAGCCAGAAAAGCATCGCGCACATCATCCAATTTCTGGTCCTTACGCACTTCGGCCTGCAGGAACAGGACTCCAGGCTCTGCCAGATTGAAATAGTCCGCGCCGATGCTCGTCGCCAATCCGGTCTCTACCAAAGACTTGTGCAATCGTCCCGTGGGCGTATCTCCCAACACCTGAGCCAACACCTCGAAAGCCGGGCTGTCGGGACTGGCCGCCGCCACTGCATGATAGACGGCTTCCACGTATTGCACATCGCCCACCCGCCGCAGGATCACCTGCCGCTCGCCATCCTGAGCGGGATCGAGCGTATACGTCGGCTCCAGCACACGCTTGGGGCGGGCAATCTGCCCAAAAGTTTCCTGGATCTCCTTGAGGGTACGGGTCATGTCAAAGCGCCCGGCCACGACCAGGGTGGCATTGTCCGGTTGGTAATACTTGTGATAAAAGGCCTGGAGATGCGCAATATTGACATTTTCCACGTCGCTTCGCGCACCGATGGTGGACTTTCCGTAGTTATGCCACTGAAAAGCCGCCGCCATGATCTTGTCCATCAAGACATCGCTGGGGTCGTTCTCCCCACGCTCCATCTCGTTACGGACCACCGTCATCTCGCTGTCCAGATCCTTGCGCGCCACGTTGGAATGTACCATGCGGTCAGCTTCCATTTTGAGCGCCCAATCCAGATTGTTTTCCGAGGCGGGGAAGGATTCGAAGTAGTTGGTCCGATCAAACCAGGTGGTTCCGTTGGGACGCATCCCGTGACTGGTCAGACCGCCCATGATATCGGGGTGTTTGGGTGTACCCTTGAACATGAGGTGCTCCAGCAGGTGCGCCATGCCGGTTTCACCATAACTTTCCATGCGCGAACCCACCCGATAGGTCACGTTGACCGTCGCAGTCGGCTTGCTGTCATCCGGGGCCAGCAAGACTTGCAACCCATTAGTCAGACGGTATTCCGTGACCCCTTCCACGCGGGTTACCTCCGTTACGCCTGGGGGTAGACTGGACGCCAGAGCCCCTTGCATCATCCACAATCCCAGCCAAGCGGCTCCCCATTTCCCCATCGTCTTGTGCATTCTGCCTGTCTCCTCGTCCATTATTTATTTTCAGGAATCTTGCGCCACCGAGTCCATCCATAGAACCCTTGATTCGGTTTAGGTTCCCATTCCTCATGATTTTGCGCAGCCTCTCCTAGCCTTGTCCCTGCGAACTGCTTTTTCCTGGAGTGACGGACTCATAGGCGACCGTCTTCCTATGCTATTATCCCCAATAATTGTTTCTAAGTCGTACGGAAGAGCCTGCGGGTTCGAGTCTCGGTCCCTCAAGGATCCTCACCCTCTCGCCCGTCCGGCGAAATTGCGAGGTGCCGCCTACCGAGGCCATCCTTGCGAACCCCTTTCAAGGAGATTACCCATCATGCCTCTTTACGATTATCGTTGCACGAATTGTGGCAAGGAAATCGAAGTCCTGCAAAAGATTTCCGATCCAGCCCCCTCCCAATGTCCTGCCTGTGGTCAGGCCACCCTGTCCAAAAAGTTGACGGCGGCAGGTTTTCAGTTGAAGGGTAGTGGCTGGTATGCCACGGATTTCAAAGGAGGTGGCGCTACGCAAAAACCTCTCGCAGGGACAGAGCGAAGCGACACCTCGCAAAGTTCGGCCCACAGCACCGAAGCCGCCCCGCCGCCCTGTGCCAACGGTCCCTGTCCGGCCTGCGGATGAAGCGCTATTTCATCACCGGAATCGTGGTCCTGATCCCGGTAGTCATCACCCTGTGGGTTCTGCGAGTCATCGTCACCACCCTCGATCAGACGCTCTTCCTGCTGCCTCTGAACTTGCGTCCAGAGGCCCTGTTTGGCATGAATGTCCCCGGATTGGGGGTGCTTCTCGCCCTGTGTATCGTGCTCCTGACCGGCGCCGTGGCGGCCAATTTCCTTGGACAACGCCTGTTGACGCTGGGGGAACGCCTGCTCGACAAAATTCCCGTCGTCAATAGTATCTACAGCAGTGTCAAACAGGTCAGCGACACCCTCTTCTCCAGTTCGGGGCAAGCTTTTCGCAAAGTCTTGCTGATCCGCTACCCTCATGCCGACAGCTGGACCCTGGCGTTTCAGACCGGGATCCCGCAGGGGCTGGTGGCGGAACATCTGGGCGAACCTCACCTGAACGTATATGTACCGACCACACCCAATCCGACTTCCGGCTTCTTTCTCATGGTCCCCTGTCGAGCAGTCATCGAGTTGGACATTTCGGTGGATGATGCGCTCAAACACATCATCTCCATGGGAGTCGTGGAACCCCGTCAGAAGCAACCCCCGAAGACTATATAATGTTGTCGTTTGTCCCGTTCCATCTCTTGAGACTTTCTGTTCATGCGTACTGACTATTGCGGTCTGATCGACCGCCGCCACCTGAATCACACCGTCACCCTGTTTGGCTGGGCTCACCGCCGTCGCGATCATGGAGGGGTCATCTTCATCGATCTGCGCGACCGCGCAGGATTGGTCCAGATCGTCGCCAATCCGGAGGATACAGCCACCTTCGCCACTGCTTGCGGCATCCGTAACGAATTCGTCCTGAAGGTATCCGGGCAGGTCCGACTGCGTCCGGAAGGCACCCGCAACGAGCAATTGAAGAGTGG
The DNA here is from genome assembly GCA_021832305.1 of Pseudomonadota bacterium. Taxonomy (GTDB): domain Bacteria; phylum Pseudomonadota; class Gammaproteobacteria; order Burkholderiales; family Ferrovaceae; genus Ferrovum. Next base: position 32,637 of record JAKBLB010000001.1, on the reverse strand, counting down.
AGAAATCGAGGTCGTGGCCCACCAACTGGAGGTCCTGAACCCATCGCTCACCCCCCCCTTCATGCTGGATGACGACAATCTGTCCGAACAAGTGCGCCTCGAATACCGCTACCTCGATCTGCGCCGCCCGGTAATGCAACAGAACTTTCAGTTGCGCTATCGGGTCGCCATGGCTGTGCGCCGTTATCTGGACGATCTGGGGTTCATCGACATCGAAACCCCCATGCTGACCAAGTCCACACCGGAAGGGGCGCGGGATTATCTGGTGCCGAGCCGCGTTCATCATGGCGAATTCTATGCCTTGCCCCAATCGCCCCAACTGTTCAAACAACTGCTGATGGTCTCCGGCTTTGATCGTTATTATCAGATCACCAAATGTTTTCGCGACGAAGATCTGCGGGCTGATCGTCAACCGGAATTCACCCAGATCGATATCGAAACTTCCTTCCTTGCCGCGCCTGAAATCATGGAGATGATGGAAGGATTGGCTCGCCACCTCTTTCAGACCACCATCCATGCGGATCTGGGCGCCCCATTCCCTCGTCTGACCTGGGCCGAAGCCATGCACCGTTATGGCTCGGACAAGCCTGACCTGCGCATCCCCCTCGAATTCACCGAGTTGACCGATGCCATGAAGCAGGTGGATTTCAAGGTGTTCCGCGCCGCTGCCGATCTGAAGGACGGACGGGTTGCCGCCCTGCGCATTCCCGGAGGAGGTTCCCTGACGCGCAAGGAAATCGACGACTACACAACCTTTGTCAAGATTTATGGCGCGAAGGGGTTGGCCTACATCAAAGTCAATGACCGCACCCAACCCAACGACCAGGGGCTGCAATCTCCAATCGTCAAATTCCTGGATGAATCCACACTGCGCCTGATCCTGGAACGCACCGGCGCGGAAAATGATGACCTGATCTTCTTTGGCGCCGACCACGCCAAGGTGGTGAACGATGCCCTGGGGGCCCTGCGCGTCAAGTTGGGACATGAACGCGGGTTCTCCACGGGCGGCTGGAAGCCTCTGTGGGTCGTAGACTTTCCCATGTTTGAGTTTGACGCTGACAGTCAGCGCTGGGTCGCCTTGCATCACCCCTTCACGGCCCCCAGGGAAGGCCACGAAGCCTTTCTCGACAACGACCCTTCCCAGGCGCTGGCTCAAGCCTATGACATGGTCCTCAATGGCTGGGAAATCGGCGGTGGGTCCGTGCGGATCCACCGCGCCGATATCCAGTCCAAAGTCTTCAGCGCCCTCAATATCGGCCCTGAAGAAGCACAGGCCAAATTTGGCTTTCTCCTCGATGCCCTCCAGTACGGCGCACCACCCCACGGCGGAATTGCCTTCGGCTTTGATCGACTGGTAGCCATGATGACCGGCGCGGAACATATCCGTGATGTCATCGCCTTTCCCAAGACCCAGCGGGCCCAATGTCTGCTGACCCAGGCGCCCAGCAAGGTCTCTGAGCAGCAATTGCGTGAACTGCATATCAAAGTGCGCTAAATGTCCCCCCTGACGGAAGAGGAAGAGATTCGGTTTCATGCTGCGCTCGCCCTCCTCCAGTCAGGTCTGTGGCTCCTTGCCCATGAAGCCCTCCGAACCTTGGAGATGCATCACCCTCATCCCCTGATACTGGCCAATCTGGCTTTGGCCGAGGAACGTCTGGGACAGGAAAATGAAGCGCGCCGGCATCATGAAGCAGCGATTCGGTTGGCACCGGACAGCCCGGGCCTGCGCTTCAACTGGGCCAATTTTCTGGCTCGGCCGGGGACCCGCGAATCCCTTCTCCTGGCCCGTGACCAGTATCTGGCCGTATTAACCCTCGATCCCACCCATCTGGGGGCCTGGGTCAATCTGGGCACCGGCCTGGTGAGCACCGATCATCTCGAAGCCGCCAAGACCGCTTTCCATGCCGCGCTTGCCCTCGATCCGCAGCATACCGGGGCTTTGCTCAATCTGGCTCATGTGGCGCTGAGTCAACAGGAAAACGAGGAAGCGGCCTGCCTGTTCGAACAGGTTCTAACGGTAAGCCCTGACTTACTCGATGCCCACCGCGGACTGGCGACCAGCGCCAGCCGCCTGGGCCAGGAAAACAAGGCGGAAGTCCATCGCCAGTTGGGTTACGGGCCAGAACCGGAAATTTTTCTACCGGGGCACGGCAGTGTATTGCCCACCCTGCTGATCCTGGCCTCGGCCGCCGATGGCAATATCCCCTGGCAACCGCTGTTGGACCGCCAGCGCCACCATACCCGGATTCTGGCCCTGGAATTTTTTCCGGAAAATGCGCCGCTCCCTCCCCACGATCTTCTCTTCAACGCGGTGGGTGATGCCGACCGTTGCCCGGATGCCCTGACCCGTGCGCTCCAACGCTGGCCACAGGGTGCGTCGCGGATACCGGCACGCAATGATCCGCAACGTGTTCAGGCCACTGCCCGGAGCCGGCTGGTTCGGCTGAGCGCGGGGATCCCGTATCTGAGAAATGCCCGCACGGTAGAGTTCCCGCGCTCCCCTCAAGATGACTCCTGCCGGGAATCCGCCCATCGTCTGGAGCACTGGCTACTGGATCAGGGGTACCACTTTCCTCTCTTGCTGAGGGCACCCGGTTTTCATGGCGGACAATATTTCGAGCGTGCAGAACGGGCCGACGATCTGCCCGTTCTGCTGGAACGCCTGCCCGGTCCCTCCCTGCTGGTTCTGGAATGCCTGCCCACCCAAGGTCAGGATGAGATCTACCGAAAATTCCGGATCATGACTCTGGGCGGGAACCTCTACCCCATCCACCTCGCGCTGTCCTCCCAGTGGAAGGTGCATTACTTCAGCGCGGAAATGACCACCCGTCCCGACTTTCGGGAGGAGGAACAGGCTTTTCTGGAAGACTACCGGACTTTTCTCGGAAGTTCGGCAGTCAGCGCCCTCGAAACCCTTCAACTCCGTCTGGGACTGGACTACGGCGGCATGGACTTCACCCTCGACCATGAGGGAAACGTTTTGCTGTTCGAGGCCAACGCCACCATGGTCCTGCATCCTCCTCCCGAAGACAGGATCTGGGATTATCGCCGTCCTGCCTTCGAAGAAGCACTGAATGCCGCCCGCGCCTTATTCGCTCCCGCATGAGGGTAGATCAATTTGAACTGAACGTCGATGCGATACTGGTAGACGAGTTGGTGGAAATGTTCCCGACCGCAACCGGACGGGACATCAAGGGACTGGCGAAGTTGGCGGCAAAGTTCTGTCACCAGAAGAAGGTGAAACCGACGACGGAAGTATTTCAGCGCTGCTCCACCTTTCGCGGAATGGATTTAATTCGTCCGGTGGCGCAGGCATAGGCGACTACGGTACCAGAATACGCTACTACTGCATGAGGAAGCCGCGCGGGAGGGGGAATCGCTCAGGAGTCCTCTGCACGAAACTGTGGTGCAACTTGAGTTGCATCATGGTTGCATGTACAGTACCATGTAACCTAACATTCAACCAATGGAGGACATCATGCCACCAATCCACGAATCGACCAGCAAGGTGGCGCGTCACCGCGAGCGGATGCGTGCGGCGGGGCTACGTCCCGTTCAGTTTTGGGTGCCGGACACCCGCTCGCCTGAGTTCGCGGCACAGGTACGGCAGCAGTGCCAAAACCTCAAGGGCGACCCGGCAGAGGCCGACGTTTTGCGCTTTACCGAAGAGGCGGCGACCCACGTTGAGGGTTGGGCATGACGCAACGAGGCGATTTGGTCACGGTTTCTCTGCAGGGTGACTATGGCAAACCGCGACCAGCCTTGGTCGTTCAATCCGACCTTTTGACAGATTTGGAAAGCGTTATGCTCTGTCCGGTCACAAGCGATCTGCGCAATGCCGCATTTCGCGTGACCGTGGAGCCAAGTCCAGCCAATGGATTGCGCACGCTTTCGCAAGTCATGGTGGACAAACTTTCGACGCTACCGCGTACCAAAATCAGCGAATCATTTGGCCGTCTCGATGAAGAGAGGATGAAGAAGGTTGATCGGGCATTGCTGCTGGTCGTCGGTGTGATCTGAGTCGCCAATGGCTCTGTCCCCCCCCGGTGTCAGGGAAGATGTCGCGTCACGCCGGATTCAGTCCCTTGTCCTGGCATAAAACGAGGGGGTCCCGACCACTGGCCATAAATTCCGACACCCATGTGCGCCACTCCTGTTTGCTGTAACGGATTCTTCCGCCCACGCGCTTCGTACCCATTTCCTTTCTCCCTCGTTAAAATCTGGGAGAAGTATGGGGAAAATCACTCTGCGAAAATACAACGCCGCTCAGTTACCGTTTACACAAGTCTGGTCATTCGCAAACGAATCGAGGAAATGTCTCGGATCGCGTTGAATGAAAGTAACGCCCAAACCCTCGCCATCCTCCGCGACACCCTGCTGCCCCGCCTTATCTCCGTCCAGTTGCGCCTGCCGGAGGCGGAAGTTCTGCTCGAGGCGGCCGAGGCATAAGCCTTGACCCATGCGATAAAAATTCCCGTTTTCTAACCACCCATCCCCGCATATCTACACAAATCCCCACTTTCTATACATATCGGGTTTAGAATATATAGAAAAGCACCTTTTTTATACATGGAAAGTTTGGGGATATCACAAGATGGTCACCATCGCACCACTTGAGCAACTGGATGCCGGACGCTTCGATACGCCTGCCATTCTCAAGAAGTTGGCGAGCAGCAGCCGCAAGCTGGCGGAGTTGAAGGGCATTGCCGCCTCCATCCCCAATCAGGGCATCCTCATCAATGCGCTGGGCATGCAGGAAGCCAAGGACAGTTCCGAGATCGAGAATATTGTCACCACGCAGGACGAGATCTTCAAGAACGAGGTGCTGCCGGAAGCCGTGACCAACCTCGCCGCCAAGGAAGTGCAATGCTACCGGCAGGCGCTGCGGCTGGGCTATGAGCAGGTACGCCGTACCAGCCTGATCACCGCCAACAACCTCATCGAGATTCAGGAGGAGCTGGAACAGAATATGGACTTGGGTATCCCAGCACAGTTGGCGGCGAACCGCCACTTCCACAAACTGTTGGTAGGCGGGGTGCCGGTGCAATACCAGCAGGATGGCGAAACGCGCGGTGATTTCGTGCGCCTGATCGACTGAATGGCTAGCCATCAACCAGTTTTCGATCAAGGGGCCGCACCATACTCGCCGGCCGGACATCATCCTGTTCGTCAACGGTTGGTCAAAGTGCTGCTGACCAAATACAAGTACCCCCCGGACAAGCAACCCGGTGCTGTGGAAAAGGTCATCGAGCAGGCGGAGTTGTATGCTGATTTGTGGGCCGTCGAAGGGGCGTAACTGCTGACCGCTGCATCTTCTCTCATCCAGCATCCTCCGTCCTTTCCCGATCGATACGCGGAAGGTCTGCGTATTCTTTGAGTCCCTGCTTGCTTCGCAACTACCTTCCCATGTCAGCTTTTCCGTAGGCCAGCCGCGAATAGTGTCTATAATGGCAAAGAGCCCCGATATTACGGGGCTCTTGGTTAATACTTTACAAAAGTACTCTGAGGTAAACCTCAAAATGGTTATGTATACCTGAGACAGTTACGCGTCGACTAGCGGTTAATCGTATTCCTTTTACAGCATAGTGTTTCACTGTCACTCACAGTGAACAAAGAGAATTATGTAATGACAGTTGTAATAATTTATTCGAAATTCAACCTCGACAAGTTTCAAAACTTTACACTTCATTGATCTCCGTGCTGTCTTGACACAGGGGCCCACTTCACATTGGGCGCGGCGGATGCGAATTTGCAGTACTCGTGGGGGATAGCATTCATGCGGTGTTGTGTGTGGCAGGTTACAACATCCGCTGGTTGATGAGGAAGATCCTGAAACACGGCATTCGCCGTTTTTTGCGCCTGATTTTTGCAGGGATGGTCAGAACAAACGAAGGATATTTTCCCCGAAATTTATTCTGGAATCCCTCTTGAACATGATTCGAGGCCGGCCGATTTTTGGAACGAAATTTTTCAGCAACGACTACTTTGGACTAACACTCATGCAAGAACTGTCTTGACACATGGGGCCACTTCGGCTACCTTCGGTCTCTTTGCTACACAAAATACAATACCTGAAATGCTCGTGTCTTTTGCTATCGATACCACTTCTCCAGAAAGTTGATATGGGGGTTTTTAATTCAACCATATTCAATGCAGTATCCTATGATTTCGATGAATTGATTCGGCGAGCAAGTTCAGGCACATTTCCGATCGCAAGTGGTCCCGAAAAATCAACAGCAACAGGATTTTCATCGTGGGTCTTCAAACTTTCTCATCCAGAAACAATTGGTCAAACACGATCTCAAATCTTTTCGAGCGCAAAGAAACAAGAAATTGATATCCAAAAAATGCTTTCTGGGTTTAACGATATTATCGTTTCTCCATCATGTAGATTCAAGGAAAAAGAATGGAATGTGATATATGTCGATCCATTGATAGGCTCCGCCTCCGCTCATTATTTTGAAACCTCAACTTTGACAGTTGATAACAAAAAACTTCGATGTCGCCCTGATGTAGTATTCCATAACACATTAAGAAAAGAGTTGCTTATTGTCGAAAGAAAAGTGGCAGTCACTGCGGCCGTAATACCCCCAAATTTCTATCCGAACATATTAGCGCAACTATGGTGTTACGCTCAAATTGATTACGAACAGGCTAATTGGCCATTTTTTAAGAACATTCTTTTGGGTGCAGAACTTTGGTCTGGGGCACAAGGTAATCTCGAAGTGACACGTAAGTTATGGCTCAGAAATGACCGAGTTTTCAAAAAAGTTGAAAAACTATTCGAGATTTATAGCAAGTGAGAATCAACATAACGCCCCTTCCCCAAACAGAATCCTGGAAGTGGTGCGGGGTATTCAGTATCACCAGGTCGCGCTCCATCGCAAACAATCAGCCAAGGGGCTTACCACTCTGACCCCTGAACAAAAGGATTTATTCGATACGGTCAATCTGCCAAAACCCTCAAAAATCGCGTTGTAGTGACAATTTTGAACATGTGCATCGTTCAAATACAATTACTTACGCAAAAAAGTGTCGAACTCGGGAGTGCCGGAGGGGTCGTCGGCGCAATGGCTAGCGGATCTGTTGCGCGCCCTATGATCGAGACCGGGCAAATCTGGCTGGTGTGGGAACCGGTGGACATGAGTGATTCAACAGGATAATCGACAGAAGTTACTCACCGTCTCCAGAAAATGATAACACTGAGTAGTCCTTCAAATTCACCTTAAGCAACTATTCCTCTGAGTCGGAAAATTTTTATCGTGGCATGATTTGAACGGCCTCAAACAACTCTCTATTGAGCCGTATCGCATATTTTTTTTCCGAAGTTTTGTCTTGAGCCAATATGATTATTTCATGTTCTGATTCTGTTAAGACCTCTATTGGGCCTATTGATTGGTTGTTTTTTATTGGTAGCGAAAGTGATTTGCAGATCTCTAATCCAAGTGGTGTCGGGGTTAAGATTGATGGCGCAATTTTTCCCCCGCCATAGGCGGTGGATATGATGGGGTATGTAAATTCTGAATATAACTCAAGGCCTCCAAGCAATACTGGGATAGACCATAATATTCCATATGCGGTATTTCTAAACATCTCGACATCCAAGTGCTTGGATTTTATTTTCCTAAAGAGTTCAGAAAGATGTGGTGAAACAAAGAGATTAATTGGCAACAAGATAGCAAAAAATGGTGAAATCGCAATCAACATTTCTCGGAACGATGATAAATAATTACCAAAATCACCAGCACCAACATCACTAAATGGATGCAATAAATCTGGTGTCAAGAAAGTGAAAAATAAGAGAATAACAAAGCGAAAAATAAAACTGAAATATCTTTTTTCTGACCACAGAAACCTCAATAATTTAACTTGCTTGAAAATGACGTCAAGGAATATATATGCTATCGTTAATAGTATAGAAAATACTGCACCAACTAAAATGTACTCTTTGCGTATAAAATCAGCAGAATAAACTCCGTAATTGGAAAGGCGTAGATTGACTATTAAAAGGCCCAGAATGAAGCAAAGGGTAGATACCCCAATTGCTACTGCCGAAATTCCCTTAATAATGTCCTGTATGGTCCAGCCCGAATTATTTATTGAATTGTGCTCCATGCACATATTTTAAGTAATTATGCACAGTATCCGCATAATGGCCATTTGCCATCCCACAATCAGATGATTACAGACGCCGGGGCGGTTTTTTCCTCACAGCCTATAACTCTCTTTTTCAGTCGCCAGCGCTCCACCAACTTATAATCATAACCGATGAACCGGAAACACGCATAAATCTGAGAGACGACCTCTTGAACGCTCAAGAGGCCAACAGAGAACAGAGAACAGAGAACAGAGAACAGAGAGATTATGTAAATCAGGATTTCCCACCTATTCCCGGAAAAGACTGACATATTCATTGGCCTTTTGAGAACCATTCAGGAGCACGAGAGACCTTGGTGTAGTTTGAGTGAGTCATCCTCGTATATTACCTCCTCGCTTGACTTTGGGTTGCCGGAGCGATGACCCAGTCGACCCCAGACTGTGGAAATAGCACTTCGCCGCCAATCCACTGCATTCAGATGCATTCAGATCTCTATCCCCTCACCCACGATGCCCACCCGTAACCCCTCCAAAATTTGATCTGAGGGGAGTATGCTGTGATCAGTGAGAATTGGAAATAACGCCGCTCAGTTACCGTTTACGAAGTAACACGCCTCAACTAGCGGATTAGCGCAGCAATTCAGTGCGAGGTAATTTCTGGGCGCGATTCGATAGACACTTCATATCCTTCGAACGATGACGGTAAATCACGGACCTGAAGGAAGTATCGCCTATCAATCCAGACAACGAGACGACCACCGCCTTCTGACAGGACCGGGAGGATGTTCACCGATCCGGGAGGAAGGTTTACAACGGCAAGCAAATGATCGGCTGCGGCTTGTAGTGTCATCGTTAGATATTGTGCCCAGATACCAATGACAAGTTTAGTCTAGTCAAAACAGGTGCGATTGGAAGAGCAATGGTGATTTTCCCTCCCGGAGCTGCCCCCGATACTGCACCTCCAACGACAAGACCAACGGCGGCGCGTGTGCCATCAGCCTGGGTTGTAACAATCAGCGAACCGGAGTCACCATTGTCGGAGAAAATGTCTGTATCCCCAATGATATAAAAAGCGGGCGCGTAGTAGACCTTTCCGTTGAACCCGTAGTTTGGCGCAGCATAAGCGATTGGTACAGGCCCCGCGATCTGGCACTGCACAATCCCTTTTGTGAAACCTGTGGTTCGCCCGACTTTTTCGACTGCCATTCCAGCTGTCAGGGGGATTGCCACGGTTGGCGTATCGTATGAGTCGCCTTGATACGAAGTCACATGGCTCTCATCAGGAATCCGAAAGATCGCGGCATCGTGGTTTTGGAGTGGATCGACGATGGTGATGCTTCCCGGAGCCATCTGAAGCGTCGCTGCATGATAGCCAATAGTGAACGGGTCAAGTCCGCCTGCCACAACGTCAAAGACTCCCGGCGCTACGATTGGCAAACCGACATCGGCATGATTGCAGCTACCACCTACATGGTTGTTGGTCAGCCCGTACAACTGGCCGGCCTGGTCTTGCACCAAGGCCCCTAACGTTCCCGCGTCCATGTAATTTCCTACGGAAATGGATGATCCACATGTATAGCGGTTTTGCCCTGCCGACTGACGCAAACGCCAAGCTGGGCAACCCATTGGCTGTGTATGGTTGCTACCTATCGGTTGCTCAACTCCTTGCAGGTATTCCAACGCGAAACCATCGATGGATGATGGGAGCTTTTCGAGAAGCTTTTTTCCTGGGGCTGCTCTACGCAGATAGACAAGGACTTTGCCCTCAATGGGATCGAACCCAACCTGAGTAACCTGTCGCTGCCTAAGTATGCTGCGTCCATCGACGGATAACTGGTCAAGATATTGACCATCAGCGGCGTCTGAATAGCCGTATCCCTCGAAAAAGCCTTCCGCCGTTGCCCAACTGGCAAACTTTCTCGCAGCATCATCGATTAGCATACCTTGGACTCCCCGAAGTCGGTCAGTTTTTGTGCAAGCGACGTATATTAAATCACCGTTTCCTATGCGCTACCGCGCATATTGAATTGTAGCACCGAAATAGAACATCATATGCAAATAATCTGGTATAGTAATCATCGTATAGATAAGGAGCGTTTGATGCGTATTGGCTACGCCAGAGTCTCGAACCAGGATCAACACCCTGAACTTCAATTGGATGCGTTGGCTACGGCGGGTTGCGAACAGGTATTCCAGGAAAAGGCGTCTGGCAGGAACAAGGATCGACCGGAACTGGATACCTGCCTGAAAACTCTCCGCACGGGTGACACATTGGTCGTCTGGCGTCTGGATCGCCTTGGACGCTCCCTCAAGGATCTGGTGGAAATCGTCCACACCCTCGAAGCACGCGGGGTCAGTTTCCAATCCCTCACCGAAAGTATCGACACATCCAATGCAGGCGGAAAACTGGTATTCCATGTCTTCGCTGCCTTGGCCGAATTTGAACGCAACCTGATCCGGGAAAGGACTCTTGCCGGATTGGCAGCCGCTCGTGCGCGGGGTCGTAAAGGTGGGCGTCGGGTCAAATTATCCAAGACAGATGTGCGTAAGGCTGCTGCCATGCTGCTCGATCCACTCATGACAAAAACGGAAGTTGCCAAACACTTCAAAGTAACACGGGTTACACTGAACCTCGCTCTGGAAAGAGAGGGTTATCCACAAAATCCCGCTGCGCCTCAAGAACAGGAAAATCACATCAAATGACCGAAACCGAATTGAAAAAATTGCTCTGGGACTCGGCCAACAAACTTCGCGGTGCCATGTCGGCGGCAGAGTACAAATTCCCGGTGCTGGGGCTGGTCTTCCTCAAATATGTGAGCGACATTTTCGATGCCCAGCGTGAAGTCATTCGCTTTCGGTTGGCCGAACCCGAATCTGATTTGTATATGCCTGAAGAGATGCGGGAAGACGCCTTCGCCACCCTCTCCGAAGACCGGGACGCCTACAAGCAGGACAATGTGTTCTGGATTCCCGAGGAAGCCCGGTTCTCGGAACTTCTCAAACAGGCTGCCAATCCCAAACTCGGCAAGTTGCTGGATGACGGTATGGCCACCATCGAACGAGAAAACGAGAAGTTGCGCGGTGTACTCTACCGGGACTTCGCCCGCCTACCGCTGGAGGATGGCGTGCTGGGCGAACTCATGGGCATTATCGCCAAGATGAAGTTCGACCCCAAGCAGCACGCCTCCCGCGACATCTTTGGCGAGGTGTACGAATATTTCCTTGGCAATTTCGCCTTGTCCGAAGGTCAACGAGCCGGACAGTTCTACACGCCACGCTCGGTAGTGGGTGTGCTGGTGGAAATCCTCGCTCCTTTTTCCGGCCGTATTTATGACCCCGCCTGCGGCTCCGGCGGGATGTTCGTGTACTCGGAGCGGTTCATCGAAGCCCACGGTGGGCGAAAAGGGCAGGCATCGATCTACGGCCAGGAACTTTCGGCCACCACTCGCAAGTTGGCGTGCATGAACCTCGCCATTCGTGGCATCGACTATGACATGGGCAACTCCCACGGCGACACTTTCCACAATGACCAGCACCCCGACCTCCGGGCTGACTTCGTACTCGCCAATCCGCCGTTCAACATCAAAGGCTGGGGAGCCGACAAACTGCCCAAAGATCCTCGTTGGAAATATGGGGTACCCCCGGATGGCAATGCCAACTATGCCTGGTTGCAACACATGTTGGCCCGCCTTTCTGCCGATGGTCGTGCCGGCATCGTGCTGGCCAACGGTTCCATGACCACCAACACCAGTGGCGAGGGAAACATCCGCACCGCCATGGTCAGCGATGATGTGGTGGAGTGCATGGTCTCCCTACCCGGTCAACTCTTCGCCAATACCCAGATTCCCGCCTGTCTGTGGTTCCTCTCCAAAAACAAGGGGGCCGGAAAAAATGGAAAGCACGACCGCCGCAAAAAGGTCCTGTTCATCGATGCCAGGAAACTGGCCATGCTCATTCCCGGTTCACGCAAGCAGAAAGAGTTTTCCGAGAACGAGACCCGGCAAATCGCCCTGACTTACCACAACTGGCGGGGCACCCAATGGGGCGAAGGTAGTTACGAGGATGTGCCCGGCTTCTGCAAATCCGTCACGCTGGCCGAGATCGAACAACATGGCTTTGCCCTGACACCAGGACGTTATGTCGGCGCAACCGATGTCGAGGATGACGACGAGGTGTTCGTGGAACAAATGGCAAAGTTGACCACCGATCTATCGGTCTTGTTCCGTCGCGGGAGCGAATTGGAAGTGGAGGTTCGGAAGCAACTTGGGAGGGTGGGGTATGCGGTTTGAGTTGCCCGACGGGCTTCCCTTTCTTTGGCAGTACAGACCTATGGAAAGTGTGTGTAGCCGTATAACTAGCGGCGGAACCCCGAGTAGGCGTGAGGAAAAATACTACGGGGGAGATATTAATTGGGTGAAGACTCAGGAGTTACTGGATCGCAAAATCTTCGATACTGATGAAAAAATATCTTTGCAGGGGCTCAATAATTCATCGGCAAAACTGTTACCAAAGGATACTGTGCTGCTGGCCATGTATGGTGCAACCGTCGGGAAACTCGGCATCTTAGGTAAGGAGTCAACTTGTAACCAAGCATGTTGTGCATTTATCTGTGACCCGAAAGTAACCGACTATCGGTTCCTTTATTACTGTCTGCTGGGAAATAGAAGCAACCTCGCCGGACTGGCCACAGGGGCCGCCCAACAAAATCTCAGTAGTCAGCAGTTAAAGGCAGTTGAATTTGCATTTCCACCATTGGAGTATCAGAAGGAAATAGCGAATTTGTTGTCAGCCCTCGACGACCGCATCGACCACAACCGCGCTCTTGCCGCCAACCTGGAAGCCATCGCCCGGCGGCTGTTCAAGTCCTGGTTCGTGGACTTCGACCCGGTACGCGCCAAGGCGGCAGGGGAAAAGCCACCCGGTCTCGCCGACGACATCGCGGCCCTGTTCCCGGATCGGTTCGTGGAAAGCGAGTTGGGGGAGATTCCGGAGGGGTGGAGCGATGGGCGGTTGTCTGATCTGGTTGAACTGAAGTACGGGAAAGCACTTAAGGCCACTGAAAGATGTGATGGAAAAGTGCCGGTTTATGGCAGCGGAGGGATTACTGGCTGGCATGACGAAGCTCTCGTCGAACATCCAACGGTAATCGTGGGGCGCAAAGGTTCAGTTGGAACTCTCTACTGGGAAGATCGACCGTCTTATCCGATAGATACGACATTTTTTGTAACGACAAAGACTGCTCCCCTTACTTTCTGCTATTACGCAATGCTTGGCCTTGGGTTGGAAGTGCTAAACACAGATGCTGCGGTACCAGGGTTAAATCGAGATAATGCTTATCGGCAGACCATAGTTATCCCTCCACCGGATATGTTAGCTGCTTGGGATTCTTTCGCAGGTGTGCTGCGCGAGAATCTACGACTGCTCCGGGATGAAAATGATGTTCTGACACAGCTCCGCGACCTCCTCCTCCCTCGCCTAATTTCTGGCAAGCTGCGTGTATCCGAGGCCGAGGAAGCCATTGCCGAAGTCATGATGTGACAGGGAGATAAAAACAATGAGCGAACTCAAAACCTGCTTCAAACGCGTCGATTACGATCTTGACGGCCTGCTGCATTACATCGACATCGGCGACATCGGCCTGCCTGACATCCAGCGTCCGTTCGTCTGGTCCAACGCCAAGGTGCGCGACCTGCTGGATTCGATGTATCGCGGCTTCCCTGTCGGTTACCTGTTGTTCTGGGAAAACCAGGCTATTGCCGGGGCGAAGCAGATCGGCACGGCCGACAAGGCACACAAGGTGCCTGCCCGATTGATCGTGGACGGGCAACAGCGCCTGACTTCCTTGTACGCGGTCTTCCGTGGCAAGAAGGTTTTCGATGATGACTACAAGGAAAGACAGATCGAGATTGCTTTCCGGCCTCGTGATGGAAAATTCGAGGTGGCCGATGCCGCCATACGCCGTGACGCGGAATGGATGCCCAACATCTCGGACATCTGGGTATCGAAAAAGTCCAGCCGGAAAATCGTCAACGACTTCTTGGACCGATTGACTCAAAAGGAGGAGTTGAGCGAGGAACAGGAAGAGGCCATCGCGCACAACCTCGACCGGCTTTTCGACCTCCAAAAGTTTCCCTTCACGGCACTGGAAATCGCGCCCTCCGTCGATGAGGAGCAGGTTGCCGACATCTTCGTGCGAATCAATAGTGAGGGCGTCAAGCTTAATCAGACCGACTTTATCCTGACGCTGTTGTCGGTTTTCTGGGACGAGGGCCGAAAGGCGCTCGAAGACTTCTGCCGGCGCTCGCGCCTGGTGCCCACGGCAAGCGATTGCCCGTCGCCGTTCAATTATTTCATTCAGCCCGACCCTGACCAGTTGCTTCGGGTGTCGATCGCCTATGGCTTCGAACGCGGACGCCTGAAAAGTGTTTATCAGGTGTTGCGCGGAAAGGACATGGATACCGGGGTGTTTTCCGCCGAGAAGCGAGAGTCCCAGTTCAAGGTATTGCAGGCGGCGCAGGCGGAGGTGTTGAACATCACCGCTTGGCATCAATTCCTAAGCGCGCTGATCGGCGCCGGCTTTCGCAGCGGGGAGATGGTTTCGTCGCAGAGCGCGCTGCTTTATGGTTACGCCTTCTACCTAATCGGTCGAAACCTCTTCAAGGTGCAGGAACATGCGCTGCAAAAACTGATCGGGCGCTGGTTCTTCTTCTCTACCTTGAAGGGGCGGTATACGAACTCCCCGGAATCGGTCATGGATGGGGATTTGAACCGGTTGAAGGGTATCAAGACCGCCGCCGAGTTCGTGGTCACGCTCGATGGCGTCATGGCATCGGAACTGACCAACGACTACTGGATGATCACCTTGCCGGCAGACCTGGATAGCTCCTCTGCGCGGAACCCGGAATTGTTTGCTTACATTGCTGCGCAGAACAAGCTCTCGGCGCCCGTTCTGTTCTCGCACAAGAAGGTGCCCGAACTGCTCGATCCGTCACTCAAGACGACGAAGAAGTCTTTGGAGCGGCACCATCTATTTCCGAAGGCGTGGCTCGCCAAGAACGTCAGCGAGGATCTGAAGCTGATCAACCAGCAGGCCAATTTCGCGTTGATCGAGTGGCCGGACAACATCGACATTAGCGATGATCCGCCCAGCCAGTACGTGCCGAAGATTCGCACCCGGTTCACCCCTGATGAATGGCGGCGTATGCACGAGATGCATGCCCTGTCGGACAACTGGGAGAGCATGAATTACCCGGATTTCCTGATCGAACGACGAAAGCTCATGGCGGCAATCATCCGGCGCGGCTTTGAGTCGCTGAAATAGAGGCTTCCCATGTCCATCACCGAAAACGACCTCGAACAAGCCTGCATTGATTGGTTCCGCGAACTGGGCTGGGAATACTCCCACGGCGAAACCCTTTCTCCCGGTGGCTTTGCACCGGAACGGATGCATTACAACGAGGTGGTTCTGGTGCCGCGTTTCCGCGCCGCTTTGGAAAACCTGAACCCTGACCTCCCAGTCAGTGCCATCGACGATGCGGAAAAGCGGGTTCGCCAATTCGCTGGACAATCCCTTATCGAAGCCAACCGCGACTTGTATGTGTGGTTGCGTGACGGCATCCCGGTGGACATTGAGGAAGACGGTCACCGCCGCCAGGCGTTCGTCGCGGTGTTTGACTGGATGGACATTTCCCGTAACGACTGGTTGATCGTCAATCAATTCACCGTCAAGGGCACCAAGACCGTGCGCCCGGACATGGTGGCCTTCGTCAATGGTCTGCCCCTTGCGGTCATCGAACTGAAGAACCCCGCCGACGAAAAGGCAGATGTGTTCTCGGCCTTCAACCAGATCGGTAATTACAGGAACGAGATTCCACAACTTTTTGAGCCAAATGTCGTTTGCGTGATTTCGGATGGCACCGTGGCACGCATGGGGTCGATCTCAGCTGACCAGGAACGGTTTATGCCCTGGCGAGTTGCGGATGGCGTTGTTGCCCCCGAACAACATCTGGAACTTGAAGTGCTGGTGAAGGGATTGTTCGCCAAGCAAACTTTTTTGACCTACTTTCGCCATTTCGTCGCCTACCAGACCGGCGGCGCGGGAATATTCAAGGTCATCGCCGGGTATCACCAGTACCACGGCGTCCTGAAAGGCGTGGATCGGGCATTGGACTCAATTCAGCACCGCCGCGATGGCAAGGGGGGCGTGATGTGGTTCACCCAGGGTTCCGGCAAAAGCCTGTTGGCCGTGTTCTATGTCGGCATGCTACGCGAACGCATCGAACTGGAGAACCCCACCGTGGTGGTGGTCACTGACCGCAAGGATCTGGATGGGCAACTATTCGAGACCTTCGCGGCTTGTCGTATCCCGCTGCGCACAACACCCATCCAGGCCACAGATCGACAGGAATTGAAGAAACTTCTATCCGAGCAGGTGGCGGGTGGAATCTTTTTCACCACCATTCAGAAATTTTCCCCGGAAAAAGGGATGGATACGGTGGAGCAACTGTCCAGCCGTTCCAACATCATCGTCATCTGCGATGAAGCCCACCGTACCCAGTATGGCTTCAAGAGCGACCTCGACAAGAAGGGCGAGAAGTATCGCTATGGCTTGGCCAAGTACATGCACGATGCGCTACCCAATGCGCTGTACCTGGGGTTGACGGGGACACCAATTTCCGAGAACGACCGCGACACCGAGGCGGTATTCGGTACCTATGTGGACATCTACGATGTTCTGGCATCGCAGAAGGACGGCACCACGGTCCCCATCCACTACGAACAGCGGATCATCGATCTGGCCGTCAACCAGGTTGAACTGGATTCTCTGGACGAAGAACTGGAAGACCTGCTGGAAGATGATCCGGAAGAACAGAACAGCCGGACCATTTCGGCATTGGCTCGCCTGGAGTCCATCGCCATGGCCGATGGTCGCCTGGAAAAACTGGCTGATGATCTGGTGACGCATTGGGACGAACGTCTGGAAGCCATCGAAGGCAAGGGAATGGTCGTGGCTATCAGTCGCAAGGCTGCTGTGGCACTTTACGACGAGATTATCAAGCGCCGCCCGGACTGGCACGCCAAAGAAATCGATCAAGGCGTCATCAAGGTGGTAATGACCAGCCCAGCCTCCGATCCCCATGCCTTGCGTGCGCACGCGACCTCTCCGCAGGAAAAGAAGTTGCTGGAAAAACGCATCAAGGACCCGGACGATCCATTGAAGTTGGTGATAGTGCGCGACATGTGGCTGACCGGCTTCGATGCTCCTTGCCTGCACACGCTGTACGTAGACAAGCCCATGCGAGGTCAGGGGCTGATGCAGGCGGTAGCCCGCGTAAACCGCGTCTGGAAAGACAAGCCAGGTGGCCTGGTGGTGGATTACATCGGCATCGGCGAGGAACTGAAAGCAGCCATCGCCCAATACACCCGCGCTCGTGGGGGTGATGACCGTGGTGAACCGGTGGAATTCATCGAAGAAGCGTTGAACATCCTCAAGGAAACCCTATCCATCGTCCGTGACATGCTGCATGGCGTGGATCTGACGGGGGTTGCCACTGATGCGAAACGAGCCTTGGCGGCATTGCCGGTCGCCATGAACCACCTCGTCAAACTCAACCAGAAGCCCGATACGGCAGGAGAAGACGGGAAGCCACCAGGGGTCAAACGGTTCCTGGATCAGGTCACCAAACTGTCCAAAGCGCAGGCATTGGCGGGAACGCATCGGGAGGCATTGGCATTGCGCAATGAGATTGCCTTCCATCAGGCGTTGAAGGCGGGACTCGTAAAATTTACCAGTGTCGGAGCAGGCAAGAGCAGGATCGAGAAGGAAGCGGCCATGCGGCAGATCGTGGCCAAGGGAGTTCTGGTCAATGGCGTGACCGACCTCTACAAGACCTTGGGTGTTGAAAGGCCCGATATCAGCGTACTGGATGAAGTCTTCCTCAAGAAATTAGGAGAGATTCCCCAGAAGAATCTGGCTGCCGAATTGCTCCAACGTCTCATCGATGACGAGATTCAGGCCAGAAGTCGGCGCAATACGACCCAGGCCCAGAAATTCAGCAAGAAATTGACGGAAGCGATCCGGAAATATACAAACCGGGGCCTGACCTCGGCGCAGGTGATCGAAGAGTTGATCAAACTCGCCCGTGAAATTGCTGCGGACAAACCGCCAGCCGATATGACGGAAGATGAATTCGCCTTTTACGAAGCGTTGCGTGAGAACGAGAGCGCCGTGCGGGAAATGGGCGACCCGATCCTCAAGGCATTGGCGCATGAATTGACCGACAAACTCCGAAAGTCGGCCACCATAGACTGGCAGAAGCGGGAAACCGCTCGCGCCCGGATGCGGCTACTGGTCAAAGTGCTACTGACCAAATACAAATACCCCCCGGACAAGCAACCCGGTGCTGTGGAAAAGGTCATCGAGCAGGCGGAGTTGTATGCTGATTTGTGGGCCGTCGAAGGGGCGTAACTGCTGACCGCTGCATCTTCTCTCATCCAGCATCCTCCGTCCTTTCCCGATCGATACGCGGAAGGTCTGCGTATTCTTTGAGTCCCTGCTTGCTTCGCAACTACCTTCCCATGTCAGCTTTTCCGTAGGCCAGCCGCGAATAGTGTCTATAATGGCAAAGAGCCCCGATATTACGGGGCTCTAAGGTGATACTTTACACAACAAGTCGCAGGTATGCGTTAAAACGGAACATCATCGGGGAAGTTATCAAATCCTCCGGCATTGCTTCCTCCCTTACTCCCCGATTTGCCGGTGGAGGGTGCTCCTCCGAATCCCCCTTCCCCGCCGGAATCCTGCGACGGGAAGTCCACATCGCCTCCAGCGCCCGTGCGCCCGCCCAACATTTGCATGCGGTCGCCCACGATTTCCGTGGAATAGCGGTCCTGCCCGGTTTCCTTGTCCTGCCACTTGCGTGTCTGAATCCGCCCTTCCAGATAAACCTGACTGCCTTTCTTCAAGTACTGAGCCGCAATCTCGGCCGTTTTACCGAAGAAAGACACGCGATGCCATTCCGTTTTTTCTTGCTTGGTGCCGGCTTTATCTTTCCACGTATCCGTCGTGGCCACACTGATGTTGGCAATGGCGCTGCCATCGGGCAGGTAACGGACCTCTGGATCGCGCCCCAAATTTCCCACCAAAATCACTTTATTGACCGATGCCATCAAAAACTCCTCCTTCAGGGTACCACTGGCTTGTTGACGTTCATGGGCCAAGCCACCACCAGCCAGAGAAAGGTGATGCCTGCCGTAAAGAAGGGAACCACTTCCGAGCCAAAATGCTGGGTCAGCATACCGGCAAAAGTTGCACCGCTAAAAGTGCCAAGGAACTGAGTCGTGCTGTATACCCCAGTGGCCGTTCCCTTTGCGTTGGGAGGAGCCACCAGCGTCACCAGCGAAGGCAAACTGGCCTCCAGCACATTGAACCCGGTAAAAAAAACGGTCAGGGCAATGGCCGTGCCCCACACTTTACCCAGTGCAAAATGCATCAGGAAATGAGACAGCAGAACCACCACCAAAGCCCCAAGAAACACCTGCTTGCGCCACTTTCCATGGGCAAAGGCCACAGGGGGAACCATCAGGATGAATGAAATGATCATGACCGGGATATAAAATTTCCAATGTTCCGGTTGAGCCAAACCCCCTTGCACCAGAGCAGCAGGCACCACCATAAAAGTCGCCATCAGGGATGCATGGAGGACAAAAATCCCCAGATTCAACCGCAACAGTTCCACATTCGACAGGACGGCACCAAAGGAGACCCGATCCATCGCCACCAAGCTCGGCGGGTTGGGTACGATCCAGCGAGTCACCGCAATGGCCGTGAGGGCCAGCAGCCCAGTCAAAACAAACAATCCTGGAACCCCTATCACAGGATAGAGCATGGGCGAAAGTGCCATGGAGGCCGTAAAGGCCAGTCCGATGGTCACCCCGATCATGGCCATGGCGGGCGTGCGGTTTTCTGGTCGGGTCAAGTCCGCCGTCAGCGCAATCAACGCGGCCGCAATGGCACCCGCTCCCTGAATGGCCCGCCCCACGATTACGCCGTCCAGGGTATGTGCGCCAGCCGCTACGAAACTGCCCATTGCAAACACCAATAACCCCCCCATAATCACCGGCTTGCGCCCAATCCGGTCCGATAGCCAGCCCAGCGGGATCTGAAGCAGGGCCTGCGTCAATCCATAAATACCCAGAGCCAATCCCACCAAGGTTTTATTCCCCCCTCCGGGTAATTGGACGGCATACAGGGCAAAAACCGGCAGGATAATAAACATGCCCAACATCCGAAGGCCGAAAATACTGGCCAAACTCAGACTGGCACGCCTTTCCGTAGGCGTCATATTAGATTTCTTTCTCATGGAAGGTTATCTGAAAAAAAGGAAAACTTAGCGTATATTAGCATCTTGCACGTATATGTACTTGCGCGTGTACATTCCTGCGCACGGGTTCTCTATTTGCACCGTGTCCCCCTGAAGACACCTCCTCTTTTCTTTTCATCATCGAACCTGCCCACTGTGACACAAGATCTGTTACGCATCCGGGGTGCTCGCACCCACAACCTCAAGAACATAGACCTCGACCTGCCCAAGCATCAGTTGGTGGTCATCACCGGTCTTTCCGGCTCCGGCAAATCGTCGCTGGCTTTTGACACGCTCTATGCAGAGGGCCAGCGACGCTATGTCGAGTCCCTCTCGGCCTATGCGCGCCAGTTCCTGCAGATGATGGAAAAACCCGATGTAGACCTGATCGAGGGTCTTTCCCCTGCCATTGCCATCGAGCAAAAAGCCACCAGCCATAACCCGCGTTCCACGGTGGGAACGGTCACCGAGATCCACGATTACTTGCGTTTACTCTTCGCTCGGGTAGGCGAGCCCCATTGTCCCGACCATGACTTGCCCCTGGCTGCCCAGACCGTATCCCAGATGGTGGATGCCGTGCTGGCGCTTCCCCCCGAAGCCAGAATCATGATCCTCGCGCCCCTGGTGACCGAGCGCAAGGGACAGCAGACAGAACTCATCGATGAACTGCGCGCTCAGGGGTTTGTGCGTCTGCGCGTGGACGGTGAAATTCTGGACATCGATGCGCTCCCTTCCCTCGATAAAAACCGCAAGCACAGTCTGGATATCGTCGTCGATCGCCTCAAGGTCCGCACGGATGCACGTCAACGCCTGGCCGAATCCTTTGAAACAGCCCTGCGTCACGCCGATGGTCGAGCCTTGGTCGTGGACATGGACAGTGCGGCCACACTCACCTTCTCCTCTCGTTTTGCCTGCCCCGTCTGTAATGCCGGACTGGCAGAACTGGAACCCCGTCTGTTCTCCTTCAACAATCCCATGGGGGCTTGCCCACATTGCGACGGACTGGGTTCCGTGAGTTTCTTTGATCCCAAACGGGTCGTGGCCTTTCCCTCCCTGAGCTTGGCAGCGGGGGCCATCAAGGGCTGGGACCGGCGCAATCAATTCTACTTTCAGATGCTCTGCGATCTGGCCGCCCACTACAATTTCGACCTCGAACACGCTTATGAAACCTTGAGCCCCGCCATTCAGGAAATACTTCTGCATGGCTCGGGAAAAGAAAAAATCACCTTCCATTCCTTGGGCGCGCGCGGCGTTCAAACCCAGCGTGCCTCCCCCTTTGAAGGCATCATCCCCAGTCTCGAGCGGCGCTACCGGGAAACCGACTCCACTTTGGTGCGCGAAGAACTGGCGCGTCTACGCGCTCAAAAACCTTGTCCTCAGTGCCTGGGAGCGCGCCTGCGGCGTGAAGCACGTTTTGTACGGGTTGCCGGGCATACCCTGCAAGCGCTCAATGCCCTGCCCCTCAAACAGGCTGAAGCCGTATTTCAGGGGATGCAACTGACCGGACAAAAACAGGCCATTGCCGAAAAAATTCTCAAGGAAATCATTGCACGTCTCCAGTTTCTCAACAATGTCGGCCTGGAGTATCTGCAACTCGACCGATCCGCCGATACCCTGTCCGGGGGAGAGGCTCAACGAATCCGACTGGCATCCCAGATCGGATCTGGACTGACGGGCGTCATGTATGTCCTGGATGAACCCTCCATCGGATTGCATCAACGGGATAACCAGCGCCTTCTGGAAACCTTGCAGCGCCTGCGTGACCTCGGAAATTCGGTGTTGGTGGTAGAGCATGACGAAGATGCCATCCGGAGCGCGGATTTTGTGGTGGACATGGGGCCCGGAGCAGGGGAACATGGTGGATACGTCATTTTTGCCGGCCCCCCGGCGGACATTCTCAAATACCCGGATTCCTTGACGGGCCAGTATCTTTCAGGACAACGCGCCATCCCCCTGCCGGTTCAACGCCATCCCCCCGACCCGGCGCGCCAATTGACCCTATGCGGGGCTCGAGGCAATAACCTGCAGGATGTGACCGTGCATCTACCCGTCGGCCTGCTGATTTGCATCACCGGTGTCTCCGGATCGGGCAAATCCACACTCATCAACGATACCCTGCAGGCCGCTGCAGCCCGTCATTTCTATGGCAGTGCCCAGGACCCCGCACCCCATGATGAAATCGTCGGGCTCGATTTTTTTGACAAGGTCATCAACGTAGACCAAAGCCCCATCGGTCGCACCCCCCGCTCCAACCCCGCCACCTATACCGGACTGTTCACCCCTATCCGCGAATTATTTGCCGAATTGCCTCAATCCCGGGAACGGGGCTACGGGCCAGGGCGGTTTTCTTTCAACGTCAAGGGAGGACGGTGCGAAGCCTGTCAGGGCGATGGGTTGATCAAGGTGGAAATGCATTTTCTGCCGGATGTCTTCGTACCTTGTGACATCTGCCATGGCAAACGTTATAACCGCGAAACCCTCGACATCCACTACCGCAGTCTGAACATTCACCAGATATTGGGATTGACCGTGGAAAAGGCCCATGAATTCTTCAATGCCGTGCCGATCCTGGCGCGCAAACTAAAGACGCTTCTGGACGTGGGGTTGGGCTACATCACCCTGGGACAAGCCGCCACTACCCTGTCGGGAGGAGAAGCCCAACGCGTCAAACTGTCGCTTGAACTGTCCAAGCGGGATACAGGACGCACCCTCTTCATTCTGGATGAACCCACCACCGGCTTGCATTTCCATGACATCGACCTGCTTCTCAAGGTCCTGCATCGCCTGCGCGATCAGGGTAATACGGTCATCGTCATCGAGCATAATCTGGACGTCATCAAAACTGCCGACTGGATCGTCGATATGGGCCCGGAGGGCGGGAATGGAGGCGGGAAAATCGTGGCTCAAGGTACGCCGGAAATGGTGGCACAGGATCCACAGAGCATGACCGGAAAATACCTTCGCCCGCATCTCTCCCTTTCCGGAAACCCGGAATAAGCCCCTCGATCTCCCCTTCTCTGCCCTGTGGTAGGATGTATGCGTGATAGAAACCTAAATGGCGGGTGAAAGAGCGATGGGAGGGTATGGATTTCTTGCGGTGGGCGTGGGGGCCGCCCTGGGCGCTTGGTTGCGTTGGTGGTTGGGTATCCTGCTCAATCCATTGATCCCGACCCTCCCCTTGGGAACTCTGGCAGCCAACCTGATCGGCGGGTATCTGGTGGGATTGGCAGTTTCCTATTTTACCGACCATGCCGGCCTCCCCCCAGAAGCCCGACTGTTCATCATTACAGGATTCATGGGTGGGCTGACCACCTTTTCGACCTTTTCTGCTGAATCCGTGACCCTTTTTTCTCGCACCCAGTACCTCTGGGCCTTGACCCACATTGCCATGCACCTCGGAGGCTCATTGTTGATGACCCTCCTGGGCATGGCCAGTTATGGCCTGCTCAAATCCCTCGGTAAAGCCTGATCCAATCACTTTGGAGTTTTCTTGTCATGAAGGGCACCTACCTGAAATTCTACCTGCATGAAAACCGCCGTCATCATCACCTGCTTGCCTACGAATGGCTGCTTGAACAAGCACGCTCCCTGGGCATTCAGGGAGGATCCGTCTTCAGGTCCATCGCAGGATATGGACGTCATGGCGTTCTGCATGAAGATCACTTCTTTGAACTGGCCAATGACCTACCCGTGGAAGTGGTATTCGTCGTCAGTACGGCACAATCCGAGCGGTTTCTGAGCATCGTCAGGGAGGCCAACCTTCCTCTCCTGTACGTCACGATGCCCGTGGAATACGGCACCCTGCCATGAAAGCCATTCCTGCCTGGGCACTGTTTGCCCTCGGCTCGGCCTTCTTTGCCGGATTGACTGCCCTCTTCGGAAAGTTGGGAGTCACGGGCATTCCTTCAAATTTTGCCACCTTCATCCGCACCCTGATCATTCTGGCGGTCACGGCTGGAATTCTCTCCTTGCGGGACGAATGGCAACGTTTCTCCACCCTCTCGCTCCATACCTGGACCTTTCTGATCCTTTCGGGCGTCGCCACCGGACTGTCCTGGCTGTGTTACTACCGCGCCCTGCAATTGGGCCCCCTCTCCGGAGTGGCTCCCCTGGACAAATTGAGCGTCGTCTTCGCCTTGCTCTTTGGCGTTCTGCTTTTGGGCGAACGATTGAATTGGCACGGGATTCTAGGGATTGCCCTGATCGTCTCCGGTTCCCTCGTCCTGCTCTTACCGTAAATGAGCCAAGTCCAAATACGGAACCTTTGCGCTTTTTCTTCAACAAATTTCTGTGACACTGGTTATCGAGAATAAATGATGAGTTTGACTACGCTGATTTTTGATGTGGATGGAACCTTGGCAGATACGGAACGGGATGGGCACCGCCCCTCGTTCAATCTGGCTTTCAAGGAATTCGGATTGGACTGGGAGTGGACAGTGCCGTTGTACGGGGAACTATTGGCGGTCACCGGAGGAAAAGAACGGATTCGTCATTATGTCGACCGCTATCACCCCGAACAACGCTCAGACGCATATTTTGATGAGTTGGTGGTTCAACTGCACCAATCCAAAACCCGTCACTATATGGCCTTGCTTGAAAAAGGGGCGATCCCTCTGCGTCCCGGAGTCCTGCGACTGCTCAACGAGGCCCGTCAGGCCGATTTGATCCTGGCCATCGCCACCACCACCACGCCGGAGAATGTTACCTCACTTCTCTCCGCCACTCTGGGGCCGGAAAGCGTTGGTTGGTTCAAGATCATCGCCGCCGGAGACATCGTTTCCGCCAAAAAACCTGCGCCGGATATCTATTTGTGGGCACTCGACGCACTGGGTATCTCTGCACAGGAGGCTCTGGCCTTCGAGGATTCAGAGAATGGCTTGCGTTCGGCCCGCGCTGCGGGACTGCCCACTCTTGTAACGATCAACGAATACACCCGGGGGCAAGACTTCTCCGGCGCAAAAGCCGTACTGTCAGATCTGGGGGAGCCACATCAGCCCTACGCACTGCATCAAGGGGCTTTACCGCCCAGAGGCTGGGTCGATATCGACCTATGCCGACGCATGGCAAAGACGAGTGATTGATAAAAAAGCCTGCGGATGCAGGCTTTTTTATCACGATGAATCACGAATCGAAACGCGTTGTCATTCGCTATCGTCCTCGATCACTTCAACGTCAGGCCGGTCTACCAGTTCCACAAAAGCCATGGGTGCATTGTCTCCCTGACGGAATCCACACTTGAGAATCCGGACATAACCCCCTGGCCGCGTCTGATAACGGGGCCCCAACTCGTTGAAAAGTTTCATGACCATTTCGCGATCCCGCAATCGGGCAAAGGCGAGGCGGTGATTGGCCAAAGTGGGTTCCTTGCCCAAAGTGATCAGGGGTTCCACCACCCGGCGCAACTCCTTGGCCTTTGGCAGCGTGGTCTTGATCGCCTCATGGCGCAGCAGGGAATTGGACATATTACGCAACATGGCCAAACGATGGCTGGTGGTACGGTTGAGTTTGCGATTGCTTAAACGGTGACGCATTTAATGATCCTCATGATTTCAGTCATTTATAGGTACTGCGCCATCAGGCGCTTATAAAAAAACGTCTGAATTAACGACGTTCCAAACCTGCGGGAGGCCAGTTTTCCAACTTCATTCCCAGGGTCAAACTCTTGGTTGCCAATACTTCCTTGATTTCATTCAATGACTTGCGACCAAGATTCGGCGTCTTGAGCAACTCGGTTTCGGTCCTTTGAATCAAATCGCCAATGTAATAAATATTTTCCGCCTTGAGGCAATTGGCAGAACGAACCGTCAGTTCAAGATCGTCGACGGGTTGCAGGAGAATGGGATCCACCTGAGGGATGCGCAGTGTCTCGTTGGATACCGGGGTCCCTTGCAAATCCGCAAAAACCGATAATTGTTCCATCAGTACTCGGGCAGCAAAACGTACGGCTTCCTCGGGTTCAATGGCCCCATTGGTTTCGATGTCCATCACCAGACGATCGAGGTCAGTGCGTTGTTCCACACGAGCGCTTTCAACGGCATAACTGACACGCCGAACCGGGCTGTAGGAGGCATCCAGCTGAATGCCGCTGACCGCATGGGTTTCGTCATCATCCGGACGAAGAGAGGCAGGCTCGTAGCCATAACCCTTGGATACCTTGACCTGCATCTCCAGTTTTCCACCCGCTGTGAGATGGGCGATGACATGTCCCGGATTGATGATCTCGACCTGATGCTGAGGGTCGAAGTCCGCAGCAGTCACCACGCAAGGGCCAACCTTACTCAGTGTCAAAACAGCATCATCATGCTGATGAAGTTTGAGAACCACTCCCTTGAGGTTCAGCAACAGATCAACCACGTCTTCCTGAACGCCATCCACTGTGGAATACTCATGGACCACATTGGAAATCTTGACTTCAACCGGCGCAAAGCCAGGCATGGAAGAAAGGAGGATGCGCCGCAACGCATTCCCCAAGGTATGACCATACCCTCTTTCAAAGGGCTCCATCAAAACCTTGGCATGATTCGGATGGATGTTCTGAACTTCGATAGAACGTGGTTTCAAAAAATTTGCAGTCAATGTATCTTCTTGCATCATTTGTCCTTGATAATCGATCTCAGGTTCATTACTCCCGATTATTTGGAGTACAGTTCCACAATCAGGGACTCGTTGATCGTGGACGGCAATTCACTACGTTCCGGACGTGCCTTGTAGACACCTTTCAGGGCTTTGGTGTCGACCTCGATCCATTCGGGAAATCCTCTCCCTTCTGCCGCTTCGGCAGCAGCCTTGATGCGCAACTGTTGCCGTGACTTTTCAGCAACTTGCACCTGATCTCCAGGACGAACCTGATAAGAGGGAATATTCACGCGCTTGCCATTGACAAGAATTCCGTTATGCCGGACCACTTGCCGTGCTTCCACTCGCGATGCTCCAAAACCCATGCGATAAGCCACGTTATCCAGACGACTTTCCAGGGATTTCAGCAAGTTGTCACCCGTAATTCCACGCGCACGTTCAGCCGCTTGATAGGTGAGACGGAACTGCCCTTCCAGCACGCCATAAATTCTCCGGACTTTTTGCTTGGCACGCAACTGACCACCATAGTCGGATTGACGACTTTGTTTTTGTCCATGTTGTCCGGGCGGATAGGCACGGCGCTCAATGGCACATTTTTCTGTAAAACATTTTTCGCCCTTGAGGAAAAGCTTCTCCCCTTCACGACGACATTGACGGCATTTGGCATCCAGGTTTCTGGCCACAGTATTCTCCCGCTACCTGATTAAATACGACGCTTTTTCGGAGGACGGCACCCATTATGGGGAACCGGAGTCACATCCGAAATGCTGGTGATTTTAAAGCCTACGGAATTCAGGGCACGAACCGCAGACTCACGCCCTGGCCCCGGCCCCTTGATCCGGACTTCAAGATTTTTTACGCCACATTCCTGTGCCGCCTTACCCGCATTTTCTGCGGCAATCTGCGCTGCGAAAGGAGTGCTCTTACGCGATCCTTTGAAGCCATTGCTGCCGGAAGTTGCCCAGGACAAGGCATTTCCTTGACGATCGGTTATCGTAACGATCGTATTGTTGAAGGAAGCGTGAATATGCGCGATTCCCTCTGCCACATTCTTTTTGACTTTCTTACGCGCACGTGCGCCCGTATTGGATTTGACCATGTCTAACTCCTGGAATTACTTGGTTGTACGCACAGCTTTGCGCGGGCCCTTTCGGGTACGAGCATTGGTGCGTGTTCTCTGTCCACGACAAGGCAAGCCACGTCGATGGCGGGTGCCACGGTAACTACCGAGATCCATCAGACGTTTGATGTTGAGCGAAACCTCCCGACGCAAGTCACCTTCCACAGAAAATTTGGTGACTTCAACCCGCAAGCGCTCCATATCAGCGTCGGTAAGATCCTTGATCTTGGTGCTGGTCGTGACTCCGGCAGCAGCACAGATATCTCGTGCTCGCGAACGACCGATTCCATAAATGGCGGTCAAGGCAATTTCAGCATGTTGATGGTTAGGGATGTTGACCCCTGCAATACGAGCCATATGCGTCCTCAGTTTCTAGTGCGATAGTAAAAAAAAATCAATCAGCCTTGACGCTGCTTGTGCCGCGGATCTTCACAAATGACGCGCAGGACGCCTTTGCGACGGACCAGTTTGCACTTGCGACAAACTTTTTTGACAGATGCTTGTACTTTCATGATGTTCTCCAGCAAAACCCGTGCTACTTGGCACGGAAGGTGATTCGACAACGGCTCAGATCATAGGGGGTGAGTTCGACGGTCACCTTGTCTCCGGGAAGAATGCGAATGTAATGCATACGCATCTTCCCCGAAATATGTCCCAACACCACATGATCATTTTCCAGTTTGACCCGAAACGTGGCATTGGGAAGGGTTTCCAAAATCTCTCCCTGCATTTCAATGGTGTCTTCCTTGGCCATGATTACTTTGCCCCTTGCCCTTTAAAATTTGCCTTCTTGAGCAAGCTTTCGTACTGTTGGGACATGAGATAGGTTTGAACTTGGGCCATAAAATCCATAGTAACGACGACGATGATCAACAATGAGGTCCCACCAAAATAGAACGGAACATTGAATTTAACAATCAGAAACTCAGGCAACAAACAAACCAACGTGATGTAGATGGCCCCCGTCAGCGTCAATCGGGTGAGAATCTTGTCCAGGTAGCGCGAAGTTTGTTCACCCGGACGAATTCCCGGAATGAACGCACCGTTCTTTTTCAGGTTATCCGCAGTTTCCTTGCTGTTAAAGACCAGCGCCGTATAGAAAAAACAGAAAAACAGAATGGCCCCAGCATAAAGCATGACATAGATGGGCTGTCCGGGACTCAGCATGCTGCTGATCTCCTTGAGCCAGCCAAAGTGTTGTCGGCTTCCGAACCAGCCGGCAAGAGTGGCGGGAAAAAGGATGATGCTGCTGGCAAAAATGGGAGGAATCACCCCCGCCATATTGATCTTGAGGGGCAGATGGCTGCTTTGCCCCCCATAGATTTTATTGCCGACCTGGCGTTTTGCATAATTCACGGTGATCTTGCGTTGCCCCCGTTCGACGAATACCACCAAGGCGGTCACAGCGACCACTGCAGCGAAAATAGACAAGGCCAGGAACCAACTGAACGCACCCGTGCGAACCAATTCCAGTGTACTCCCCACAGCGCGGGGCAACCCTGCCACTATTCCGCTGAAAATGATCAGAGAAATTCCGTTGCCAATGCCTCGCTCGGTGATTTGTTCCCCCAACCACATCAAAAACATGGTTCCCGTCACCAAGGTAATGGCGGTGGTCAAGCGGAAGGGAATTCCGGGGTCGAGCACAAGGCCGGGTTGCGCCTCCAGTGCCACCGCAATCCCCATGGCCTGAAAGAATGCCAGAACCACCGTTCCGTAACGGGTGTACTGGGTAATCTTGCGCCGTCCCGCTTCACCTTCTTTTTTCAGAACTTCGAGGGATGGCACCACCGTCGTCAATAACTGCATGATGATGGACGACGAAATGTAAGGCATGATGCCAAGTGCGAAAACAGTGAAGCGAGAAAGGGCACCACCAGAAAACATGTTGACCATGCCGAGGATGCCGGATTTCTGACTGCTGAAAAGTTTCGACAACTCATCCGGATTGATTCCCGGCACGGGAATATGAGCACCCAGGCGATAAACCACCAGCGCGCCCACGACAAACCAGAGCCGACGTTTGAGGTCGTCCAGTTTGTTTCCGGATAAATTGTTGGGAAGTGATGCCAAAATCTCTACTCGCTCTTCTGATCCAGAATCGTACCACCCGCTGCTTCGATGGCTTTACGCGCACCTTGAGTGACGCCAATGCCTTGAATTTGAACCGCGCGAGAAATTTCACCCTTCAGAAATACCTTGGCACCTTGAGCCGAACCTGAAACCAGGCCAGCTTGTTTCAGCGCCAACAAATCAATGACTTCAGAGGTGACCCGCATCAGATCAGCCAAGCGCACCTGTTCCATGGCTCCCTGCGTCAAACTGACAAAGCCACGCTTGGGGAGACGCCGTTGCATAGGCATCTGGCCGCCTTCAAAACCCACTTTATGAAAACCACCGGAGCGAGATTTTTGTCCCTTATGACCACGTCCTGCAGTCTTTCCCAGGCCACTGCCGATTCCTCTTCCCACACGACGTCGTGCCTGTTTGGCTCCGCCGGCGGGTTTGATTGTGTTCAGTTCCATGTTCTCTCCTTACTCACTACGGACCAGATGATGGACTCTGGCAGCCATACCGCGATTTTCCGGGGTATCCAATACCTCGACGGTATGATTCATACGGCGCAAACCCAGACCGCGCACACAATCCCGATGAGATTTTATCGAGCCAATCGGACTTTTGGTCAGGGTCACTCGAAAGGTCTTGATTTCTGCTTGAGTCATCGTCATCACTCCATGATCTCTTCAATGGACTTTCCGCGTTTTGCAGCCACTTCTGCCGGACGGCGGGTGGCTTCCAGACCATTGAGGGTTGCGCGGATGACATTGTATGGGTTGGTGGAGCCGATACACTTGGCCAACACGTTGGTCACGCCCATGACTTCAAAAACCGCACGCATTGGGCCACCAGCGATGATCCCCGTTCCTTCGGAAGCGGGTTGCATGAAGACCTTGGCTGCGCCATGCTCTCCCATGACCTGATGGTAGAGTGTGCCATTCTTCAAATTCACTTTTACCATCTTGCGCCGTGCTTGCTCCATGGCTTTCTGAACAGCCACAGGAACTTCGCGGGCTTTTCCCTTACCCATGCCGATACCGCCATCTCCATCCCCAACGACGGTCAATGCAGCGAAGCCGAGGATACGGCCGCCCTTGACCACTTTGGTCACGCGGTTGACTGCAACCATTTTTTCGCGCAGTCCGTCACCGCGCTCTTCATTATCATTCTTTGCCATGTGCTTTCCCCAATGGGTCGCTGATTCGATTAAAACTGAAGACCGCCTTCACGTGCCGCATCGGCCAATGCCTTGATGCGACCATGATAGCGAAATCCGGAACGATCAAAAGCCACCTGTTCGACTCCGACTGCCTTGGCTTTTTCGGCAATACGCTGGCCAATCAGGACCGCCGCAGCGATATTTGATCCATTACTGAGAATATTGCGAACTTCGGGCTCGAGCGTAGAGGCGCTGGCCAATACCCTGGAACCTGTAGGATCGATGATTTGGGCATAGACATGCTGATTGGTTCGATGAATCGACAAACGAATCGCCCCCAATTCGGCAATCTTGGCACGCGTGCGCTTGGCACGACGAACTCTTCCATTTTCATGCATCATGATAAATTTGCCTTATTTCTTCTTGGTTTCTTTAATGATCACTTTCTCGTCGGCATAACGAACCCCTTTCCCTTTGTAGGGTTCGGGTTTGCGATACGCACGAACTTCAGCGGCCACCTGTCCTACCACCTGCCGATCGATCCCCTTGATCAGGATTTCGGTCTGCGTTGGCGTTTCCACCTTGATTCCAACGGGCATCTGGTGAACCACCGGGTGAGAAAATCCAAGCGAAAGATTCAACTTGTCTCCTGCAGCTTGAGCACGATAGCCCACGCCGACCAGAGTCAACTTCTTTACCCAGCCGTTCGTGACACCGGTGACCATATTGGAAACCAAAGCCCGCAGAGTCCCCGACATGGCGTTTGCAGCCGCAGTTTCATTGGCCGGTTCAAACAACAGTTCGTTACCCACATGGTTGATTCGAACTAGTTCGCCCACTTTCTGCGTCAATGTCCCCAGAGGCCCCTTGACGGTGATCAACTGGTCGGCCTGCGTGACTTCGACTTTCTCTGGAAGTGCGACGGGATATTTGGCGATACGCGACATAGTGATCAAGCCTCCTTTATGCCACCACGCACAGCACTTCACCGCCCACATTCTGGCGACGCGCTGCACGATCGGTAATGACTCCAGCGGGCGTGGAAACAATCGCCACTCCCAGCCCGTTCATGACCTTGGGAATTTCATCGCTGGCTTTGTAGATACGCAACCCAGGACGACTGACTCGCTCGATCAACTCGATAACGGGACGACCCGCGTAATACTTCAATCCAATTTC
Organism: Pseudomonadota bacterium; assembly: GCA_021832305.1. Classification (GTDB taxonomy): domain Bacteria; phylum Pseudomonadota; class Gammaproteobacteria; order Burkholderiales; family Ferrovaceae; genus Ferrovum. Next base: position 86 of record JAKBLB010000001.1, on the reverse strand, counting down.
AAGAGTCGGCTTGGAATCCTTCTGGTGAACCTGCATACCATCGATATAACCTTCGTCCAGCAGGACTTTGGCAATCGAAACCTTCA
>JAKBLB010000011.1 GCA_021832305.1 Pseudomonadota bacterium | reverse complement strand
CCCCAGTATCTCTGACAGTTGTCGGGCAATGTCGCGCAGGTCGTTGACCTTGTATTCGCCGCGCAGCGTGCAAAGTCGGCTCAGGTGGGATTCCACCCAAGCTCGCCCCATCGTCCGTATGGCGGCATCCCGGCCGGAATAAAGATTTTCCAAAAGACGGCGAACTTCGGACGAAACAAACAGTTTGCCGTAAGGGGTGTCATTCAGCGCAGGCCCCAGCCCCAAGACAGGACCGGGGCCGGGAGTTGCTGTAACCATTTTTTGTTTTGACTGGTCGGGGCGAGAGGATTCGAACCTCCGACCACCTGCACCCCATGCAGGTACGCTACCAGGCTGCGCTACGCCCCGAAACCGCTATTATGACACAGTCAGCGCGAAAGGAGAAGCAGGATTTCCTTCAATTCCGCCCGAACTGTTTCGCCCATGAGGCTTGTACGGGTGGATGAGGAGTCACAAAGGCTCGGTTCGGCGGGAAGGTCCCGAACCAATGTCAGTGAAGTGTTCATCTCTTCAGAAAGGGCGGTTTGTTCCTCGGGGATGCGGGAAACCGATTGCCGGTCATCTTTCCTCAGATAAGACAATTCATGACGCGCACCCGTGATGGTAAAGCCTCGCTCATAGAGCAACGAACGGATATGCCGGATCAGTTCCACTTCACGGGGCTGATAATAACGACGGTTCCCGCGCCGCTTGACCTGGCGAAGTTGCAGAAATTCCTGCTCCCAGTAACGCAGGACATGAGGTTTGATGTCGCATAACTGGCTCACCTCCCCAATCGTAAAGTAATGCTTGGGAGGAATGGGCGGAAGATCGCGCTCAGCGCGCTGAAGCCTTGCCACGGCGTTCCTCTACCATGGACTTCAATTTCTGGCTGGCGTGAAAAGTCACCACGCGACGCGCAGTAATTGGAATCTCTTCGCCCGTTTTTGGGTTGCGTCCCGGCCGCTGGGGTTTGGAACGTACCTGGAAGTTACCGAAACCCGAAAGTTTTACTTCCTCACCCGCCTCCAGAGAGAGACGAATTTCTTCGAAAAAGGATTCCACAAACGCCTTGGCCTCCCGTTTGTTCAACCCCACCCGCTCAAACAACTGTTCTGCGAGTTCTGCCTTGGTCAACGTCATATTCCACTCCTATCTCAAGACCGCACCGAAACGTTGTTCTGCAACCCGTATCAACTCCTGGCAGATCTGCTCCAATTCCCCTTCGGTGGAAGAGCGTTCCGTATCCTGAATTTTCACACAAAACGCTAAACTTTTCTTTCCTTCCTCCACTCCGGCCCCTTGATAAACATCGAACAACAGGACGTCCGTGACATTTTTCGGGGCCACTGCACGCAGAGCATCCAACACGGCCATAGCCGGAACACCTTCTTCCATGACCAGGGCCAGGTCGCGCCGCACAGGCTGAAAACGCGGCGTAGAACGATACTCGGGCCATGCTTCCCGGGTCAAGGGAGCCCATTCTAACTCAAACAACAAAGGCATGCGGGAAAGGTCGAAGGAGGGACCCAATCGAGGGTGCAACTCCCCCACCCAGCCGATACTTTGCCCATTCCACCGGACCTCGGCAGAACGCCCGGGATGCAGGGCAGGATGTTGGGCTGGAACAAAACTTGCGCCAGGGGGCAAGAGTTCTTCTACGACCCCTTTGAGATCGAAGAAGTCGGCAGGTTCGCTCTTGATCCCCCACTGTTCAGGAAAACGGGTCCCGTACCACAAGCCGCCCAGACGCATGGGCTGAGTGCAAAGTCCATCTGTATCCCGGGCGGGAAGAAAACATCGTCCCCATTCAAAAATCCGTACCTGTTCCTGTTTGCGCTTGAGATTGAACACCAGGGTCTCCATCAAGCCCACCGACAGGGTGGAACGCATGACGGCCAGATCCTGAGACAGGGGATTGAGCAACGCGAGGGGCGACGGCTGCATGGCCAGACGCTGCTCCCCTTCTGCCGGGACGAAACTGTAGGTGATGACCTCCTGGAATCCGCGCGCCTGCAAACGCTGGACGACACTCTGCCGGGAGCGCTGCCGTTCCGGCAGGTGGAGCGCCCTCAAGGGAGCCTTGGGCACCTGCATCGGAATCTGGTCATAGCCCACACAGCGGGCTATTTCTTCCACATAATCCACTTCCCGTTCCAGATCCACGCGCCAGGTAGGCGCCGTGGCGGTCCAGTCTGCACCGCTCCCTTCCAGGCAAACGCCCAACCGGGTCAAAATTTGTTGCATCGCCTCCACTGCGACCTCAAAGCCCAACAAACGGCGCACACGGTCAGGACGGACCCGTACCGGGAGACGCTGCGGCATTTTTTCAGGGTGAACGAGATCGAGAATGGGACCCGCCTGCCCTCCGCCGGCACAGTCCAGCAACAACTGGGTAGCCCGTTCCAGGGCCTCCTGGGTCAGACTGGGATCCACGCCCCGTTCAAACCGGAAAGCGGCCTCTGACACCAGCCCCAGGCGACGGGCGCGCCCCGCCAGCGCCATGGGAGAAAACCAGGCCGCCTCGAGAAAAATATCCCGGGTTTGCGCAGAGACCGCAGAATTCTGCCCCCCCATGAGACCAGCCAGGGCCTGGGGACCCGCTTCATCGGCCACCACCAGCAGATCCGCAGTCAATGCGACGGTTTGGCCGGAAAGTACGGTGAGGGATTCCCCTTCCCGCGCCCAACGCACCTCGAGGTTTCCGGTCAGTGCCGCATCGGCAAAGGCATGGAGGGGTTGCCCCAATTCCAGCATGACATAGTTGGTCACATCCACGACCAGCGCCTTGGCACGCAGGCCGGCGCGTTCCAGACGACGCACCATCCAGTCCGGCGTGGGCAGATCCGGATGTTCGAGATGGACCAAACGCCCACAATAGCGCGCGCATCCCTCGATCGCATCGATCCGGACGGTGCGCGTACCGAATTCGGGATTTGTCTTCCTGGGGATGAAACTCAGGGGACTGAGCGGACGTTGGGTCAATGCGGCCACTTCGCGGGCCACTCCCCGCATGCTCAAACAGTCTGCCCGGTTGGGGGTCAGTTTGAGCGTGAATTGCCGATCATCCAGATCCAGCCAGGCACGAATGGATCGACCCACCGGGGCATGCGCCGCGAGCGCCAGCAATCCGTCGCTTTCTTCGCTCAATCCCAGTTCCCGAGCCGAACACATCATGCCCTGCGACTCGATCCCCCGTACCTTGGCCGCCTTGATGGTCAGATCCCCGGGAAGGACCGCCCCGACCAGGGCACAGGGGGCCTTCATCCCCACCATGACATTGGGAGCGCCACAGACGATGGATAGGGGCGTTGAGGTTCCCACATCCACCCTCAGACAATTCAGTCGATCGGCTTGAGGATGTTTTTCCACCGTCAGAATCTGGCCGACCACCACCTGCTCGAAAGGGGGCGCGCAGGGGCTCAGGGCTTCCACTTCCAGCCCCCCCATGGTCAGCACATGGGCCAACCCGGCAGCGTCGAGTTCCGGATCGACCCAGGTTCTCAGCCATGCTTCAGAAAATTTCACCGCGCATCTCCTATTGAAAGTGCTTCAGAAAACGCAGATCGTTCTCGTAAAAAGTGCGCAAGTCATCCACGCCGTACCGGATCATGGCCAGACGTTCGACGCCCATGCCAAACGCCAGTCCCACATACCGTTCGCTGTCGATACCCAGGGGTTCCAGGACATTGGGGTGAACCAATCCACACCCCAGCACTTCCAGCCACCCGGTATGGCTGCATACCCGGCACCCATGCCCCTGACAAATGACGCAGCCCACATCCATTTCAGCCGAAGGTTCGGTAAAAGGGAAAAACGAAGGACGGAAACGAGTCGGCAGGTCTTCCTGTTCAAAGAAGTGGCGCATGAACTCGCTCAGCAACCCTTTGAGGGCCGCCAGGGAAACGCCTTCTTCCGCGACCCAGAGCCCTTCCACCTGATGAAACATGGGGGTATGCGTGACGTCGGAATCACAGCGGAACACTCGCCCCGGGGCAATGATGCGGACCGGCAACGCATGGGATTTCAGGTAACGGACCTGAACGGGAGAAGTATGGGTCCGCAACACCACCCCCGGCGCCAGGTAAAAGGTATCGTGCATGGCCCGCGCCGGATGGTCGGCCGGGATATTGAGCGCAGTAAAGTTATAGTCGTCACTTTCGACTTCCGGCCCCTCCGCCACCTCGAAACCAAGACTTCGAAACAAAGTTTCCATGCGTTCCAGGGTACGGGTCACCGGGTGGGTCGCCCCCCTTTCGTGATGTCGTCCCGGCAGTGTCACATCCAGAACCGAGGCGCGCAATTCCCGTTCCTGCTGGGCCAGGACCAGCGCTTCGCGGCGTTGCTGCAACGCCTTCTCCAGGACGCCTTTGACCTGATTGATCGCAGCCCCCGCGGACTTGCGTTCTTCGTGGGGAAGCGCACCCAACCCCTTGAGGTGTTCCGTCAACGCACCGGTTTTACCCAGATAACGGGCCTTGGCTTCTTCCAGCGCATGGGGAGAGTCGAGACGGGCAAAAAGGGCCAACGCCTCTTCCTGCAATGACATCAAAACTTGCATGGACGATCCCGGAATAGAAAAACCCCCGGGGGAGAACCCCGGGGGTGGATTTCAACGTCAGGCGGACAAAACGGTACGAGCCGTTTCCACCATTTGACCAAAGGCAGGTTTATCGAAAACCGCCAGATCAGCCAGAACCTTGCGATCGATCTCGATACAGGCTTTTTTCAGGCCATTCATGAATACGCTGTAGGTCATGCCGCATTCCCGTGCTGCCGCATTGATCCGGGCAATCCACAAAACACGAAAATCACGCTTGCGCCGCCGGCGATCCCGATAGGCATACTGGCCGGCCTTCATCACCGCTTCCTTGGCAATCCGATAGACATTCTTGCGCCGACCGCGGTACCCCTTGGCCTGATCCAGAATTTTCTTGTGACGGGCGTGGGCCGTTACTCCCCGTTTGACTCGTGGCATGGACGGTTCTCCTTATGCGTAGGGCAACATGGCTCTGACCGAGCCCATGTTGGTAGAATGAATTTCTGCCGTCCCGCGCAATTGACGCTTGGTCTTGGTGCTTTTTTTGGTCAGAATGTGGCGTTTGAATGCCTGGGAGCGCTTGATACTGCCACTCCCTCGCACGCGGAAGCGTTTTGCTGCGCCGCTTTTGGTTTTCATCTTGGGCATGAAGAGCTCCAATCGTTATCGTAATCCGCGTCGGGTGAACAGGCTAAGCGCCTGATGCTTGATGACCCGCCGCGCCTTGTGGGCACTGCTCGCTACGCATCTACTGCCGTCGACGTAGCATCGACTTTGTTTTCCTTGACGGTTTTGCCGACCGCTTCGGCTTTTTTACGGGGGGCCAGCACCATCACCATCTGACGTCCTTCCATCTTGGGAAACTGCTCGACGACCCCATGGGCCGCCAGATCGGCTTCTACCCGCTTGAGCAGGTTATATCCCAATTCCTGGTGCGTCATCTCACGGCCGCGAAACCGCAAGGTCACCTTGGTCTTGTCGCCCTCGGACAAAAAGCGGATCAGATTTCGCACCTTGATGGCATAATCCCCATCGTCGGTGCCGGGACGGAACTTGATTTCCTTGACTTGAATCTGTTTCTGTTTGACCTTGGCTTCGTGCTGTCGCTTGCTCTCGCGATACTTGAACTTGCCAAAATCCATCAGGCGACAGACCGGCGGGTTTGCCGTCGGGGCAATTTCCACCAGATCGACGTCGGCTTCTTCAGCCTGACGCAATGCGTCATTCAGACGCATGATCCCCAATTGTTCTCCATCTATCCCCACCAACCGCACTTCTGCGACGGTGATTTCCCCGTTGATCCGGACTTCCTTATCCTGAGCGATCGCCATTTCTCCCAAAAAAACAATAACCAACCAAGACCTGACCAGATCTTGATCCCAAAACCTTCGATTTCAGTCGGTGGGTTCGCTTTTGGCCAGAATTTCAGCCTTCATGCGGGACACGACGACCTCCACAGGCTGAGCGCCCAGGTCTTTCCCCCGCAAGCGCACCGACACCTGACCAGAGACCGCTTCCCGATCACCCATCACCAGTTGATAGGGAACCTTCTGCAAACTGTGCGACCGTATTTTATAACTGATTTTCTCATTGCGCAAGTCCATCTCTACACGCACCCCTTCTGCGCGCAATCGTTGTGCCACCTTTTCCACGGAATCCCGCTGGGCTTCACTGATATTTGCCACCACGGCCTGTACGGGCGACAACCACAAAGGCAGTGCCCCCGCATAGTGCTCGATCAGAATTCCAATGAACCGCTCCAGAGAACCCAGAATGGCGCGATGTAACATGACGGGGGTCTGACGGCTGTTATCGGCTGCCACAAAAGTCGCCCCCAGCCGTTCCGGCATGGAAAAATCCGCCTGGATGGTGCCACACTGCCAAGTACGTCCCAGACTGTCGCTCAAATGAAATTCGATCTTGGGACCATAGAAGGCCCCTTCCCCGGGCAAGGTTTGAAAATCCACTGCGTTGTGCTCCAGCGCAGCGCGCAGCGCATCTTCAGCCTTGTCCCAGATGGCTTCGGAGCCGACCCGTGAGGTGGGTCGGGTCGCCAGTTTGTACTGGATTTCGGTGAATCCGAAATCCGCATAGACCCGTCGCAGCAACCGGATGAAGGCCGATACCTCTTCCAGGATCTGATCCTCGGTGCAAAAAATATGTCCGTCATCCTGGGTGAACCCGCGCACCCGCATGACCCCGTGCAGGGCACCGGAAGGCTCATTGCGATGGCAGGAGCCGAATTCGCCGTAACGGACGGGCAATTCCCGATAACTGCGCACCCCCTGGTTAAAAATCTGGACGTGCCCCGGACAGTTCATCGGCTTGATGGCAAATTCCCGCTCTTCCGACAAGGTCGTGAACATGTTCTGATGAAAATGTCCCCAGTGTCCCGATTTTTCCCATAGACCACGATCCAGGATCTGCGGGCAGCGCACCTCCTGGTACCCATTCTCCCGGTAGACACGGCGCATGTACTGCTCGATCTCCTGCCACACGGTCCACCCCCTGGGATGCCAGAAGATCATTCCCGGTGCTTCTTCCTGCAGGTGAAACAAGTCCAGTTCCCGGCCCAGACGCCGGTGATCGCGCCGTTCGGCTTCCGCCAGTCGATGCAGGTAGGCATCCTGATCCTCGCGCGTGGCCCAGGCCGTTCCGTACACCCGGGTCAGCATTTCATTCTTTGAATCTCCCCGCCAGTACGCGCCAGCCACGCGGGTCAGTTTGAATACCTTGAGTTTTCCCGTGGAAGGCACGTGGGGGCCGCGACACAGATCGACGAAATTGTCCTGCCGATAGAGGGAGATGGGCTCATCCGTGGGAATGGCCGCGATGATCTCCGCCTTGTATTTTTCTCCCGATCCCTCAAAAAACCGCACGGCCTCGGCCCGCGACATCAGTTCCCGTCGTACGGGCAGATCGCGGCGCACGATCTCTTCCATGCGCTTTTCGATACGTTCGAGGTCTTCAGGGGTAAAGGGGCGCAGATAAGAGAAATCATAATAAAAACCGTTCTCGATCACCGGACCGATGGTCACCTGTGCTTCAGGATAAAGTTCCTTGACGGCGTGCGCCAACAAATGCGCGGTGGAGTGGCGCAGGATATCCACCCCCTCCGGGTCTTTTGCCGTCACCAGCGCCAGGGTGACGTCCTGTTCGATCAAGGTCGAGGTGTCTACCAGACGTCCATCCACTTTGCCGGCCAGGGCAGCCTTGGCCAGCCCGGACCCGATGCTTTTGGCCACCTCGGCCACGGTCAAGGGCATCGGGTAGGTACGATGGGAACCATCGGGCAGTTGTATAGTAATCACGGTAGTTCCTTTCAACGTTTACCAAACAGTTTACGTCCCCGCCGCCGTTGACGGCGCAGACTGTTTTCTTCGGACACGGTCAGGGGCTTGGGTTTGCGGTCGGCAAAGGGATTATGTCCCTGCCGAAACTCGACCCGCAGGGGCGTCCCGCGCAATTCAAAGGCCTCCCGAAAAGTGTTTTCCAGATAGCGACGATAGTTGTCCTGGATATGGGCAACCGCCGATCCATGAATCACCACGATGGGCGGATTGTGCCCCCCCTGGTGGGCATAACGCAGTTTCGGGCGGAACGGTCCCGCCTTGGCGGGCTGATGCTTCTGCACCGCCGCCTGGAGCGTCCGGGTCAGACGTGGCGTGGGCAAACGCGCCATGGCGGCCTGATAGGCGGCATCCACCGCCGGCAGCAGCCCCTGGACCCCCAATCCCTCCAGTGCGGAAATGAACAGATGGTGGGCGAAATCGAGAAAGCCCAATTTGCGCGCGATATCCTGGCGCAGCATGTCGCGCCGATGGGCATCGAGCCCTTCCCATTTGTTCACCGCCAATACCACCGCCCGCCCTGTGGTCAGGACATGCCCTGCAATGTGTGCATCCTGGTCCGAGATGTCCTGGCGCGCATCCAGAGTCAGGACCACGACATTGGCTTCCTCGATGGACTGCATCGTCTTGAATACGGAAAACTTTTCCACGGCCTCGAATACCTTGCCCCGGCGCCGTAACCCGGCCGTATCGATCAGGGTGTAAAGACGCCCGTTTTCTTCGAAATCCACCTCGATACTGTCCCGCGTCGTGCCTGGCTGGTCAAAGGCAATGACTCTCTCTTCTCCGAGCAATCGGTTGACCAGGGTCGATTTGCCCACATTGGGACGCCCCACGATGGCGATGCGCGGACGGTGGTCCGGACGTTCCTCGGAAGAAGCGGTGGATTCGGGGATCGGGATCCCTCCCAGAACCTCGTCCATGAGATCCCCGATCCCTTCGCCATGGGAAGACGAGATGGCCAGGGGATCGCCCAACCCCAGTTCATGGAATTCGGCGGTTACCATGGCGCGCGCCATGCCTTCCACCTTGTTCACCGCCAGAGTCACCTGTTTCCCCCTTTGGCGCAGGCGTTCGGCAATGGTGCGATCGCCGGGAGTCAACCCGCTGCGTCCATCAGTCAAAAAGATGACCCGGTCCGCCTCATCCAGCGCCTGTTCCGTCTGGCGTGCCATTTCACGCAGGATACCGTCCTTCGCCACGGGTTCGAAACCGCCGGTATCGATGACCAGATAAGGCAACTCTTCCCAGACGGCACGCCCGTAGTGGCGATCCCGGGTCAAACCCGGCAGATCCGCCACCAGGGCATCCCGACTGCGAGTCAAACGATTGAACAGGGTGGACTTGCCCACATTGGGTCGTCCCACGATAACCACGGTGGTCAGGGGGCGGAATTCAATGGGTTGCATGGGCTGTCAACGCAAACATTTGACCCGTACGATTCACCACCAGTACCCGTTCATTCCCCAGATAAACAGGAGCCTGAACGATGGGGGTCTTGTCGGTGGCGATTCTTCCCACCTCGACGCCATTCTCCCGATTGATGAAATGCACCACGCCTTCCGCATCCCCCAACACGACGTAGGAAGCCGTCACAGTCGGCGGAGACAGATAACGTCCCTCGAGATCGCTCATTTTCCACATCACCCCTCCGGAACTGCGATCCAGCGCCATGACATCGGATTTGGCCGTGGTCAGCACCAACTGGGAACCCGCTTCGACCAGGGGACCCACGGCATCCACATCACGGGACCAGACCATTTGGCCGTGTTCACTGTCCAGACATGCAGCCCGTCCTTGATAACTGGCCGTACACACCATCCCGTCTCCCACCAGGGGGTCGCCCAACACATCATTCATTCGTTCCAACTCCGTTGCACCGTGCGGTGAAGAAACCAGCGACTCCCACTGGATGGTGCCGTCGGACAGATTCAGGGACATCAATTTTCCCCCCGGCATGCTGACCAGCGCCACGCCATGCCCCAGGGTCATCCCGCCCACCCCCCGCAAGACCAGGGCCGGCATGGGACGCGCTTGCGTCCACAGGACCTTGCCCTCCGCTTCACTCAGCCCCATCACTTTGCCTTCCGCCGTCCGCACCACCACGATGCCATCGGCGCCTTGCGGTGCCGCCAGCAATTCACTGGAAATGGAGGTGCGCCACAAAAACTGCCCCGTGGGCAACCAGGCCAGCACTTCTCCCTTCTTGTTGCCCAGCAATATCTCGTGCTCCCCCACGCCAATACCCGCCGCAAAGAATTCTCCGGTGTTCAGATCCCACCTGGCCTTCCCGGTCTCCGGGTCCACGGCCCTCAATTCGCCCTTCTCTCCAGCGACATAGAGCAAGTGATCATGCAGGAGCGGCACCAGAAAACCTTCTTCGGTCTCGCCCAGAGAAAGTTTCCAGTCGACCTCCACTGCCACCGTGGGTTTCAGAAGCGGCATGGGGGCGATGGGCAACTTGTCTGCACATCCCGCGCCCAAGGCAGCGAGGACAATGCCCAGCCATTGGATTTTCTTCATCGTCCCCCTCCCAGGGCTTCCCATTTGTTTTGTGCCAGTTGATGCAGGGCATCCATCGGCTGCGATTTTTCCATGGCGCTCCGATAGGCTGCACGGGCCTCGGCCAACCGATTCAGGGCCAACAGGATATCACCGCGCAGATCCAGCGTCAGGGCGGCAAAGTCCGGTGCATGATTATCGTCCAGTAAGCGCAGGGCTTGCTCGAACTTTTTCTGATCCGCCAGCAGACCCGCCAGACGCAAACGTGCCAGGTCGACCAGTGCCGGTTCCTGGGAATGCTGGATGACCCATTCCAACTCCCCCTGGGCATCCCCATCATCGCCATGGGCATGGCAAATCGCCGCCGCAATCAAGGCACCCCGGGTGGCCAGGGCGCTGTCGGGTTGCTGGGACTGCAATGCGCGGGCGGCCCCCAGAGTATGCGTAACCGCTCCCGTGCGGGCCGCCACCCGGACGGCCTCAAAAGCACGTCCGGCTTCTGCTGCCTGCCGTTGTCCATACCAGAGCCAACCATTGTATCCCCCGACTCCCAGCAAGGCTGCCACAGTCCCTCCCATCACCCACTTGCCATACTGACGCCACCAGGCTTTCAGGGAATCGATTTGTTCCTGTTCTTCGAGATCGTACATGAGTTCACTCACTTGACTTGATTTGTTGGATCGCTTCCGTGACATCCAACGTCGACTGGGCACCCTGACCACGCAGCGGCTTGAGCGAAACCTTCTGCTGCGCTGCCTCCGCCTCGCCCAGAATGATGGCCCAGCCCGCACCGCTGGCATCGGCACGTTTGATCTGGGATTTGAAATTTCCTCCGCCTGCATGAAAATACACGTCCAACCCGGAGGAACGTAACGTCTCTGCCACACGCAGAGCCCAGGCTTCCTGGCGCTGGTGCATGATATACACCCCAGGATGAACTCCGAACCGCTGCGCCCAATGCGGTTGCTGTTCCAGCAACGCCAGGAGCCGCTCCATTCCAAGCGCGAAACCACAGGCCGGTGCGGGTTTCCCGCCCAACTGCTCCAGCAGTCCGTCGTACCGCCCACCGCCGCAAATGGTGCTCTGTGCGCCCAGCAGGGGAGTCATCCATTCAAACACCGTAGCATTGTAATAGTCCAATCCGCGCACCAGGCGGGTATCGATCTGGTACGCCACGCCATTCTGCTGCAACAACTCCTGCAATGTCTCGAAATGGACGCGGGATTCCTCATCCAGATCGTCTATGAGACGGGGAGCCTTCTCGATCAAGTCGGTCATCGCCGGGTTCTTGCTGTCCAGGATACGCAAGGGATTGGTGACGAGACGGCGCCGTGAATCCTCATCCAACCGGTCCGTGTGGGCGGAAAAATACGCCTGCAGACGCGTGCGATGACGGGCCCGGGTGGCACTGGAACCGATGGTATTGAGGTGCAGGGAAACGTCGCTCAACCCCAGACGCTGCCATAGCCTGGCGGTCATGAGGATCAGTTCCGCATCCACCTCGGGACCGGCAAAGCCCATCGCTTCCACACCACATTGGTGAAATTGCCGGTAGCGTCCTTTCTGGGGACGTTCATGGCGAAACATGGGCCCCATGTACCACAGTCGTTGAGGTCCGTCGTACAACAGATGGTGTTGTATGGCCAGCCGGGCGCAGGAAGCCGTTCCTTCGGGCCGTAAGGTCAAGGCCTCCCCGTTGAGGGAATCCACGAAACTGTACATCTCTTTTTCCACGATATCCGTCGCCGTCCCAATGGAACGAACGAACAGACCGGTGGGTTCCACCACCGGAAACCGGACTTCCCGATAAGCATACGCACGCAGCCACTGGCGAATCTCCTCCTCGAGAAATGCCCACTGCTCGCTCGCTTCGGGGATCACGTCATTCATCCCCCGGACCGCTTGAAACTGTTCGGCTTTCATATTCCCACTCCGTAGCGCCGGGCCACATAAGTTTCCACCAGCGCTTGAAACTCTTCCGCAATCCGCTCGCCCTTGAGGGTCACGGTCTTTTCTCCGTCCACATAGACGGGAGCCACCGGACGCTCACCCGAACCGGGGAGGCTGATACCGATGTTGGCCAACTTGCTCTCGCCGGGGCCATTGACCACACACCCCATCACCGCCACCTGCAGATGCTCCACCCCGGGATATCGATGTCTCCAGAGAGGCATTTGACGGCGCAGGTAATCCTCGATTTGTTGAGCCAGGGACTGGAAATAGGTACTGGTGGTCCGTCCGCATCCGGGACAGGCCGTCACCTGCGGCGTAAAGGCGCGCAGCCCCTGGGTCTGAAGGATTTCCTGGGCCACCCGTACTTCCAGGGTACGGTCGCCGCCGGGCTCCGGCGTCAATGATACCCTGAGGGTATCCCCGATCCCTTCCTGCAGCAACACGGCAAGTGCCGCAGTGGACGCCACGATCCCCTTGCTCCCCATGCCGGCTTCCGTCAAACCGAGATGCAGCGGGTAGTCACAGCGTCGGGCCAGGTCCCGATAAACGGCGATCAGATCCTGCACTCCGCTCACCTTGCAGGAGAGGAGAATGCGCTCCCGCGCCAATCCCCAGGCCACTGCCTGCTCGGCACTTTCCAGCGCCGAAGCCACCAGCGCCTGGCGCATGACCCAGGAAACCGGGTGTGGCTCAGCCAAACGGGCATTGTCATCCATGCAACGCGCCATGACCTGGGGATCCAGGCTACCCCAGTTCACACCGATCCGAATCGGTTTATCGTAGGTCCGCGCAAGTTCGATCAAGCGGGCAAACTGTTCGTCGCGTCGGGAACCCTGCCCGACATTGCCGGGATTGATGCGGTATTTGGCCAGTGCCCGGGCGCAGTCGGGAAACTCGCTCAACAGTTTATGTCCGTTGAAGTGAAAATCGCCCACCAGAGGAACGACATACCCGGACCGGTCGAGGGCCTGGCGCAATTCAGGGACCCGGCGGGCGGCTTCCGCCGTATTCACGGTCACCCGCACCAATTCCGAACCCGCCTGGGCCAATGCCTGAATCTGGTGGAGGGTCGCCTCGAAATCCGCAGTATCGGTGTTGGTCATGGATTGCACGACGATGGGCGCATCCCCGCCGACCCATAGATGCCCCACCTGGACCGGACGGGAATGACGACGCTGGATGCCGCCCCCCTGCAGACTGCCGCTCATGGCTGCCTCGTCACCGATCCCTGCGGGGGCAGGGCCGGAGTAGCAGACGACAGGGGCATTCTGTTTTCTTCAGGAGGTCTCCCGCCGGGAAGGAGTTGCGCCGGTTCTGTCTGAACAGACGCGGGCTCCAGAGGAGGAAGCGCATTGGAAAAGGAGGATCGGGGGGATGTCGGATGCACCACGGCCATCGCTTCCGGCGGATTCTTTCCCGAAAAAATGCCGGTTTGCCAACCTACCATGCCGGCCGTCCCCAGGATGACCACGATCAACAGCGTGCCCACCGAGAACGCGCGTGGCACCTGTTTCCAGAGCGTTGAAACTTCCCGGCCCCAGGACTGGTGTTTCCTGGGCAGAACGGGCACGGAAAGCAGTGGCGTGAGATGCGAGGGACGTGCGTCCTGCCGTTCCCGCTCGAGTTGGACCAGCAAGGCTTCGGGAGATTCTCCCAACTGACGGGCATAAGTGCGCACCAGGGCACGCACGAACATGATGTCGGGCAAGGCGTCAAAGTCTCCCGCTTCCAGCAACGCCAACTGGTGCGGGGAAAAACGCAATCGTTGCACCATATCCTGAAGCGTGAGCCCTTTCCGCTCGCGCAATGCGATGAGGCGTTGCCCTACGTTGGATGGTTCGCCGGTTTCCTCGTTCATATCCGTTCTTCCTCGCGTTTCTCGTGCCGCCGACTGCGATCAACCACTTTTCCCGCCAGTTGACCACAGGCGGCATCGATGTCATCCCCGCGCGTCCTGCGCACCGTCACGATCAGTCCCGCAGCCATGAGAATGTCACGAAAACGGGAAATTCTTTCCGGTGAAGATCGTCGATAATCGGACCCGGGAAAGGGATTGAAAGGAATCAGATTGAACTTGCAGGGAATGTCTCGTACGCAATCGATCAATTGCCGCGCCTGAAGGTCGGAATCGTTGACCCCGGCCAGCATCACATATTCAAAGGTGATGAAATCACGGGGCGCCGTCTTCAGATAGCGTCGACATGCCGCCATCAGGGCAGCCAGGGGGTATTTCCGGTTGATCGGCACCAACTGGTTGCGCAACTCGTCGGTGGGCGCATGCAGGGAAACCGCCAGAGCCACCGGGATGCGTTCTCCCAAACGGTCCAATGCCGGAATCACGCCCGAGGTGGACAGCGTCACACGGCGCCGTGACAGCCCATAACCAAAATCATCCAGCAAAATATCCAGGGCCATCACGACCGCGTCATAATTGAGCAGGGGTTCGCCCATGCCCATCAGAACGACATTGCTGATGACCCGCTCATTCGAGTGATTGGCGCCCAACGCCTGGTTGGCCCACCATACCTGCCCGATGATCTCGGCCGTCGTCAGGTTGCGGTTGAACCCTTGCTGCCCGGTAGAACAGAAAGAGCATTCAAGGGCACAGCCCACTTGCGAGGAGATGCACAGGGTCCCCCGATGGGCCTCGGGAATGAAAACCGTTTCGATGGCATTCCCGGGCCCCAGAGAGAGGACCCACTTGCGCGTCCCGTCCCCGGCAATGTGCTCGGAAACCAGGGCAGGCACCTCCACATGGGCGTGGTCTGCCAAACGTTGACGGGCGGTTTTGGACAGATCGGTCATCTGACTGAAATCCGCCACCCCTTCCTGATGAATCCAGCGCATCAACTGCCGGGCACGAAAAGGCTTCTCACCCAATCCTGTCAAAAACTGGGTGAGCTCAGCGCGATTCAAGCCCAACAGATTGAGGGTCATCGTTCATCAAATCAACGGGAATGAATCTGGGAGGCCGGGAAAAAGTAAGCGATTTCCACCGCCGCCGTCTCCGCACCATCAGAACCATGGACGGCATTGGCGTCGATGCTTTCGGCAAAGTCCGCGCGAATCGTGCCTGGAGCCGCTTTTTTGGGATCGGTGGCGCCCAGCAGATCACGGTGCTTGAGGATCGCGTTCTCTCCTTCCAATACCTGAATCATCACCGGCCCAGAGGTCATGAACGCAACCAGATCCCTGAAAAAAGGACGTTCTCGGTGGACGGCATAAAAGCCCTCGGCTTCACTTTGAGAGAGCCAGGCCATGCGGGCGGCAATCACCTTGAGACCGGCTTTTTCAAAGCGCGAGTAAATTTCACCGATCACGTTCTTGGCAACGGCATCCGGTTTCAAAATAGACAGGGTTCTCTCGAGGGACATGCAGGTCTCCAAAATAAAGTATAGGGTAAAAACCTTTCCATTCTAGCATGGCCCCAAAGAAAGCGCAGCCCGTTCTCCCGGACGGATTCAGGAGGGATCCTGCCCGACTGGCGGCGAAATTTTCCAGTACCCCCGATGCCGCACCAACGTCCAGCCAGCCCAACGGATTTCCGGGTGGTGATCCGGACGTGCCTTGCTCTGGCGCAGAATCTCCTGCAAACGCCGTTCCGAGCAGGCCGGCGCCCCCTGTTGCCGGATCCACCAGCGCAAGAGATGGAGCGCACGCGCATCCGCCAGGGCATGCAGGGCAGCGACTTTCAAGCCTTGTTCATCGGAAACCTGCTGCCAATCCCGGGCAGACAGGTCATCGAGGACTGCCTGCGCCTGCGCCAGATGGCGCGCACTCCGGCTCAGCGTGGCGCGCCACGCCGGAAAAGCCTCGTCCAGCAAGGGCCCCACACGCTGGCGCAAAAAATTCCGGGCATGACGGGGATCCCGATTGGAGGGATCCTCGACCCAGACCAACCCCTGTGCTGCGGCATAACGCTGCAAGGAGGCGCGCGAAACCCCCAACAATGGGCGCACCAGGCTCGGTCCGCCCGGTGCCAGCAAACGCTGCGGGGGCATGGCCTGCAGGCCGGGCAACCCTGCGCCACGCAGCAACTGCAACAATACGGTTTCCGCCTGATCGTCCTGGTGATGCGCCAACGCCACCCACTCCGCCGTTTGACGGGCAAAGACTTCATAACGCCGGGCACGGGCCACTGCTTCCAGGCTTTCGCCACCCCTCCGGATCACCGCCACGACAAATTCCGCGCAGGGGATCTGCCACTGTCGGCATAACCGATCGCAGAACGCCGCCCACTCATCGGCCGCCGATTGAAGTCGATGATTGACATGCACCGCACTCAAACGAAAGTCCAGGTCGGACTGGAGCCCGCGCAGCACGTGCAGCAATACGACCGAATCCAGCCCGCCGCTCAGGGCCACCACCAGACGCTGACCCGGTTGCAGGAACCCGGTCAGGTGTCGGGACACCTGCCGGGACAGGAGATCAGTGGTTTTCCTTGAACTTTCCATACCCCATGAGACGATCATAACGTCGCGCCAACAATTCATCCAGGGTCAGAGCATCCAGGGATTTCAAGGTATCCTGCAGGGCACGGCGCAGGTTCTGCATCATGGTCACCGGATCCCGATGCGCCCCTCCGAGCGGTTCTGCAACCACTTTGTCCACCAGACCCAGCGACTTCAGGCGAGCGGAAGTAATGCCCAGGGCTTCCGCCGCATCGCTGGTTTTTTCAGACGTTTTCCAGAGGATGGCGGCACAGCCCTCCGGCGAGATCACCGAATAGATGCCGTACTGGAGCATCAGGGTGGCGTCGCCTACCCCCACCGCCAATGCGCCGCCCGACCCCCCCTCTCCAATCACCGTGCAGAGGATGGGGGTTTGCAGGGCTGCCATTTCCAGCAAGTTGCGTCCAATGGCCTCCGACTGCCCCCGTTCCTCGGCACCGATTCCCGGATAGGCACCGGGCGTATCGATGAAGGTAAAAATCGGCAGGTGGAACTTCTCGGCCAAGCGCATCAGACGCAGAGCCTTCCGGTAACCTTCCGGACGAGCCTGCCCAAAATTCCGGTAGATCCGGTCCTTGGTATCGCGCCCCTTTTGATGGCCGATCACCACGACCGGGCGTTCACCAAAACGGGCCACCCCGCAGACGATCGCCGGATCATCTGAAAAACTCCGGTCGCCATGCAACTCCTCAAACCCCGTAAACAGCGCCTCGATGTAGTCCAGGGTATAGGGGCGCTGGCTATGACGGGCCACCTGCGCCACCTGCCAGGCCTTGAGGCCCGCATAGATATCCTTGGTCAGGGTCTGACTCTTTTTTTGCAGCCGTTCGATTTCCTGGGAGATATCCACCGCCGAATCTTCCTGCATGAAACGCAGTTCCTCGATTTTGGCTTCCAATTCTCCAATGGGTTGTTCAAATTCCAGAAATACCGTTTTCATTGCCCGTCCTCAGAGATAAGCCCAAACCGTCAGCCCACAACCCACCAGCGCGCCCAGACCGGCCGGCCAGAGCAACCAGCGCCGCTGGGTCAGTGCGGTCACCGAAGCCAGGGCAATGGCAATCTGTATGAAGGTCATGGCCAGCGCCAGGGCATGGTGTGGATGAAAATACTTGTCGGACAACTCACTCTCGTATCGGGATTGCGCCTCGAAAGCCTCGGCCCGCGCCTTGATCTCCTTCTTTTCCTTCTCATAACGCAGCAAATCCGCAGCATACTCCGCCCGCTTGTCTGCCGGGGCCAACTGGGCAGCCAAAGACATCAGATGCGCCTTGGTGCTTTTGGCCTGATAGAAACTCCACTGGTCACTGGCATGAGCTTTATAGAGGACCGCTTCATTCTTGTGCATGAGCGATTCATTCTGCGTATTCCCTCCCAGATAACTGACCACCGCCCCAATCGCCGCCAGGATCGCCGTGAAAATCGCCACCTGCTGGGCCAGCGCCACCGTTCCGCCTTGCCCGTGGGTGGCCGCATGTTCCAGTTCATGTTCATGGGCACCATGA
Source organism: Pseudomonadota bacterium (assembly GCA_021832305.1). GTDB lineage: Bacteria > Pseudomonadota > Gammaproteobacteria > Burkholderiales > Ferrovaceae > Ferrovum. The sequence goes on along the minus strand of JAKBLB010000011.1, from coordinate 49,839 downwards.
ACATGAAAATCATGTTCCATCGTTCATTCCTCCTCGCTCTCCCGGGCACGCCGGGCCCGCACGGCCATCCCCAGTTCTTCCAGGATGTGCGCGGTCTGCGGCATGGCCAGACATCCATCGGTGATACTCTGGCCATAGACCAGAGGTTTCCCCGGAATCAGATCCTGACGCCCGGCACGCAAGTGGCTCTCGATCATGACCCCCATGATACGTTGTTCGCCACGGCACAACTGCAGCGCCACATCGCGTCCGACAGGCACTTGATTTTCCGGGTTCTTGCTGCTGTTGGCATGGCTGAGATCGATCATGATGCGCGCGCTCAACCCTTCCTGAGCCAATTGACTGGCTGCCTCGTCCACATGGACCGCCTGATAATTGGGCTGTTTTCCACCCCGCAGAATCACATGGCAATCCTCGTTTCCCCGGGTCGCCACGATGGCCGAACGTCCCGTCTTGGTCACCGACAGGAAATGATGGGGCTGCTGGGCCGCCCGAATGGCATCCACCGCAATCCGCAGATTTCCATCGGTTCCATTCTTGAACCCCACGGGACAGGACAATCCCGAGGCCAACTCGCGATGCACCTGACTTTCTGTGGTCCGTGCCCCAATGGCCCCCCAACTGATCAAGTCGGCCAGGTACTGCGGGGTGATCAAATCCAGAAATTCGGTCCCGGCAGGAACCCCCAGTTCATTGATGGCCAACAACAGACGACGGGCCACCCGCAACCCTTCATTGATCTCGAAACTGCCGTCGAGTCCAGGGTCATTGATCAACCCTTTCCACCCCACCGTGGTGCGCGGCTTCTCGAAATATACCCGCATCACGAGGAGCAATTCATGCTTCCAGTGCTGAATCAGGGGAATCAACCCCCGGGCATATTCCAGCGCGGCTTTGGGATCATGGATCGAACAGGGTCCCACGATCACCAGCAGACGATCATCCACCCCGTGAAGAATGCGATGGATCTGCTGCCGCGTATCGAAAACCACCTGGGCGGCCACCGCCGTGCTGGGGGTCTCGCGCAACACCTGGTCCGGGGTCACCAATTCCTTGATGCCCTGAACCCTTACATCGTCGACCTCTGGTAACACACCCTTCATTTCACGACTTCCCGACTGGCCAAAAGCGACATTCTACCAAAGGGCACGCTAGACCGTCCCACCCACCGTCAGGCCATCGATCCGCAAGGTCGGTTGGCCGACCCCCACGGGAACACTCTGCCCTTCCTTTCCACAGACCCCGATCCCGGGATCCAGCGCCAGATCATGTCCGATCATGGAGACCCGAGTGAGCACGTCCGGACCATTTCCGATCAGGGTTGCTCCCTTGACCGGATACAGGCGTTTCCCATTTTCCACCCACCAGGCCTCGGACATGGAAAAAACAAATTTGCCGCTGGTGATGTCCACCTGCCCGCCGCCAAAGTTGACGGCATAGATCCCCCGATCCATGGAGGCGATGATCTCTTCAGGATGGCAACTTCCGTTGCGCATATAGGTATTAGTCATGCGCGGCAGCGGCAGATGGGCAAAAGATTCGCGCCGTCCGTTTCCGGTGGGCGCCATCTTCATCAACCGGGCATTCAAACCATCTTGCAGATAACCTCGCAAGATTCCATCCTCGATCAGTGGGGTACACTGTCCCGGCTGACCTTCGTCATCCCACTGCAGGGAACCCCGTCGCCCCGGCAAGGTCCCGTCATCCACCACCGTCACCCCCGCAGACGCGACCCGCTGGCCGATCCGCCCGCTGAAGGCCGAGGTTCCCTTCCGGTTGAAATCCCCTTCCAATCCATGACCAATGGCCTCATGCAGGAGGATTCCCGGCCACCCCGGGCCCAGGACCACCGTCATGGTGCCGGCCGGAGCGGGGCGAGCCTCCAGATTGAGCAGGGCCTGTTGGACGGCTTGATGGGCATACCCTTCCAGAATGGCGTCACTGAAATATTCGTAGCCACAACGTCCGCCGCCCCCCGCCGATCCCTGTTCACGCAACCCCCCCTGCTCGGCGATCACCTGCAGGGAAACCCGTACCAGAGGACGTACATCGGCCTGAAATCCCCCATCACTGCGCGCCACCAATACCACTTCGTATTCGCCGGCCAGTGAAGCCATGACCTGGACCACGCGCGGGTCGATCCGGCGCGCCATCCCCTCCAAACGTTCCAGAAGCCGTACCTTGGCCTCGTCAGGCAGAGTCGACAAGGGATCCTGCGGGGTGTAGAGAAGTGCCGCCGGGTGTGGTTTCGCGCGCAACAAGGGGAAGGTCGCCTCCTGACCGGAGCGTCCAATGGCGCGCGTGGCTCGAGCCGCCTGTTGCAGCGCTTCGGCGTGAATGTCGTCGGAATAGGCAAAAGCGGTCTTTTCTCCGCTGATGGCACGGATGCCCACGCCCTGCTCGATATGAAAGGAGCCCGACTTGACCGCGCCCTCCTCCAGGCTCCAGCCTTCAGAGCGTGAATACTGAAAATACAGGTCGGCATGATCCACGTCGTGGGTCAGCATCGAACCCAGGGTACGGGACAAATCTTCTTCTTCAAGCGCGAAAGGTGCCAGCAACGTCGCTTTGGCAATCGAAATGGGGTCCATGGACATGATCCTAAATATTCCTGTACGAGATGAAATGCGGCACCGAATTCAGGCCAATCTTTTTTTCAGGGAACCCGGCGTCGGGACAATGCGGGTAACTGGCTGCGCAGATCGGCCTGATGGACCGGGTTGACGCCCGCCATCACCACCCCGGATCCCCGCGGCAACTGATCCAGAATCACGCCCCAGGGATCGACGATCATGCTGGCCCCATGGGTTTCCCGTCCGTTCATATGGTAGCCTCCCTGGGCCGGGGCCACGACATAGGCCAGATTCTCGATGGCACGAGCCCGCACCAGTGGTTCCCAGTGAGCTCTACCGGTGGTTTCCGTGAAGGCCGACGGAATGAAGATCATGTCCACTTCGCCCATGGCGCGATACAGTTCCGGAAACCGCAGATCATAGCAGACGGACAACCCGATCTTGCCAAAAGGGGACTCGAAAGTCACCACCTCGTCACCTGGTTCGATGGTTTGCGCCTCGTCATAATGTTCTTGGGCACGTTGAAACTCAAACAAATGAATCTTGTCGTAGCGTGCCACACATTGACCCTCCTTGTCGTAAACCAGGCAACTGTTCCGGATGCGCCGGTGGTCATGCCCCTTGAGAGGAACCGTTCCTCCCACCAGCCAGACTCCGAAGCGGCGTGCGCTGCGCGCCAGAAACTCCTGGATCGGTCCCCGGCCGAAGGGTTCTGCAATGCTCACCTTATCCGAATCCCGCATCCCCATCAAGGCAAAGAACTCGGGCAAACTCACTAGGGATGCCCCGGCATCGGCCGCCATCTTGATCAGCCGCTCTGCCTCACACAGGTTGGCATCGAGATGAGGTCCGGAAGCCATCTGTAACGCCGCCACCCGAAAACTGCCCGGCAAGGGACGCGCTTTGCCGAACCCGGAATCGATGGTCTCTCCCGCTGCATCAAGAACCCGCTTCATCATTCATCCTCCCTGTAGACTGTCAATTCTAAGGATGACCCACGGATTGTATCCGAGGATCATCCCATGGTCCCTGAATCGTGTAGGCATAACTCAATGCCTGGTTAAAGGGGTTGCCCAGAATCTTTTGCAACATCCAGGATGCCGCGCCCACCACTGGTCCGCCCACCATGGTGGAAGCCAACGTCACACTGTCTGTGACCGACGGGGCCACCTGGGCGGTCAGATCGCTGGTTTCATGCGCCAGATCCACGTGTCCAAACAACTTGACGTGGGCTGCGGGCCCCGCCATCTCGAAATCCCGCGTATCCAGTTGGGAATGGTCCAGGGCGAGGTCTGCAGTCAGATGATCAAAGGCAAACCCCGCCGAAAAGACATCGTTGAAATCCAGGGTGATTCGGCGGGGCAGCATTTGCAGGCTGAACAAACTGATCAGATGCCCCAGCCCCCCCGTTTGCACTTTGGAGAACTGCCCGTCCTTGAGAGCCAGTGACGCATGCCCCGACAACCCCGTCAAACTGAATTCTTCCAGCGCGCCGTCCCACTGGATATGTCCCTGTCCCTCGCCTTTCCCACGGGCCACCAGCCCAGGATACCCCAATCCGGACAGGAAATTCCCCAAATCCTCCGTTTTGACTTCCCACTGGTAGTGATTTTGCGGCTTGGGCTGGTCCTGCCAGACTCCCTCCACCTGAATCTGGGTTTCCGGAGAAACCAGCGTCAGGGTCTGCAGATGCCAGACGCCCGCACCTTCCTGGGCACCCACCAGATGGAAATGCCCCTCCAATCCTCCCGGCAGGGTCAGATGATCCACCTGCAGGTCCATCGTCGGCATGTGCGCAGCCAAGGCCGGGGAATGGTCTTCTGCCCCGGAAAGATGGGCGGGATGGGGACCCGCCGGAATGGCAAGATGGGCCAGATGTCCCGTCAGACGTCCCGGTTCTCCCTGTATCCCGATCAAATCCCCGGCCATGCTGCGCCCCCGGGTTCGGATCAGCCACTGTTTTCCCTCGATCCGGGCATCGATACCGACATCCGGCCAGAGTCGCCCGGCCCAGGACACGGCACCAAACGTCACATCGACATGACTCACCTTGCCCTCCTTGGTAGAAGCCGTTTCCTCCTTCGGGCTCCAACGTTCCAGGTAAGTCTGCCAAGCCGACAGATCCAGTAAAGGCCAGGACCCTTCGACGGAAAAACCGGAAACCAGGGGAGGGTGAGCTTCCGCTTTTCCCAGCCACAGCCGTCCGCGTTCGAGTTGCCAGGCCTCTCCTGCTTCCGATCCTGTTTTCGTGGCGCGATACAGTGCCTGAAAGGCCAGTCGATCCCCCAGGCGCCCTTCGACTTCCCGTCCTTCGCCAAACAGTTGGGCATGGATTTCCAGAGGCAGAGCCGTGGCCGCATCCTTCTGCAGCGGCTGCGGAAGAGTCAGTTCCATGCCAACCAGAGACGTATTGATCCACAGTTGGGGATCTTCGTTTTCCTTCTTTTCCAGCCGACCCGACCAGTCGGTTTTTCCTTTCAAGGCTTCCAGCGGGGCCAGAGCCGTCCATTTTCTCAGGGCCGCCGCCTCGATATGCCCGGCAAAGGAAGCTCGCAGGGTATGATGGATGCCCCGGACCGCCACAAAGGTGGTGCGCGCGCCCAGCCATGAGGCATCGCCCCGCACCTCCGCCCGCACATGTTTGTCCTGCAGACGGACATGGCCTTCCCAATGCACCGGCCCTTCCAGGCCCTGGGTCCAGAAGGCAGAGAAACGTTGCCGAAGCGCTTCCGGAGAAGTCTCCCCCACGAACTTCAGGTCTACTCCACGCTCCGGCTTGGCAGACAGTTGAAAAACAAAAGGTTCACCCAGATAACTGCCCTGCGTCTGAAGTTGTGCGTCTGCCCCACCCTGCCCAAAGGCGAACTCTCCCTGCCAGGGTTCATGCCCCGCAACATCTTTCAGAATGGGCTCGTCATACACCGTCTGCAATTGGGACCAGTCGCCCTGTCCACTGGCTTTGAGATGCAGAACCCCGCGCTTGTCCGTATGAAACGCCAGCGCCGCGTCCCCTCCCAGAATACGGGCCGTCAAACCTTGGGAATTCAATTCCCGTTCGGTAAACAGGAGATGCCCCTTGACCTTGGTCAGGGGGGGGATGCCCAGTGCGCCTTCCTCCAGATTCGCGTCCAGAAACTCATAATCTCCTTGCACTTGGGTTTTCTGGGGCCGATCCAGGGGGATGTCCAGTTGCAGGGCCAAGCGCCCCTCCCCAGTTCCCGACCAACCCTCCAGAGCCTGGTCGAGAAGGGCTTTCAGAGGACTCTGGTGGATAAAAGTCAGCCCGGCCGGTACCGGCCCCTGAGCCTGGCCCGAAATCGTCAGCCTGGGATCCTGTGCCGTCAGGTCCGGAATACGCGCCTGTACGGCGCCGAGGTGCGTACCCAGCACTTCCCCGGACTGGGTCAGCACGAGCAATTCGCCGCCCCGGATCTGAAGCGTCCCTTCCAGATGGGTGAGGACAGGCCAGGCCGGGTCGAAGTTCAAGTTGACGTCATGAAGTTGGGCGTCCACCCGAAAGGTGCCGCCCTGATCCCCCACGAAGGGGAAGCGTGACAGATCCCCGGCCACGGAAAACCGCACCGGATTGGCTTCCCCTCCCTGCAGCGCCTGATGAAGCCAGAGTCGCGTCGGACGTGGGATCATTCGTGGCAGATACTGCCATACCGCATCCGGTCGCGCATGGGTCAAACTGCCGCCCAGACGAACCTGCCCAGGCCCCTGGGGACCCACTTCGAGACTGCCTTCGACGGACCCGGTCAAATCTTCGTTGCTCACCTGCAACTGCTGGAGCGTCAGGGCCAGATGGTCCCCCTGACGCTGCCACTGGGCATCCACCTGTAAGGAATTCACCTTGAGGGGAGCCACGAACAGATCCGGCAGGTCCCATTGTGCCTCCAACCCCGCCCCCTTGACCTGCCCGCCCCGCGCATCACAGGTCACCTGCCCCGAAAAGGCCTGCAGGGCAGGCAAGCCATGCCAGGCATGAACCGACACATGCTTCAGAGTCCCCTGGAACCCCAGGGAATCGGAGAGGGTCCCGCCGTCTTTCCAGGTAAGCCGCAGACCCTCCAGTTCTCCGCTGGGAGCCAGATCCTGCCAGATTTTTTGTTGATCGGGGGTGAGCGGCAAGACTTTGACGAAGGGGTGCAGAACCGCCAGATCCAGCCAGGAGGCTTCGATCTGATTGCCCTCGCCCTCCTTATGAAAACTCACCTCCAGGGGATGCACCCAATGGACGAAGGAGGGCCCGCTCAACCGGACCTGATGCAGCGCCCAGGCACGCACCCCGCCCTGCCAGCGCATCGTCAGTTCGCCCTGCAACCGATTGACCATGAGGGCTTGTTCAGCGCCTGGAATATGCCAGACCAGGGGATGCAGATCCAGATCGGAATGCAGGTCCCAACCGCGCGCGGGGGTCAATTCGCCCACCACATGCAGCCCCCCCCGTGCCTGCTGAACCCCGTTCAACACCTCCACCCAGGGCGTGAGGGCGACCCAGTCCACCCGGGCCGCGTCCAGTTGTACCCGGCCCTGCCAATCCGACCAGCGCCCCAGATCCATGCCCCGGACCCGGCCCGCCAGGTGGAGCGGACTGGAGAGGGTGCCCGGCGGCGTCAATGCCACATCCCAGCGATGCACGCCGCCCCCATTACTCAGATGTAACCGGATATTTTTCAGGAGCAGAGGGGGGGCCCGGCGAATTTCATCCTGCCAGACCAATTCACCGCCGCTGACACGAATGTCTCCCTGCCGTGTCAACCATTCCAGAAAGGAGCTGGGACCTTGTCCGGGCAGAGGCAAAAGAATCCCCGACAGAAACATCTGTCCCTCCGGACTGCGGCGTAAAGTCAGGCGGGGTTCCTCGATCTGCAGATGATCGAAATTCACCTGCCCGCGCAGAAAATCCAGCACATCGATGCGCGCCTGCACACGTTTGATGGTGATCCCCGGCTGGTTTTGCGGCGTAAACACGACGACGCGATCCAGCACCAGGGTGGGCATCCAGTGGAACGCTCCCGCAGAAAGTCTCCCCACTTCCACCCGATTTCCCGTGGCTTTGGTCAGCAGGTCCATGGCTTGGGGTCGAAAACGCCCCACGTCATGCAGCACGACCCACTGCATCCCCCCCCAGGCGAGCAGGCACAGCAGAGCCACTCCCACCGCCAACCAGAGCAGGGCGCGGCGGGAATGATAAAGTAAAGCCCGATGACTGATCATGGGGCCATTATAAAGCAGTCCCTCTGGAGCCGGAAGAAGACATCCGCTAGAATGGGAGGTTTACAGTGCAGGAGTCATTTTCATGTCCATGTCCGACCGGGATGGTACCCTCTGGCTAGATGGTCGATATATCCCCTGGCGTACCGCCAACACCCATGTTCTAACCCATTCCCTGCACTATGGCATGGCAGTGTTCGAGGGGGTGCGGGCCTACCAGACGACGGAGGGCACGGCACTCTTTCGTCTGCGCGAACATACCGAACGCTTGCTCCGTTCGGCGCACATCCTGCAAATCCCTGTGCCCTTTGCGCTGGAAACCCTGATGGACGCCCAATGTCAGGTCGTCGCCCAAAACCACCTGAAAGAGGGGTATATCCGCCCCCTGGTCTATCTGGGTTCGGAAAAAATGGGGGTATCCCCCCGGGGCGCCCAGACCCACGTCGCCATCGCCGCCTGGCCCTGGGGGGCCTACCTGGGCGAAGAAGCCCTGCAACAAGGCATTCGTGTCAAGGTGTCGTCCTACACCCGCCACCATCCCAACATCACCCTGTGCAAAGCCAAGGCCAGCGGCAATTACATGAATTCCATCCTGGCCAACAATGAAGCCACCGCCGATGGCTACGACGAAGCCCTGCTTCTGGACGTGGAAGGATTCGTGGCCGAAGGTTCCGGAGAAAACCTGTTCATGGTCAAGCGCGGGGTCCTGTACACTCCCGACCTGTCCAGCGCACTGGAAGGAATCACGCGCGACAGCATCATCCAACTGGCGCAGGAAATGGGGATCACCGTGCTGGAACGACGCATTTCCCGGGATGAACTCTATACGGCCGACGAAGTTTTTTTCACCGGGACTGCCGCCGAAGTCACCCCGATCCGCGAAATCGATCGCCGGGTCATCGGACAAGGGACCCGCGGCCCCCTGACGGAAAAATTACAGTCCGCCTATTTCGACTGCGTCAAGGGTCGCGCCCCGGCACATCGGGACTGGCTGACCTTTCTTGGAGACTGAGACATGAGTACCTCGCCCGCCCGTCCTCCGGTACAGATCACCGCTGCCGACCTTCCCTTCCACTGCCCTCCGCCCAAGGATGCGCTGTGGAACGCCCATCCGCGCGTTTTTCTGGATGTGGCGCGCACCGGACGGATGGCCTGTCCCTATTGCGGCACGGTCTATGAATTGAGTGGTCCGGCCCCTGCCGCCCATTGAAGCGGATCCTGGTCATCGGCGCCGCCTGGGTGGGGGATGCCGTCCTGGCTCAACCCCTGTTCTCTGCGCTGCACGCGGCTTCTCCGGAGTTGCACCTGACGGTGATGGGACCGCGCTGGACCCATGGGGTATTACAGCGCATGCCCGAAGTGGATGCCCTCCTCGACCATCCTTTCCCCCATGGCCGCCTGGACCTGCCGGGGCGCTGGCGACTGGGGCGCAGACTGCGCTCCATGGGCTTCGATCAAGCCATCATCCTGCCCAATTCCCTGAAATCGGCGCTGGTCCCCTGGGTTGCAAAGATTCCCCGACGCACCGGATTCATCGGAGAGCAACGCCATTGGTTGCTGAACGATACGCGCCGCCTCGACACCGAACGCCTCCCACTCATGGCGCAGCGTTTTTTGTCCCTGGCCGATCCGCAGGGCCGATGCCCCGAACCCCTGCCCTCTCCGCGTCTGGTCATCGATCCGGAGAGCCAATCCCGAACCCTGGAACGGCTGCAATTGTCCCGCGCGCGCCCCATTGCCATCCTCTGTCCCGGTGCCGAATATGGCCCGGCCAAGCGTTGGCCCGCCGCCCATTTTGCCCAGGTCGCCCGGCACTGGATGGCACAGGGCTGGCAACTCTGGATTCTGGGTTCCGCAAAGGATTATCCGGTGGGTGCGGAGATTGCCAGTCTGGTCCCCGCCCCCCTGCACAATCTCTGCGGCATCACCACCCTGGAGGAGGCCGTGGACCTGATGGCCCTGGCCCGACGGGTGGTGACCAACGACTCCGGCCTGATGCACGTCGCCGCCGCTCTGGAGCGTCCCCTGGTCGCCCTGTTCGGCTCTTCGAGTCCCCGGTTCACCCCGCCCCTCAGCGCGCAGGCCCGGGTCTTGCGTCTGGGGTTGCCCTGTAGTCCCTGTTTCCAGCGTACCTGCCCTCTGGGGCACCTGAATTGTCTCAACCTCCTGGGTCCGGAACACGTTCTGGCCGCCTTCCCCGACCCGACCTAAAACCAGCGCCCCAACAGTTCTCCGCCCCAGCGCACGCCTTCTCCCAGGGCCAGCGCCAACCCGAACGCCGTGCGCAGGGGATGGTCGTAGGCTTCCGTGAGCAGGACCCAGGCGCAGTGGCCCCGGAAGCACTGGCGCAACCCTTCCGGCACGGGATAGTGCAGGCGGGTATCCACCGGGCTGTCCGCCCGCTCGAGCAGACCTGCCCACAGGTATTCCCATTCCCGGTCCGTCAGCAGATAAGGCCGCAGTTTCATGAAGATTTGGTCTTCTCCACCTCGGCCTTGCCATAACTTTTGATCTGCCGGGCCAGCCAGTCATTGGTTCGATCCATCCGGGTCTGCACGAAACGCTGGGTCTGCCCGGCGAACCCGGTGTCCACCCGCCCGTGTCCGATCAAGGCTGCCGCGATCTGGGGAACGTGACTCATGAGATGGGCCAGGATGCTGGCGGTGATGACCAGAAGCAACGCCAGGGCCATACTGTCCGCCGGGGACGCATGCGTCCAGACTCCGGATTGGGCCACCATCCACTGCTGGATCAGGACGAACACCGGCTTGGCCATGACCAGGACCGTGACCGCCACCACCTGATAAAAACAGGCGATGAAGAGAAAACGGATCCACCCCAGACATAATTCACGGGTGCTGTCCCACAACAGCCAGGGAATGAAAAATGGGCCGAGGGCCAGGGCCAGACCGGCCAGGGCGTTTCCCATGATATGAATCACTGCCACCAGAGTCAGGGCCACGGTAAACACGCAGAGGGCCACGAAAAGAAAGGCCATGGTGATCATCCAGCCGCCCAGAGCCGTCCAGAAAGCGCTCGACAACGGGGTGGCGCCCGCCAGATAGCGTCCGGGGCTGGACACCATCCCATCCCAGATCGTCCCGATGAGATCGGCGAACACACTCCAGGCCGTGGTAAACCCCTGACTTTGCCCCTGCGGTCCGGCGATGGCACTGGTGAGTGTCACGCACCCCTGATACAGACCATCATAAAAGACAAAATCATAGGAATCCAGAAACCAGCGCGTGAATCCCGCCAGAAAAATGAAGCGGATCAAGTGAGTCAACACCGCGCCCAAACTCTCGCCCACACTCGACTCGATCAACAGGTTGACCGTTGACCAGGAGAAGGTCAGGACCAGCAAGGAACCATACAGACTGTCCGCCACGCCACCCATCCGAACGTGCAACTGACGACCGCCCTCCAGAAGGGCCAGGGCCATCTGGTCGATGAGGGACGGGTCGAGAGACAACATGGCGCGTCAGGGTCCGGGCGCCGTCAGGATTCCCCATCCCAGGCCATTTTCATTCTGTTGCAACTGATCGTGCCATTGCTGGATCTTGAGGTGGTCATTCTGCAGGCGCCGTTGCACCGTCCGTGCCGCCGTCCCATTGACCAAGGCATCCTGTTGCTGCTGAGCCGAAGCGTTGGCCTGGGCACTGGCGATCAAGCCCATCAATTGGGCATTCTGTCCCGCCAGCAGATTGAGATGCTGATTCACCGTCTGAAAACTCTGTTGCATCCCTCCCGTCGTCCCGATCTGCCCCTGTAGTTGCTGCAGTTGTGCATAGGAACCGGAGAGCCCCTGCAGGACCCCCACTTCGCCCTGCAGGGTCACCCCCAGTCCGGTCCCCTGAGTCTGGGACCACTGGATTTCGCGCGCCAGATAGTCCTGGGGCGTCAACTGAAGCGCGCTCATCTGGCGGGACTGATCGAGCAGGGTCTGTTGCAGGGAAGTGATCTGTTGTCCCGTGAAAGCCAGAGTCTGGGCCAGGGACTGAGCCGTCGCCATCTGCCGGGTATAGGGCAACAGGACCTGAGCCAGCACGGCCTGCGGCAAGGTTTGCAGGTTCTGCATCTGCGCCGCGAATTGCTGCAGTTGGATCAGGTACGCCTGGACCTGCTGGGCCGTTTGCTGAACGGCGTTGGCGGCGGTCAGCGCCGTCTCGATATGGTTGATGGGGTCGTAGACCACCATCCCCATGGCCTGGAGGGTTCCCGTCCAGAGTATCCCCAGCATGCCCCCGATCCATCCCTTCATGGATTCCCCACTCCCTCTTCCTGTGCCAATGCCTGAAAATACGCTTCCCGCCCTTCCACCCCCCGCGCTCCGATGCGCACATGCCGATCGAACAGGCGCTGGGCCTGGACATCGGAACGCAGCCATGCCAACAGGTCCGCATCGAAGGCAGCCTCGAGCAGAACGCATTCCCCGGGGGTATGAAGCAGGTAATGTCGCTTGGGACGCGCCCGCGCCAACAGATCGATCTGGCTCTCGAGCAAACCGAACTGGTGCCGATACAATTCCCGGTGCACCTGGGCCTGGGGATTGGGCAGGAAGATGCGCGTCGGCACATTGTCGGCAATGGTCGCAAAGATCTGCGATCCGGACAGGTCATCGAGGGACTGGGTGGCCAGGATGACGAAGCCCATCTTTTTGGGCAGGGTTTTCAGCCAATCGCGAATGCGCCCGGCAAAAAATGGGTCTGCCAGCATGAACCAGGCTTCCTCGATGTAGATCAGCGTGGGAATCCCCGCGTGTTGGGCCAGGCGTTGATCGATGCGACGAAAGGCGTATTCCAGAAAGGAGCGCGCCAATACCGGGTGGCGCAACACTTCCCCCATCTCGAAACAGGTCAGGGAAGCCCACTGCAGGTCGTCCTCTTCATGATCGAAATACCCTCCCCATTGTCCGCCCGCCAGCCAGGGTTCCAGTTCCTCCACCAGAGGGTGGGGAAGAAGCCCGGTGAGACTGCGCAGGCGATGCAGTTCCGGAGCCCGGAGGCTGAGGTCTTCCAGTGCCTGGCGCAGCACCCGTTGTTCTGACGAACTCAGGGAATGTCCGCGCGCACCCAGCAACCCCTCCAGCCAGCCCAGCAACCAGAGACGCTCTGCCGGATCCCGAATCCCTTTCAAGGGGTTCAGTCTCATCCCCTGCCGGGCCACCTCGAAACAGCGCCCTCCCTGCAACAGGGCAGGAATGCGGCAGGAACGATCCTTGTCGAAGATGATCGCATGCACCGGCGCATACCTTTGAAACTGGCTGATCACAAAGTTGACCCAGACCGACTTGCCTGCCCGCGAGGGTCCCACGACGAATGTGTGGGCCAGATCCTGCTGGTGCAGGTTGAACGCATAGGGACTGCCGAAGCGCGTACGGAATACCGTCAAGGCAGGGGAAAAGATCCCCCGTTGCCGAGTCAGGTAGGCGTTCTCCCGTCGTCCGTCCGGTACCGTACGCAAGGCAAACAAATCCGCCCAGTTGCTGCTACTGATGAAATGCCAGCGCACCAGTTCGCCCCACTGTCCGGGCAAGGTTCCGGACCAGGCCGAATTGAGATGGAGCCGTTCGCGCAGGACCAGAAACCCCTCCCCGCGAATGACCTGGGCCACCTGGGTGACGGCCTCGTCCAGCGTCTCGGGGGTGGGACTCCAGACCAAAATGGTGACATTGACATAACCATAGAGACGACGTTGGGCCGTCATGTCCGTCAGTGCCTGACGCGCTTCTGCGGCCGAGACTGCCCGACCGGTATCGCGCACCACGCTCTCTTCGCCGGAAACGGCCTCACGCACGTAACTGAAGAGCGATTTCTGGAGATTGAGGTGGAACCGCTGGACATTCTTGATGTAACGCTGGGCCTGGGCCTGGTCCACCAACCGAAAAACCTGGGACAAGGTCAAACTGACCGGCACTTCGAGAAGACTGTCCAACATACCGGGAAACGTATGGTCGGGCCAGGCCTTGAGGGTCAGGGCGGCACCGTACCGCACGCCGTGGATGCTGGTGCAACGCAGATGGTCGGCGCCCACCACCACCTCGTCCTCCCCCAACGCACCATCCAGATAAGCGCCCTGCGGGAGCGCCAGAGGCAAGCCGCCAGGCGCGGAAGGACTGCAGGTTTCCTGCAGGAACTGTAGCAGGGCAGCGCCTTCCAGACGCTGTGCGCCCAGCGCCGGAACCGCGTGCGTGAACTGGATGAGGATTTCCTCGAACTGGTTCTGGCGCTGTTGCAACCGTTCCCATTCCCTGACCCGTACCTGACCATAACCCAGGCTTCGGATCCAGAGGTACACCCGTTGCAGGAGCGATGCCCCCGTTGGCGGCGCAGCCCACAACACGGACAGATAGTGACGATTCGCCAGATGCAGGTGGCGTGCCAGTCCCTCCCCGTAAATCCGGTCGATCTCCTGACTGGCTTCCTGAGTAAAGATGCCGGGCTGATACGGCACCACCGGACGGCGCAAAACCGTGCACCAGAGGGTACAGCGGCCTTCCAGCCCGTGGAGCGCCTGCTCCAGGTCCTCCACGGCCTGATCGAGGGTGTGGGGATCATGGTTTTCCGCATACAGACCACGCAGGGAAAAACAGGCCAGCAACCCACCATCCTTGTTCAATACCACCCCAGGGGAAAGTTGTACCAGCCAGGGCAGGATTTCGGCCAAACCCCGCTCCCGGTTTTTTCCCGTGGGCGGCCCCACGCTCAACATGCCAGACTCCTGCCCCACCCCGCAGGACGCCTTCCCCGCAAGCAGGACACGGGAGGCCAGGGAACATACCGGTCAGCCTGCCAGTTGTAGCGGGCATAGATCTGGCGCAAAAAGGGGTCGCTGGCCGTCAGGTGTCGCATCACGCCATGAAAAAGCACCGCCACGAGCAACCAGCCATAAAAATGCAGATCTCCCACCAGAGCAATGGCCAGGGTGGCGTTGACGATGGCAAACGGTTTTTCCACCCCGCCGATCAGCAGCGGTTCCCACAGACACCGATAGCAGGAAGACCGACGGCAGGTGGCACGCATCACAGACACCCGGGCATCACCACCCCGGGAAACAGGGCCGTGATGATGCTGACCACGGAAAGCGCGCAGGACATGCCCAGCAACCAACTGGCGATGCGTGCCACCACGCCGCCCGTTTCCGCATACATGAACATGATCCCGATCATGATGGTGGCCACGACGGACAACACTACCGCCACCTGCCCTTTCAAACTGCTGGCCACCATACAGATGGGGCCCTCCCAGGGCATGGGGGTATACATCGCCATGATCGGGGGAGCCGCGCACAGAAGCCCGCAGAGCACCCCCTGAACATACCCCCTGACCCGCCGATTCCTTGCCCTGTCACGGATAACCCTGATATCGCCCATGTTCATACCCCTCCACTCGTTGAATGTGATCGATCCGCCGCCGTCCTTCCACCCGCCCCAACTGGATGATGCCCCCGATGGTGCGTCCTACCTGTCGTGCAATCGCCTCTTCCGTCCAGCCCATGCCCGCCTGCAATACCAGTTGGACGAGACGATGCAGGGCTTCCTCGGCACTGTTGGCGTGGAGCGTGCCCAGGCACCCCTCATGCCCCGTATTCATCGCCTGTAACAGATCAAAGGCCTCCGCGCCCCGCACTTCGCCGATGATGATCCGGTCCGGACGAAAACGCAGGGCTTGACGCACCAGATCGCGCAGGGTGACGCCAGCGGCGGGATGGGCTTCGAAAATCACCCGGTTGGGGTGTTCCACCCGCAGTTCCCGTGTATCTTCGATCACCACCAGGCGTTGGGTTTCCGGAATCCGGGCAATCAGGGCATTGAGCAAGGCAGTTTTTCCGGTCCCGGTACCACCACTGACCAGCAGATTTTTTCTCTCCCGAACCCAGTGCAGCAGTTGCTCCTGGACATCGAGTCGACGAGGGGGGGCCGGTGTCGGGGAAGTCGTCGTGCTGCCTGTCGGAGAGCCTTCCGTAAACTGGCGAAGAGGAAAAACTTTTCCTCCATGCTTGCGCAGACAGAGGGCCGGACCCTGGACTGCCACGGGAGGAAAGACGGCAGAGATACGCCAATCGCGAAAGCCCATGTCGAGCAGGGGACGCGTCTGTTCAAAACCCGCCGTACGGGCAGACAGGGCCGCCAACACCTGGATCACGGTACGCGTGGCCGCCGCACTGAAGCGCAGGTGGGCAGGCTCCAGTTGCCCGGCCCGTTCCACCCAGACATCGTCCGGGGCATTGACCATCACCTCGCGGACATCCACCTCGTCCAGCAACCGGGAGAGGTCGCCCAAGGCGTCATCCAGCAGGGATTCCAGATAGGAAGGTTCGTTTGACATGCCCCCATCATAGGGCAGCACGATTCACCGATTCTGCGGAGAAACGACCCGGAGTCTCCCTGTTCCGGGTTTAGTCGTCCGTATGGCGCGCCGCACGTTGCACCCTGCACACCAGTTCATAAGCCAGCGTGCCGCAACAGTGGGCCAGGGTACTGACCGGAACCTGATCTCCCCACAGTTCCACCTCCGTTCCCACCGTCACCCGAGGGGCATCGGTCAGGTCCACGGTGAGCATGTCCATGGACACCCGTCCTGCCAGGGGAACCAGATCCTCTCCTGCCCCCACCCAGGTCCCCTGGGGGGCCGTGCGGGGATAACCATCGGCATAACCACAGGGAATGACCCCGATGCGTGCCGGACGACGCGCCTGAAACAGCCCGCCATAGCCCACGCTCTCCCCCTTTTCGATCCAACGCTCGGCCATGATCCGGGAACGCAGGGACATGACGGGACGAAGTCCGGCACGCACCGGCTGCCCGGGAGAGGCGGGATCGAGGCCATAGAGCATCAGGCCGGGGCGTCCCCAATCGCTTCGGGCTTCCGGATACCCCAGAATGGCCCCGGAATTGGCCAGACTGGTCCGGACCGACAGACCGTGTATCGCCTGACGAAAAAGAGTCAGGGCCGGATCCAGAACTCCTGGACTCACCCCATCGGCATGGGCAAAATGGGTCATGACCGTGACCGTCACACCGGGAAATCTGCGCCGCAACCGGTCCACCGCCCAACGCAGTTCAGGTTCGTTCATGCCCAGACGGTGCATCCCGCTGTCGAACTTGAGCCAGAACCCTCCCGCAGGAGGAACTTCCAGCTCCGACAGGAGTTGCACCTGCCAGGGCTGATGCAGGACTGCCGTCAGAGCTTGATCCCGGACCTGTCCCAGATCTGCGGCAGAAAAAATCCCCTCCAGCAGGACGATGGGCTGCGTGATGCCCGCTGCACGCAGTTCCACCCCCTCTTCCAGGATCGCCACCGCAAAACCTTCGGCCTGGGGTGCCAGCGCCCGGGCACAGGCCACCGCGCCATGACCGTAGGCGTTGGCCTTGACAACGGCGAGCAGGGATCCCCCATGAAGGCGTCGCGCGCAGCGAAAGTTTTCGCACAGACGTTCCAGGTTGATATGAATAGAAGTAGGACGCGACATCCGCGCACTTTACCCCAATTCCCTTCCGCTTGCCGGTTCTCACCGCGTATACTCCGGAGGTTTTCATTACGCGCGCCCCGTCATGTTACGGCTTCCTGCCCCGCCCGCCCATCCCCCTTTTTCGCCTTCCTTCTGGCTGCGCAATCCCCATGTCCAGACCATCTGCGGGGCCCGTTGGGTCTCGGTTCCCCGCCCTGTCTGGCGCCAGGAAATCTGGTCCAGCCCGGATGAGGACTTCCTCCAGATCGAACGTCTGACCGGCGCGCCGGATCAGCCCGTCCTGACCCTCTTTCACGGCCTGGAAGGCAGTGCGGAATCGCCCTATATCCGCGCCCTGGCCAATGCCGCACAGGCCCTCGGGTGGAGCGTGGTGGCGCCTCATTTCCGCGCCTGCGGCCCGCTCCTCAATACCCGCCCCCGCCTCTACCATGCCGGAGACAGCCCGGAAATCCACTGGATCCTCCAGCGCGTTCGCGCCGAATACCCGCAGACGCTGCGTTATGCGGCAGGATTTTCCCTGGGGGGCAACATGCTCCTCAAATGGCTGGGGGAACAGGGCGACGAGGCCCTCCAATGGATCGACCGCTGCGCGGCCGTGGCTACCCCCTTCGATCTGACCGCCGTGGGAGACCATTTGACCCAGGGCTTGAACCGGTTCTACGGCCGTCATTTCCTGACCACCCTGAAGGCCAAGGCCCGGGCCAAACATGCGCAGTTCCCCGGGCTGTTCGATCTCGAAGCGACCCTGGCCGCGCGTACCCTGCGTCAGTTCGACGACCATTGCATGGCCCCCCTGCATGGCTTTCGCGATGCCGGCGAATATTGGGAACGCAGCAGTTGTCTGCCCCTCCTGCCGCATATCCGCTGTCCCACGCTGCTTCTGCAGGCGCAGGACGACCCCTTCATGCCCCCCCACGGGCTACCCTCCCGCCATGCCTTGCCGCCGGACATCACACTGGATTTCCAGGCACGGGGGGGGCATGTGGGATTCATCTCCGGGCTTCTGCCGCCCAGAGCCGATTGGATGCCCGTCCGTCTGCTGAATTATTTGAAACTTTCTCTCTCCTCTTCACAGACGTGTCACATTCCTTCAGAATGAGCCTTTCCCTTCTGAAAGGACCCGCCATGCGCCCTCCCAAAGAGATATTCAAGGCCTATGACATCCGTGGCATCGTCGATCAAACCCTGACCGTCGCAGGCATCACCGCCATCGGCCAGGCCATCGGCTCCGAAGCTCGGGAACGGGGTTTGACCAGTATGGCCATCGGGCGCGACGGACGCCTCTCCGGACCAACCCTGAGCGATGCGCTGGCCAAAGGTCTGCAAAGCGCAGGCTTGAGGGTCGTGGATGTGGGCATGGTCGCCACCCCCATGTTGTACTACGCGGCTCATACGCGCACCCATGGCTCCGGTGTCATGGTCACCGGCTCCCATAACCCCCCCGAATACAACGGGCTCAAGATGATGCTGGGCGGGGAAACCCTATCCGGCCCCGCGATCCTGTCCCTCCATGAGCGGCTGTGCCAGCGGCGTCTGGTGTCCGGATCAGGCTCACTGGAGTCCCTCGATATCAGTGAAGACTACCTGAAACAGATCACGAATACGGTGCGACTGACCCGTCCCATGAAAATCGTGGTGGACAGCGGGAACGGGATCCCCGGACGTTTCGGTCCCGAACTCTACCGGCGTCTGGGCTGTACCGTGGTGGAACTGTTCTGTGACGTCGACGGCCATTTTCCCAACCACCACCCAGACCCCTCCCAACCCGAGAACCTGCAGGATCTCATCCTGGCCCTGAGCCAGGGGCGGGGCGAGTTGGGATTGGCCTTTGACGGCGATGGAGACCGTCTGGGAGTCGTCACGCGCGAAGGCCATATCATTTACCCCGACCGCCAGTTGATGCTCTTTGCCGAAGACGTCCTGTCCCGCAATCCGGGGGCCGAAATCATCTTCGACGTGAAATGCACGCGCAACCTGTTTTCCTGGGTCCGTTCCCACGGCGGAAAACCTCTTCTCTGGAAGACCGGCCATTCCCTGATCAAAGCCAAGATGAAGGAAACCGGCGCGTTGCTGGCAGGCGAGATGAGCGGCCATACCTTCTTCAAGGAACGCTGGTTCGGATTCGACGACGGGATATATGCGGGCGCCCGCCTGCTCGAAATCCTGAGCCGATTCAGCGACCCGGGCGCGGTCCTCGATGCCCTGCCGGATGCCGTCACCACGCCGGAACTGCAGATTCGCTTGCAGGAAGGCGAAAATTTTCGCATCATCGCAACCCTTCAGGAAAACGGAGACTTTCCTGACGCACAGGAACGCATCACCCTGGACGGACTTCGCATCGAGTACCCCGACGGCTTTGGCCTGGCGCGTTCCAGCAATACCACCCCGGTGATCGTCCTGCGTTTCGAGGCGGAGGATGCGGCGGCCCTGGCACGCATCCAGCAGGACTTCAAACGCGAGATTCTGAAGATCAAACCCGATGCGATCTTTCCCTACTGAACCCGCCAAAATGAAAAACCCCTCCCACCCCCCTTGAATTTTTCCGCATTCTGGAGGATCATAGACCCCTGGCGGGTCTCCCCGCATTACAGAGCGGTGAATCGGGTCAGGTCCGGAAGGAAGCAGCCACAGCCGCATCCTGCAAGTGCCGGGGGTCGGGCTCGCCACCTCACCCATCTTCTTACCTTATTTTATCGACGAGTTTTCCGATGACGCGTTTCTTTTCGCGCTGCCTGTCTTCGTTGATCACGACAGGCTTCACGGTGTTCCTGTCTTTTTCTGCGCTGGCAGCCCAGGCCCCCCCCGCCCAAACATTCCCCTCTGCCTGGGGAGACCCGGTCTCCGCCGTGCCCATTCGGGACGCCGTCTCGCTGGAGGCGGGCTACGGTTACCATACGGAGATGGAGCGGATTTCCTTTTCCCGCTCCTGGGGCACCCGCTGGTTCAGCGACCAACCCTGGGCGCTGAGCGGCTACTGGGACGCCAGCGTGGGCCGCTGGACGCCCCATGCCGCCTCGGGCGGCAATCATGAAATCAACGACTACGGCATCACGCCCGTGCTTCGCTATGCGCCCACCACTCCCTCGGGCAATTGCATTCCCTTCCTGGAGGCTGGAATCGGCGTACATTACCTCAGCCAACACGACATCTATGCGGGACATGACATGACCACCTACTTTCAGTTCGGCGATCACATCGGCGCCGGAGTCACCCTGGGGCCCCAACACGACTGGGATGTCATGATGCGCCTTCAACACCTGTCCAATGCCGGCATACAGAATCCGAACCCGGGCATCAATTTTCTGCAACTGCGCGTGTCTCACTGGTTCTGAGGTGGACACCCCCGCTCCCTCCCAGGTTCTGGCGCGCAAATGGCGTCCGCGCACCTTCGACGACATGGTGGGACAGGAGACGATCGTACAGGCCCTGCGGCATGCCCTCAGGAGTGGGCGCCTGCATCAGGCATACCTGCTCACGGGAACCCGGGGCGTCGGCAAGACCACCCTGGCACGCCTCATGGCACGGGGCCTCAATTGTGAACAGGGGCCCACCGACGTTCCCTGCGGGCACTGCCCGGCATGCATCGGCATCGAGCAGGGACGTTTTCCCGACCTGCTGGAAGTGGATGCCGCCACCAACACCCGCGTCGAGGAAATGCGCGAGTTACTCGAAAACACCCAATACCTGCCCGTGGCGGGCCGATTCAAGGTGTACCTCATCGATGAGGTCCACATGCTGTCCCGTTCGGCCTTCAACGCCATGCTCAAAACCCTGGAAGAACCGCCCCCCCATGTCAAGTTCATCCTGGCTACCACCGACCCCCAGAAAGTCCCCGTCACGGTTCTCTCCCGCTGTCTGCAATTTTCTCTGCACCCCTTGCCGTCCACCCAGATTGCAGACCGCCTGCGTCATGTGCTCGAACAGGAGCAACTGTCCTTCGAGGCTTCGGCCTTGCCCCTGTTGGCGCAAGCGGCCCAGGGCAGCCTGCGCGACGCCCTGAGCCTGCTCGATCAGGCCCTCGCCTTCGGCGGCGGAGAAGTGCGCAAGGAACCAGTCCGGGCCATGCTCGGCACCCTCGAGCGCAGCGCCCTGCTCGACCTGGTGCGCGCGTTGGCCGAGGGGGACGGTGAAACGCTGATCGCCTGTGCCGACACCCTGGCCGAACACAGTCTGTCCTTCGACCATGCCTTGCAGGAACTGGCCGTCCTGTTCCATGATCTGGCGCTCCTGCAGGCCGTTCCCAACGCCCCGGCCCTGCAGGACAGCGCCCGGGAGTTGGGTGTCTGGAAGGAACGCTGGCCTGCCTCTGCCTTGCAATTGCTGTATCAGATTGCCGTACAGGCACGCCGCGACCTGCCCTTTGCGCCCGATGAACGGGCCGGATTTCGCATGGCATTGCTGCGTCTCCTGGCCTTTCAACCCGGACCGCCCGGGCCGCTCCCTGCGCCGCCGCCCGGATCTGCCCTTGCTCTGCCTGATCCGGCACCTGCGCCCGCTGCATCGATCCCGCAACGCGCACGCCTCCCCCCAGCCATCGATGACTGGGCCGGCCTGGTGGAACGCCTGCAATTGATGGGCATGGCCCATGAACTGGCCCGCCATGTGGAATGGTTGGGCATGACCCAGCACCAGATCCGTCTGCGTCTGGCGCGTAAATTTTCCCATCTGCTGCCTTACCAGGAACATTTGCGTACCGGTCTGGAAAGTTTTCTGGACTGCGACCTGCGCCTTTCCATCGAATTGGGCGAGGAAGAAGAAGGTACCAGCGTCGCGCAGCAGGAAGCCCGAACCCAGGCCCAGGCCCACCAGCAAGCCCTTCAGACCCTGACCCAGGACCCCTTCGCCCAGGCGGTTCGTGACGCACTGGGGGGGACACTGGTAGAATCCAGCGTCAAACCCCTTCCCCAAGGAGAAAAATCGTGATGAAAGGTGGACTTGCCGGCCTGATGAAACAGGCGCAGAAGGTGCAGGACAATCTGCGCCGTGCCCAGGACACTTTGGCCCAAATCGAGGTGGAAGGCAGTGCCGGTGCGGGCGCCCTCAAAATTCGCAGCACCTGTACCCATGAAGTCCGTCAGGTCAGCATCCAGGAAACTCTGATGGGTGACCGCGAAATGCTGGAAGACCTGCTGCTGGTGGCCCTCAAGGATCTGCAACGAAAAATCGACGAAGTCTCCCAGCAACATATGTCCGGACTGACCGGGGGCATGGGCCTGCCGCCGGGCATGAAATTACCCTTCTGATCGTCCATGTCACGCGCTCACCCCCTGTCCCGGCTCATCGACGCCCTGCGCGTATTGCCCGGCGTCGGCCCCAGGACAGCACAGCGCATGGCTTATCAATTGCTCCAACGCCAGCGCAGCGGTGCCGAGCAGTTGCTCGCCGCCCTGGTGCATACCCTGGATCGGGTCACGCAATGCAGCCACTGCAACAATTACTCGACCACCCCGACCTGCGAACTGTGTCAGGACGAGTCCCGCGATCCGCGCCTGCTGTGCGTGGTGGAAACGCCCACCGATCTCCTGATGATGGAACAAACCCTGGCTTATCAGGGCCATTATTTCGTTCTCATGGGACACCTCTCCCCGCTGGACGGAATCGGATCGCAAGATATCCACTTGCCCCGCCTGGTGACGCGCATTCAGGGTTCCGCCCTGGAAGAAGTGATCCTGGCGACCAATCTGACGGCAGAGGGGGAAGCCACAGCCCATGCCATCGCCACCCTGCTGCGCCCGTTCGGCCTGCGTCTGTCCCGTCTGGCCCGCGGCGTGCCGGTGGGCGGCGAACTGGAATACATCGACAGCGGCACCCTGGCCCAGGCCTTGCGGGAAAGACGCCAAGCCCTCAACTGAGTCACAGGAGACTTTCATGCTGGACATTCAATGGTTGCGTAACGATCTGGAACGAGTCGCCAAACGACTGGAGACGCGCGGTTATCCCTTCGACCCCACCCGGTTTCAGGCGCTGGAGGTCGAACGGAAAGAGGTGCAGGTACGTACCCAGAACCTTCAATCCGAACGCAACCAAC
This sequence comes from Pseudomonadota bacterium, assembly GCA_021832305.1. Lineage (GTDB taxonomy): Bacteria > Pseudomonadota > Gammaproteobacteria > Burkholderiales > Ferrovaceae > Ferrovum. The sequence goes on along the minus strand of JAKBLB010000011.1, from coordinate 26,550 downwards.
TGGCCAAACTCATCGGTCAATGCAAGGCACGCGGAGAGGATGCCACGGCTCATCTGGATCGGGCGACTGGCGTCAACCGCCAGTTGAGCGAACTGGAAGCCCGTTTGGCCGACCTGCAGCAGCGCCTGGAAGCCCTGCTCCTGATGTTGCCCAACCTTCCCCACGAATCCGTTCCCGTAGGCCGTGACGAACAGGACAATGTGGAACTGCGCCGGGTGGGCACCCCACCCGTCTTCGATTTTCCGGTGCGCGACCATGTGGATATCGGTGAAACCCTGGGGTTACTGGATTTCAAGGCGGCCAGCAAATTATCCGGGGCCCGTTTCTCGGTCCTCAAGGGCGGTTTGGCACGCCTGCACCGGGCCCTGGCCCAGTTCATGCTCGACACCCATACCCGAGAGCATGGTTATACGGAAGCCTATGTCCCCTACCTGGTGAATGCCGAAACCCTGCGTGGCACTGGTCAGTTGCCCCGTTTCGAAGCCGACCTTTTCAAGGTCCCGCGCGGCGAACAGGAATCCCACTATCTGATCCCCACGGCCGAAGTCCCACTCACCAATCTGGTCCGCGACGAGATTCTCAGGGAAACCGACCTGCCCCTGCGCCTGACCGCCCATACGCCCTGTTTTCGTTCTGAAGCCGGGGCCTATGGCAAGGATGTTCGGGGGTTGATCCGCCAACATCAATTCGACAAGGTGGAACTGGTCCAGATCGTTCATCCCGACCGTTCCTATGAAGCGCTCGAAGAACTGACGGGCCATGCCGAACGAATCCTTCAATTGCTCGAACTGCCCTACCGCGTCATCGTACTGTGCACCGGCGACATGGGCGCCGGCTCCAGCAAGACTTATGACCTCGAAGTCTGGGTCCCTGCACAACAGACCTATCGTGAAATCTCTTCCTGCAGCAACTGCGAGGCTTACCAGGCGCGCCGCATGCAGGCCCGTTTCCGGAATGAGGCGGGGCGCACGGAACTGGTTCATACCCTCAATGGTTCGGGCGTTGCAGTGGGACGCGCCCTGGTCGCCATTCTGGAAAACTACCAGACCGCCAGTGGGGCCGTGCGCATACCGACGGTCCTGCGTCCCTATATGGGCGGAGAAGATCTGATCGGCCCATGACTTTCCACCGGAAAGATGCGCGAATCCGACTCGAAATGTGCAAGGACATCGTAGTAGCCCCGTACGTTTTCCACCAGACGCACGGGCTCTCCGCCCCGTGCGAACCCATGGCGTACCTGCTCGTAATACCGGGGTTCCGCCAGTAGCGGCAGGGTCTGGCGCAACGCATTCCAGGTCCGGTCATTCAGACCCCGTTGCCGTGCCAGTTGGCGTGCATCCTCCACATGGGCCAATCCCACGTTGTAGGCTGCCAACGCAATCCAGGTACGGTCCGGCTCCTCGATCGACAACGGAAGTTCATTTCGGATCCTCGCCAGATAGAGTGCGGCGGCAGGTACCGCTTGGTTTGGATCTAGACGATCCGTCACGCCCAGATGATCGGCCGTGTCCGCCGTCAGCATCATCAGTCCCCGCACCCCGGTGGGGGATACGGCCTGGTTGTTCCAGCGCGATTCCTGAAAGGACAAGGCAGCCAGCAGACGCCAGTCCAGCCCCGACAGACGTTCCGCTGCCCGAAATATCGGGCTCAGATTGGGCAGACGGACCACCCGCTTCTGTAAAAATTCCAGGGCATCGTCATGGGATAAAGCGCCCACCGACCCATAATAACGTTCCACCACCTGGGCCAGTCCTCCGCTGTTGCGGAATCCTTCCATGAAATGCAGGGCTGCCTCGTACAACAAGGATGGCCCGAGGGGAAAGGCCCATGCCAGGGGCGTTTCCTGCCCGATGCCAAAAGCCACCGCCAGATCGGGGTAATCGTTCTGGGCCAGAGCGATCTCCTCCGAGGAGCCCACGGCGTACCCCACCTGTCCCTCATAGACCTGGCGCAGCAAATCCTCTTCCTGCACGCCGCGGGGCGCCCATTTCCAGCGCAGCCCGGGGACCTGGGTGCGCAGGCCTTGCAACTGGGTTTCCATTTGCGGGTTATGCACCAGGGTCAGCGGATCAGTCGCCAGATCTGCCAGCGTATGGGGCGCAGATTGGCGCAACGCGTTGAAGACGATCTGGAAACGGCTGTGATAGTAGGGGGGGGTGAACATGAACCCCTGGGCGGAATTCTCCTTTCCCCCTTCGGGCATGGCCGCAAAATGGGCCTTGCCCGTACGCAACGCGCGCATGACCTGCTCCAGATCATCCAGTACCAGAAAATGCACCGGCTTACCCAGAAAAGCGCCCAGCCCCAGGGCCAGATCATGCTCGATGCCCAGCGTCCGCCCGTCAGGTTCCGTCCAGTAACTGCCAGGCGCCCGACGGGTCGCCACCACCAACTCGGGCAGGAGGTCCAGGGCCGTCACGGGAGGGAGCACCGGCGCTTCTTCCAGTAGTTGTTCGCCAGGATCCGGCGGATGCTCGCTGTGGCGCAACCATACCCCCCCGCCCAGCACCAGCAGAATCAACAGCAACAGCCGTTCCGGACGACGCCACAGGTGCGCGCCCAGCCACTGCCCCAGGGTCATCACCCGGGCTTGTGTTACCATTCCGTGTTGTCTTTTATTCAAGATCGCTCATGTCTCCCTGCGTGGTTATCATTCCTGCCGGCGGTTCGGGAAGCCGGTTTGGTGGTCCGGTCCCCAAGCAATTCTCCCTGCTCGGAGGGATTCCCCTCCTGCATCATACACTCCGAATTTTTGATGCACACCCGCGCATTTCCAGGATTTATCCCGTACTCTCCGCTCCGCCCGAGGCGCTCGGTCTGGACTGGCCCTTCTCTTCCGAACGCGTTCAACCCCTGGCCTGCGCCGGCCCCACCCGGGCCCAGACCGTGCTCGCTGCCCTCCAGACCCTCCAGACCCTGCATGCGCCAGATACCTGGGTGCTGGTCCATGATGCCGCACGCCCCTGCCTGTCGCGCACCGCGCTCGACCATTTGATCCAGACCCTGCAGGAGGATCCGCTGGGTGGACTGTTGGCCATTCCCCTGAACGACACCCTCAAGCGCCAGGACGACCATACCTGCGTGGCGGCCACCCTGGATCGGACAGGACTGTGGGCAGCCCAGACTCCCCAGATGTTTCGTCTGGGGAGTCTGTTCGAAGCCTTGCGCGCGCACCCCGCCGCCACAGACGAATCTTCCGCGCTGGAGGCTGCGGGATACGCCCCGCGCCTGGTGATGGGAGAGAGCACCAATCTGAAGGTCACCTGGCCCGCCGACCTGCGCTTGGCCCAGGCCATCCTGGAGGTTCGCCATGCGCATCGGTCAGGGATTTGACGTACACGCCCTGGTGCCCGGACGCCCGCTCATCCTGGGCGGTGTGACCATCCCCTTCGGGCGGGGTCTGGACGGGCACTCCGATGCGGACGTCCTGCTGCATGCCATTTGTGATGCCTTGCTGGGTGCCGCAGGACTGGGCGATATCGGTCATCATTTTCCGGACAGTGACCCCCGCTGGAAAAATGCCGACAGTCGCGTCCTGCTCCGTCACGTTTACTGGCGCGTCAAGGAAGGTGGTTACCGCCTGGGCAATCTGGATGCCACTCTGATCCTGCAGGTGCCCAAGGTCGCGCCCTATCTGGCGCAGATGCTGGACCACCTGGCCAGCGACCTCGAAACGCCGCGTCCGCAACTCAACCTGAAAGCCACCACCACGGAGAAACTGGGCTTTACCGGGCGGGGCGAAGGCATCGCGGCACAGGCCGTGTGCCTGCTCCTGCCACTCTGATTCTATAGATCGAGCCAATGTCCCAGACGCTGACGCTTGGTTTCCAGGTAGGCGCGATGTTCTTCGTCCACGGCCACCTGTAAGGCGACCCGTTCCACGATTTCCAGCGGGGGCTGTTCCAACTGGCGAATCTTGTCCGGATTATTGGTCAACAAACGCAGTTGACGCACGCCCAATGTCGTCAATATCTCCACCACGCCGTCGTAACTGCGGGCATCCACGGGAAGCCCCAGGTGCAGATTGGCATCCACTGTATCCAATCCCTGATCCTGCAAGGCATAGGCCGCCAACTTGGCCCGCAACCCGATCCCGCGCCCTTCCTGTCCACGCACATACACGAGCACCCCGGCTCGAGCCTGCCCCAGCAGTTCCAGAGAACGCGCCAACTGGGGACCACAGTCACAGCGACGGGAGAACAGGGCATCTCCGGTCAGACATTCGGAGTGAATCCGCACCAGTACGCCGGGCGTGTTGGCCACATCCCCCCGTTGGAGCACCAGATGTTCCTCGCCCTGCACGGAAAACACCCGGGCGCTGAATTCGCCATGAACCGTTGGCATCCGCACCCAAGGCATCGCGGAAGAATCGAAGGACATCCCTATACTCCAGAACTTGATGAAAAAATCATCAAAAGGGGTATTCTAACAAATCCGTGCGCTCTTCAGGAACGCAGGCGCAGTGCCCCCACCAGAAACGCGCAGACCAGGGAGAAAACCAGAGGAGCATGGGGCCAGCCTCCCCAGGGCGTCCTTTGCCAGAGGCTGTCGCTGGCCAGCATCGCCCCCCCTACCTGGGCGAGCAGGGCGGCACCCAACACCACCAGCCAGGGAAATCGTTCGAAGATACGCAGCAACAGGGAACTGCCCACCACCACCAAAGGTAAACTGGTCAGCAGGCCCAGAATGAGCAGAAGATGATCGCCGCGTGCCACGCCCGCCAAGGAAAGCACATTGTCCAGACTCATGAACACATCGGCCACCAGAATGGTGCGGATGGCTCGCCAGCGTCCTTCCACAGGAAACTCTCCCGAGTCCGAAGGCGCTTCTTCGGGCGCGCCCAATCCGTAGGCCACCCAGAGCAGCACTGCACCGCCCAGCAGTTGAATCCCCGGCCAGGCGAGCAGGGCAGCCGCCAAAAATGTCAAACCGATGCGCAGTCCCACCGCACCCAGACTACCCCACCACAGGGCAATGCTTCGTTGGGCCGGCTCGAGACGGCAGGCTGCCAGTGCGATGACCGCCGCATTATCCCCACTCAGGATCAGATTGATGAGGATGATCTGTCCCAGAGCCAGCCAGAATGCCATGTCCATGCAAGGATCAGGAAGGCCCCACCGTCAGAATGATCTTGCCGGTATGGGTGCTGGATTCCATCAGTTCATGGGCCAGGGCTGCGTGTTGCAGGGGGAAGGTCTGGTGAATCACCGGCTGGATGAGTTTCTGGTCCAGCAGCGGCCAGATGCGTTCCTGAAGCCGCTGGGCAATCTCGCCCTTGAATCCGGGGGAACGGGGGCGCAAGGTGGACCCGGTGATCGTCAGACGCCGACGCATCAGATCGGCCAAATCCACCTGTCCCTTGGAACCTCGCAGGAAAGCGATCAGCACCAGCCGTCCATCCTCCGCCAGGGATTTGATTTCCCGGGGCAGATAATCCCCGCCCACCATATCGAGAATGACATCGACCCCCCTGCCCTGGGTAACCTCCCGGATCACCTCGAGAAAATCTTCTTCTTTGTAATTGATGGCGCGCTCGGCACCGAGCGCGACACAGGCCGCACATTTTTCGGCAGACCCCGCCGTGACAAACACCCGATGTCCCAGGTGATGAGCCATCTGAATGGCGGTGGTCCCGATGCCGCTGGACCCTCCCTGAACCAGCAGGATTTCTCCAGGTTTGAGCGCTGCGCGTTCAAATACATTGCTCCAGACGGTAAAGAAAGTCTCGGGCAGGGCAGCCGCCATGACGGCGGTGAAGTCACGGGGCCAAGGCAGGCAGGTCAAAGCCGGCGCCACACAATATTCGGCATACCCCCCACCCGCCAGCAGGGCACAGACCCGATCACCTTCCTCCCACAGGGTCACGCCCTCGCCCACTGCCACCACTTCCCCGGCCACCTCCAATCCCGGCAAGTCGGAAGCATCGGGCGGTGCGGGATAAAATCCGGCACGTTGGAAACAATCCGGGCGATTGACTCCCGCCGCTTCCACACGGATCAAAACCTCCCCCAATCCCGGGTGCGGCACGGGACGATGGGTCCACACCAGAACCTCGGGGCCCCCCGCCCTGGAAATTTCCACACACCCCATGTTCACCGGTCTATCCCACATCACCTTTCCCTCCCTGAAGAGATCCTACCAGGGCGAGCCACTCGCCCATCCCGCAGGCGGAGCATAGCATGTCTGTGGGATAATCCGCCCATGAATCCCGGTAATTCCTCTGTCTGGCCCAGGGACACATGGGCGGCTCGTCTTTTGCGCTCCAACCTGTCCCGGGCCCATCGATGCTGGTTGACCACGCCGGATTCCCTCACGGCCGCCCTCAGGGCCGTCTGTCTCCAGTTTCGGGTCCGACTCCTGGAAACCAGTTCCCGGTTTCCTTTTCCTGACGAGGCGCGCCTGCTCAAAATTTCTCGCCACCAACAGGTCTGGAGCCGTGAAGTGCTGCTGTGCAATGGGGACTTGCCTTTGGTATTCGCTCGCAGCATCCTGCCCCTGAAGGACATGCCACGCGCCTGGCCCACCCTCGACGTCCGCGATCCTCGCCCCCTCGGGGAATTACTCTTTACCGATGCCCGGGTCCGGCGCACGCCCCTGCATTTCCACAAACTTCCCCTGCGCCATCCCCTCCGTGCGCGGCTGGCCTCGTTCCCGCTGGACTTACCCCCTCTGGCGCGCCGTTCCCTTCATGTGCGTCAGGGGTCGGCCTTGCTGGTCACCGAAACTTTTCTTACGCTTCCCCCTATCCGCTCCGATCCCACCTGAGTACCGTCATTTTTGCATAATCTTAAGGTTTTCTTATATACTTGCGGGACTTAGTCTGGTACCCCATACTCCATCGAACTTTCGGCCTCAAGGATTTATGTCTGAAAAAATAAAAGTTCTGGTGGTGGACGATCACGCCATCATTCGCAAAGGCATCACCCAGTTGCTCCGGGACACCGAGGACATGGAAGTGGTGGCCGAAGCACAAAACGGGGCGGAGGCCCTGCAATTGATCCGTGACAATCCCTATGACGTCATCTTGCTGGACATCAGCATGCCCGGCGAACATGGCATCGACGTACTGACCAAGATCAAGGAACTCAAGCCCAACCTGCCCGTCCTGATGCTCAGCATGTACCCCGAGGATCAGTACGCCATCCGTTCTCTCAAAGCCGGTGCCTCCGGGTACATCAACAAACAGGATGCACTGAGTCAGATGGTGATTGCGATTCGCCAGGTCTCCACCGGGCGCAAGTACATCAGCAGTGAACTGGCCATTCAACTGGCGGAGAACCTGACTCATCAAAATCAGGACCTGCCGCACCAAACCCTGTCTCACCGCGAATATCAGACTCTATGCCTGATCGCCTCCGGAAAAAAATTGAGTGAAATTGCCGAAACCATGATTCTGAGCGCCAAGACGGTAAGCGTCTATCGTGCCCGCCTCCTGGAGAAAATGAAAATGCACACCAACGCCGAATTGATCCATTACGCCATCACGCACCATCTGATTCCCTGATTCCTTTTTCAGCGGACGAAAAGCGATTCCACCGCCTTTTCCAGCGTCTGAACCAGCGTACGCGCCAGGACGCCTCCCACCGAAAACCGGGGATCATCGAGCGATCCGGCAATGGGCAAATCCATGATGATCCTGCCCTGGGGATCCTGGAGTAGGGAAACTGCCAACGCCACCGGAAAGTGGGTGATCCCGGGGCTGGCCACCGGTTTTCCAAAAGTCAGTTCATTCAGGACCAGATGATTGGTGGCTTGCAGGTCATGGTTCTTGACCGAGTAATGCGCCTCGAAGGACAATTTTCCCCGTTCGATGTCATATCCCATGTATTTTCCCGAATAGGGACTGAACTGCGCCAGATCCATGCCGGCCACCCGGGCGGTCATGTCCAGAAAAAGATTCTGCGCCAGCGGATTGATCTGTCCCTCGATCAAGAGCGGGGCACCACGGACTCGCCCCCGCAAATCCAGACGTGCCGTGGTATCTTCCGCCGAGGAAAGTCCATCGATTTCCCCGCCCAGACCGGTAAGGTCAGTTTCATAACTGGGATGCACATAGTCATCCCGATAGTGGATCGCCCCCCCCCGCAGGGTGACCTTGCGGATCACCACTGACGCTGCCTGCGCCGCAACCGATGAACCCTTGGGCCGGACCGCCGCCTCCCGGGGAGGGGGGGATCCCGCAAATTTTGGAGAGACGGGCAAGGGATTGAGCAAATTCTCCCAGTTCAGGGTTGCATCCGGCAAGAGGTGGAGTCGGGCATAGAAATCGCCGAATGCCACCTGATCCAGGATCAGACGCAGGGGATTCAAGGTGGCTTCCCCCTGCGCGAGCAGGCTCTTGCTGCGCCACAGCAGTCGGCCTCGCCGACCTTCGCGCACCGCCAACCCATCGGCCCGTACCTGCCCTCGATAGCGCCCCTGCCAGGGCCGCTGCGCAGAGAAGGTTCCGTCCAGGACCCCTTCCGAGGATAACTGCCCATGTTCCAGTCGGACCTGGGCATACGCTGCCAACCAGGGCTGGAAGGACCGTAAATCCAGGTGTTGGACATGCACGGTCAAGTGTGCCGTGCGGGCCGTCGGGTCCACGGGACCGGCCATTTGAATTTGGCCCTGCGCACCCACCCGCAGCGTCAAAGACAGAGGAAAAGAGGCTGGCCAAGCCAGTTTTTTCACCTGGGCACTCAACTGCACGCCCTCCAGCCCGGCACCCCGCCAAAGCACCTGATCCGTGGTCCAGTGCAGTCCGCTCAATTCTCCCTGCAACGCACCCCAATCGGAACCCCAAAAAGCAAAGTGCGTGGTCAGTACGCCGGGGGAAACCGACCAGGGTGGAACCCAGGGCGCCAGCACGCGCATCAGATCGAATCCCCGTACGGACAAGTCTCCTTCCCCCTCCAATCGGGAAGAAAAAGGACGGATCCGCGCTACCAGGGCAATGGAGGCACCATCCAGTTCGGCATGAAGCGAGGGGAATAACCAGGTGTCCCTGTTCTGGAAGGACAGTCGAGGCAACTCGAACTGAAGATTGCGAATGTCGTGCCGGAGGCCATTACCCTGATCCCATACCGATCCTTCGCCGCGCAGGATCCGTACCTTTTTCACGAGCAAAGGGAACCCACCCCCCGAAGAAGGACCAGCCAGGCGCGCCAGATTCCATTCCCCCGCAGGGCTGCGTATCAGGTGAACGACGGGATGGGTCAGGATCAATTCATCAATGACGGGAATGGGACGCAGGGCCGAGTAGAGCGCCAGGCGCCCGTCCAGATCCTCACACCCCACCACGAGCGTCTGCCCATCGGCTTCGTAGAGCCGAACCGCATGCGCATGGACCCGAAAAGGAAAAACCCCCACCTCGAGCGAGCCGATCACCAACCGGTGATGGGTTTCCTCTGCCCAGTGTTGCGCCTGGCGGTGAATCAACCCAGGCAACCACCCAGGCATGGTCAGCAAGCCGATCAGCCCGCCGCTCAGGAGAAGTCCAAGCCCCCACCCCAACTTGCGCATGGTTCAGACAACCTTCAAGACGTCTCCCGCAGCATCCACTACGGTCATCCGCACCGGAATCCCTTGGGCCACACTGCGCCCCACCGTACAAAACTCTTCAAACTGACCCAGGATACGGTCGAGATGGGCATATTTCGCTCCTTCCTGCGGCAGATGCAACGTCACCCGGATCTCCAGCACGCGCAAGCGCCCTGCCGGGTTGCGCCCAATCTCTGCCCAGCCCTGCGCCTTCAATGCGCCTTCCAGCGTTGGATTGAACTTGCGCAAGGCAAAATACAAGGCGTCTGCCAAACAATTGGACACAGCAGCGACCAATAATTGCGCCGGGGTGGGGCCCCTATCCTGCCCCAGGGGAGGAGACTCATCGCCCAGCCAAGCAGGGCCTCCTGTACCGAATTGAATCTCGAAACAAAAGTTCTCCTGCTGGGTCAACGTCACGCCATGCTTCGGGTTCTCTGGACTCACTGAGGTTTTCCACCCATATCCAAAGGTTTTCCTTGCGCCAGACTGGTCACATACACGGTCAGGGCCGTCAGTTCGTCACTGCCGTAGGCAGGCGCTTTGCCCTGAAGCGCCATGCCCACACAGCCGCGAATCTGGTCCGACAACGTAAACACCCGCCCCGCCTTCGCCTTGTAACGGGGAAATATGACCGCCGCATTGCTCAGACTGGGGATGGCCTGCCCGTCAGGACGACGTCCCGGTCCCACCCCGCCATTGAGATGGCAGGATTCACAAAACGCTCCATTGCCGTCAAAGGTCGCATGACTGAACAGGTTTTTCCCCTGTTGCACTACCTTGTCCAACTCGGGATCCAGTCCCGCCCCCTGTGCCACGACCATCCAACTTCCCAACACCAGCCCCAGCAACCCCTTGATGTTCGCTCTTCCTGTCATGATGTTCCCTCCAAGATTGACGTACTCATTCGCCCACCGGCGTCGAAAAAAAGATTTGTCACTGCTGTCGTGCTCGTCCTTCACGGACCAAGTCTACCATGGCTCCACGGAAAATCCTGGAGTCGCGCGAATCGGTCAACCCAGGGCATTTGAGTGATACTGTTCGCCGAACCTGAACACTTCGCCAGCCAATTCCTCAAGAGATATGGCCTCGATGCCGAGGCCGAGGGGGTAACGTTCCCGTCCCGGGTACACGACATACTTCTTGACCGGAGCCAAGTCGGCACAAGCCTCGTGAAACCCGCGCTGCACCTTGGGAGCCATGCTGCGCTTGATTTCGATGGCCCAGAGTGCGCCATCCGGCCATGACAGCAGCAGGTCGATTTCAGCGCCACCACTGGTGCGATAATAATACCCCTGACCCACCGGACCAGCACAGTTGAGCAGATTTTCAATGACAAAACATTCCCAACTCTGACCCACCACCGGGTGAGCCAGCAATGCTTCCTTGTCGGTAATCCCCAACAGGGCATGAGCCAAGCCACTATCCCGGATCATGATCCGTGGACTCTTGACCAAACGTTTCCCCACATTGGTATGCCAACTGGGCAAGCGTCGAACCAGCATCAAGTCCACCAGCAAATCCAGATAGCGAGCGATGGCTTTCGCATCCACCCCCAGATTTCCCGCCAGTTGAGCGGCATTCAAGGGACTGCCCTGTTGGTGAGCCAGCATGACCCAGAAACGGCGTAGCGTCTCGGCAGCAATTCTGGGGCCCAACTGAGGAATATCACGTTCCAGATAGGTACGGATAAAATCCTGGCGCCAACGCAGGCTACGACCTGAACTGCCCGCAAGGAAACTGTCCGGGAACCCTCCCTGTACCCAGAGTTGGTCGGCATGCTGCCCCCCCGTTTCAAGCACATGAAAAGGCGCAAGGTCCAGGTACGCCACGCGGCCGGCCAATGTTTCACCCGACTGCTTCAACATATCCAGGGATGCAGAACCGAGCAGCAGATACATTCCCGCACGTCGCCCGTTGCGCCTTCCTTCATCGATGAGTCCGCGTAACACTGGAAACAGGCCAGGCGCCCGGTGGATTTCATCCAGTATCAACAGGCGTTCCTGATGATCGCGCAGATAGAGTTCCGGCTGGCTCAACTTGCTCCGGTCGGCCTCAGACTCCAGATCCAGGTACCGGGCATCACGCCGCTGCCCCACTTCTATCGCCAGTGTGGTTTTGCCGACCTGGCGAGGACCAAGCAACACCACCGCCGGGGAATGATCTACGGCATCGGTGAGGGTTGATGTCAGAAATCGCTCAATCATCTTTGCAATTATGGAGAACGATTACCACAATTGCAAGGATATTCATCACTTACCCCCCGGTTCTGTCAGGTTACCCCGTCAAGCGATTCCGAAATACAGATTGACGATGCGTTCCCTGTTTGGCTGGCGCACAACGCCACTTCGCCAGGGCTGCCACCATTGGAAACGTCTTGAAGGCTGTTTGAACCGCGCGTCAGTGCGTGATCGGGCCGAAGACTTCGGTGTAGCCACTGGCCTCGATGGCCACATCGAACCACGCTTCGACTTGATCCTGTGACGCCGAAGCAATTCTCGCCAGAATACCCGGCGGGATGACGCCAAAGCGTTTGGTCAACAACTTCTGCAAGGCCAAGGCTTCGCCCTGTTGCATTCCCTGCTGCATTCCTTTTTGTACGCCTTCAGCCTCATACTGGCGTGCCCACACCTCGAGTTGTTCGGACAGCATGATTCGTACCCCCTGTAAGTTCTCCACCTCCGGCAAAAGTATACGGTACCCCGGTTTGCGCATCAATGTCGCCCGTATCCATCTCAGGTCACGCACCATCTCCGGGACGGAAAACAGGTACTTGTAACTGCTGTCGTGTTCATGGGTCATACCTCCGACGATACCTGCCCCCCCAGGGACATCCCCCACAAAAAGCCGGGTCGATTGGGCTTGTTCCTGTGCCATTCCGGAACGTGTTTCATGCACTTGTCAGGGGAACACCGGCGGTAATTGAACGATGCACATGAACCGGGCGTTTCATCAGGGTCGAGACATTTCCCCAATCCTACCCCGTCAAATCGCGAAAGGCATCGGCCTCGCGCTTGATGGTTTTTCAAACACAGATAGTCGAACCAAACCTCAGATTAAAAAAAATAATAAAAATTTGACATAAATCAAAAATTATGAGAAACTAAACATACCGGGCTACGGTGCGCCTGAAACTCACCACAACAGGAGGTTATCATGGGATACCTCGGACATGAGATGTTGGTTTGGGTAGAAATTCTCTCGATTTTTGGCTTCGCGGTGTTGGTCGCCATATTGGACACGGTGGAGTGGGACAGTTGTATTGAACAAGACAAAGCCGACCTTGTCCATCATTGATTCACAGGCGGAGGGGACCTCGGAGGTATGGCGCAGGCCGTGCGAAGGGATAAACAGGACGTTTTCCAGTCGCGAGTAGTACGGCCTGTGTCAATCCGGGAACAGATCGACGATGCGTTCCCTGTTTGGCTGGTGCACGACCCCCCGTTCGGTTATGAGGGCAGTCACCAATTCTACTGGTGTGACGTCGAAAGCCGGATTACGAACCGTGACGCCTTGAGTTGCCCACTGGTGTTCCCGGAATCCGGTCACCTCGTCGGCCGATCTTTCCTCGATTGGAATGTCTGCGCCGCTGTCGGTGGTCCTGTCTATCGTGGATAACGGGCACGCCACATAAAACGGGATGCCATGCCGCTTGGCCAGGACTGCCACCATGTAGGTACCGATCTTGTTTGCCACGTCGCCATTGCTTGCCACACGGTCCGTGCCGACCACCACTGCGTCGACTTCGCCTCGACTCATCATGAAGCCTGACATGTTGTCGGTGATCAGCGTCACCGGGATGTTTTCCTGCACCATTTCCCATGCGGTCAGCCGCGCACCTTGCAGAAATGGGCGCGTCTCGTCGGCGATGACCGAAATTCTCTTGCCGGCCTCGACCGCAGAACGGAGCACGCCGAGCGCCGTACCCCAGCCTGCGGTAGCCAGGGCTCCCGCGTTGCAATGAGTCAGCACGCGCGCACCGTCCGGCAACAGGTGCGCACCATGCGCGCCCAGCGCGCGATTGATCCGGATGTCTTCCGCCAGAATTTCGTGCGCCTCGGCCAGCCAACGCTGCGCCACCGCGGAATTGTCCTGCCCATCCATGCTCACCCAGACCCGGCGCATGCGCTCCAACCCCCAGAACAGATTGACCGCAGTCGGACGGCTTTGCGCCAGCACACCGAAGCCGACCTCCATGCCCTTCCTGAAGTCCGCCTTCGACATACCCTGCAAACGCAATGCTTCCAGTGCCACACCGTAAGCCGCCGCTACGCCGATGGCTGGCGCGCCACGCACCACCATGCCGCGAATGCCTTCAGCCACCGACCATGCCGAATCGCAAGCGACATACTCGAAGGCCGCAGGCAGGATGCGCTGATCGATCATCTCCAGTTTTCCGTTTGCCCATCGTAGCGTTTCGATCCTCACCGTCAGTCGCCCTCGAATTCGCACAAGGCAAAGACTGTATGTCCGTGCTTTTCCAGCCGCGCACGTCCACCGAGGTCAGGGAGGTCGATGATGAAACAGCATTCGATGATCCGTCCTCCCATTTTCCCAATCAACTTGCACGCCGCTTCCGCCGTTCCACCCGTTGCAATCAGGTCGTCCACCAGCAATACCTTCTCGCCCTTTTCGATGGCATCGGTATGAATCTCTATGCGGTCAGTCCCGTATTCGAGTTCATAGTCATGGCCGATGGTCTCTGCGGGCAACTTGCCCTTTTTGCGAATCGGCACGAAACCCTTGCCCAGGGCGTACGCCAATGGAGCAGCCAAAATGAATCCGCGTGATTCGATTCCTGCGACCTTGTCGATACTTTCATCCACATAGCGACGTACCAATTCGTCCACGGTGATACGCAGACCCACCGGATCCTTGAGCAAGGTCGTGATGTCGCGAAACATGACGCCCTGTTTGGGATAGTGCGGGACAGTGCGAATGCGGGATTTGATTGGCATGTTGACTCCTGTGGTGTGCGTACTGTCAGGGTCTATCGATTGAGCACGCGCGCGGCAACGGCATCCAGATGCCTGATTTTTTCCGGATCGCGCGCGTGCGGGGCAGTAATCAGCGCATGTTCCAGCGCGGTGCGACAGGAACATGCGTGGGCACCCGCATCTGCAGCCAGTTTCGGGACGACATGCTGCACCAGACTTCTCGCCCTGTCGGCATTTTCCAGCAGGACCTTGACGATCTGGTCTACCGTCACATCGTCGTGATCCGGATGCCAGCAGTCGTAATCCGTGACCATCGCCACCGTGGCATAACATAACTCGGCCTCGCGCGCGAGTTTGGCTTCGGGCATGTTGGTCATGCCGATCACATCGCACCCCCAGGTTCGGTAAAGTTCGGATTCCGCCAGACTGGAGAACTGTGGACCTTCCATGACGAGATAAGTGCCACCGCGCAGCGCGGTAATACCTGCCTCATTCGCAGCCACCTCGAGATGATCCCCAAGGCGGGAACACACTGGGCGCGCCATCGACACATGCGCTACCAACCCAGTGCCAAAGAACGACGTGTTTCGTGCAAAAGTTCGGTCGATGAACTGATCAACGATGACAAACATCCCCGGTTTCAAATGTTCTTTCAAGGAACCCACCGCGCTGACCGAGATCACGTCGGTCACGCCGGAACGTTTCAAGGCATCGATATTGGCGCGGAAATTTATTTCGGAGGGGGGAATCTTGTGACCGCGTCCATGGCGCGGCAGAAACACCAACTGCCGGCCGTTCAGTTCGCCAAACAGCAGTTCGTCAGAAGGCTCTCCGAATGGCGAGGATACTTTTTCCCAGCGCTGATTGACGAGGCCATCGATATCATACACTCCACTGCCGCCGATGATGCCAAATACAGGCGCCCGATTCGCTTCACTCATGCCGGTTTTCCCCACGGTTTGTTTTCGCCAACACGGTCAGATCACGCGGTCGTTTCCACCATCCACCGGTAGCCATGCCCCCGTGGTCCTGGAAAATAATGGGCCGCACATTTCCGCTGCCAATTCTGCCACATCGCGGCTCGTTATTTCGGTCTTCAGCACATTGCCGGTCTTGTATTCCTGCACGGTCAGCCCATAGTGCCTGGCGCGCGCCGCCAGCACTTCTTCGGTCCACAGCCCGGTGTCGAACACGGCATTCGGATGCAGCGAGTTGATGCGGATATGGTCGGCACCCCATTCCAGTGCAGCCACGCGCGCCAACTGGTTGAGTGCAGCCTTGGAGACGGAGTAGGCGGCGGCACCCGGTCCCGGCGCCGGCACGTTCTTCGAACCAATCACCACCACGCGGCCGCCGCAAGGCGCCAACTTGAGAAAAGGGTGGCATTCGCGCATCAGCATCAGGTTGGCATCGAGGTTGATGCGCATCACTTTCTGCCACTCATCGGTTTTAAGGGAATCGATGCGGCAGCCCCCGGGAAAAATTCCCGCGTTCAGCACCAGCATATCCAACCCCCCGAATTTTTCAACGGCCTGCTCCAACGCCCGCATAAAGTGCGACTCCGAAGTCAGGTCGCATTGCACGCCAAAAAAATTCGCGCTTTTCTTCATCCCGATCACCGCTGCATCCAGATCCAGCGCCACAACCGCCGCACCGCGGGCCAGCAGCGATTCGACGCAGGCCTTGCCGATGCCGGAAGCCGCACCGGTGACCAGCGCAATCTCGCCCGCAAACTGCGGGGCTTTGCCCCCCTTGCGCAACTTGGCCTGTTCCAGGTCCCAGTATTCGACCTCGAAAATGTCCCTGGACGGCAATGCGCGGTAACCGCCCAAGGCGGTGGCGCGCAGAATGATGTCCATGGTGTGGTCATAGATGTCGGCGACGATATCCGCATCCTGCACGGTCCGGCCTATCGCGCACAATCCGAGTTCGGCATCCAGCACCACGCGCGGCGCCGGATCCAGCATGGTTTTTCGTTCCCCGGCCTGCGGCTCCAACTCCACGAAATAGTTCCTGTATT
This sequence comes from Pseudomonadota bacterium, assembly GCA_021832305.1. Lineage (GTDB taxonomy): Bacteria > Pseudomonadota > Gammaproteobacteria > Burkholderiales > Ferrovaceae > Ferrovum. The sequence goes on along the minus strand of JAKBLB010000011.1, from coordinate 10,071 downwards.
CGCCCATATAAGCCGCCACGTCGCGCCCGATCATCGGCAGTCGCTTGGTACGAATCACATGGTCGGGCGTGGCCGGTCCCTGCTGCGCAATCACGGCAATATCCGGACGACGGGCGAAAGACAGCGTGCGGCTGTTCGCATGGCGCGAAACGATGACCGGAAACCCTGCCGCTTTCGACACATCGAAGCGCAGCCTGGCCAAGCCGTGCGTGATCTCGGCCCCTCGGGGCACGCTCCCAACCGTTGGGGCAAACTCCCAGGCGTCCTGTTTTTTGAGATAATCTTCAGCGCGACCAACCAATGAAATCATTCGTTCGTAAGATTCCCTGGCGCTCTGACCGAAGGAGAAAATACCGTGATTCAGCAGTACCATGCCGAGGGTATTCGGCCCGGCTTCAGCGGCGAACCGTTCTGCACATAGCCTGGCGAGTTCGAAACCCGGCATGACGTAGGGAATGACGACCACGTCATCACCGTAGATCCGGCGGATCCTCGCTTCGCCATCTGCCGTGTTGGTGATCGAAACGATCGCATCCGCATGGGTGTGGTCCACATAGGGATAAGGCAGGATGGCGTGCAGGATGGCCTCCACCGATGGCACCGGGGCCGAGGCACGGGTCTGGTGGGTGACCAACTGGTTGACCATTTCGGGATCGGACAGTTCCGGCAACCTGGCCAGCTTCTGCAGGTAGTCCAGTTGCACCGGCGCAAAACCTGACGCCTCGATGGTTTCCAGATCCCAGCCGCTGCCCTTGACGAAGAGCACCTGCTCCTCTTCGCCGAACACATTCCTGACCGCCATTTTCACCGAGGTATTGCCGCCGCCATGCAGCACCAGCGACTTGTCCTGTCCCAGCAGACGCGAGGTATATACGCGCAACGCCAGGTCATCCCGATGACTCGAGGCTACCGCCTCCTCCCACAGATTACGCATGCACCCCCCAACCGGATTTTCAAAACCATTTTCGTTGTCCGTAAGCCGCCACCTGTTGCCTCCGGCCAGGAGCAGCCCGTCATGAGTTTTCCCGATTACATGTCACCGGCCCCTATTGGTAACCGCTTCATTCCACGGATTGAGCAACGAAACCCGTGCCTTCACATAGTCACTGGTATCCCGCGTCACCACTGTCAGGCCATGGTGCAGCCCCGTCGCTGCGATGATGAGGTCAGGTTGCGAGAACGTATGACCAAACTTGCGTCCATCCTCAACCAGTAACCTCCATTTGAACATGATGTCCTCAGTCACGGGAAGAATGCGCCGATCAAACATTGGCCGCACTTTATGGGTCAACCACTCCTTCAGTTCTGTCCGGCGGTTGGCGTCGGTAACCAGTTCGATACCGAAGCGGAGTTCGGCCAGGGTCACTACGCTGACGAACATGAGGTCCAGTGGTTGCGCAGCCACGAACGCCACCACCTTCGGTTCTGGCCGGAGACGCCGCAGTTCGGACAGGATATTTGTATCGAGAAGCCAACCCGTCACAGAATCACGTCTCGCACCGGCATGGGTGTGGGTGAATGTCGAGATTCAATCTCGGTGTCACGGTGCGGCGAGGCTTGCATGGCGTCGATCAGTGCCTGGCCGGTGTGGCTGCCCTCGAGGCGTCGGAACTCTTCGGCGGCAACGACGACAACTTCATCGCGACCGTGGACGGTGACGTGCTGCGCTCCCTCGCTACGCACCAGCCGCACCAACTCGCTGAAGTGCGACTTGGCGTCCTGGAGCGACCAGTAGCCAGGGCGAGTTCTCGACGACCTTGGCTTGGACGGAAAGGTTGGGGGGTTTGATAATCTAGTCATACTGGTCAGATTATCATAATCCGCTCGTCTTGTGCATGGTTTCTTTTGCGTTGACCCGTCCAGGGTAAAAATTGGACGAGGAATCGACTTATCGTTCTTGTAGTCATGGGCTTTCATTGTCCTGCAGCCATGCTCGAGATATCGGCTATCGGGCAGGAAACCCCGATCACCACCGCGCACCAGCGACGATCACTCCTGTGCTAGAATCCAATCCATCCGGGTTGCCCGGCAAGGCGCGAGCGTGGGCAATCATACCCACTGAAAACCAATTCCCATGCCGTTTCAGAAAGCCATCCATCCCGTACTGTCCCTCCCGCGCCTGACCAAACGGTTGCTGGTGCTGATCGTGGATGCCTGCCTCTGCGTGCTCACGGTCTGGCTGGCCTATTACCTGCGCCTGGGTGAATGGGTATTCCTGTCCGGCCCCCCCTTATGGGCAGCGATCACTTCCGTCGCGCTGGCCCTGCCCGTGTTCATCGCCTTCGGACTCTACCGGGCCATTTTCCGCTATTCCGGGTGGCCCGCCCTGATGGCGGTCACGCGGGCCTCCTTCGTATACGGCCTGATGTTCGCCGCCCTCTTCACCGCCATCGAGGTGCCCGGGATCCCGCGCACCGTGGGGTTGATGCAACCCCTGTTGTTGCTGCTGGCCGTAGGGGCTTCCCGGGCCATGGCGCGCTTCTGGCTGGGCGGGGAATATCAGCATCTGCTGAAACACGACACCCTGCCCCGAGTCCTGGTGTACGGGGCCGGGACCTCGGGCCGCCAGTTGGCGGGGGCTCTGGCCCACAGCCATGAAATGCGCGTGGTGGGTTTTCTCGACGACGACCGCCTCCTGCAAGGCAATGTGCTGGACGGCCACCGCATCTACGCCCCCGGCGACCTGCCCGCCCTGAAGGAGACCCTCCAGATAAGCGACGTACTGTTGGCCATTCCCTCGCTCAACCGGCACCAGCGCAATGAGATCCTGGAGTTGATGCGCCGCTCCCGCGTGTCCGTGCGCACCCTGCCCCGCATGGCCGACCTGGCCCAGGGACGGGTCAGCATCTCCGCCCTGCGCGAACTGGATCTTGAAGATCTGCTGGGCCGGGAACCCGTGGCCCCCAACCACATCCTCCTCAGAAAAAACATCCACCACAAGGTGGTGCTCGTCACCGGCGCCGGCGGCTCCATCGGCAGCGAACTGTGCCGCCAGATCGCCGGTCTGGACCCGGCCGTCCTGCTGCTGGTGGAACAAAGCGAATTTGCCTTGTATGAATTACACCAGGAGTTGCTGTCCCGGTCCCCCGCCTTCAAGTTGGTTCCCCTGCTGGCCTCCGTGCAGGACAGCCACCGCATGCACGAAATCCTCTCCACCTGGTCGCCCCACACGGTGTACCACGCCGCCGCCTACAAGCATGTGCCCATGGTGGAACATAACCCGGCGGAAGGACTCAAGAACAACGTGCTGGGCACCCTCACCACCGCGCTGGCCGCCCTGGAAAATGGCGTGCCAGACTTTGTGCTGATCAGCACGGACAAGGCCGTGCGCCCCACCAACGTCATGGGGACCAGCAAGCGCCTGGCTGAAATGGTCCTTCAAGCCCTGGCGGTGAAATCCTCCGTCACCCGGTTTTCCATGGTGCGTTTCGGCAACGTGCTGGGATCTTCCGGTTCCGTGGTGCCCCTGTTCCGCCAGCAAATCAAGGAGGGGGGCCCCATCACCCTCACCCATGGGGAAGTGACCCGCTATTTCATGACCATCCCCGAAGCCGCCCAACTGGTCATCCAGGCAGGCGCCATGGCCCGCGGTGGAGACGTGTTCGTGCTGGACATGGGAGAACCCGTCAGGATCATGGATTTGGCGCGCCGCATGGTGGAACTGTCGGGCCTGCGGGTGCGCGACAGCGAGGACCCGGAGGGAGACATCGAAATTCAGGTGACCGGTCTGCGCCCCGGAGAAAAACTCTACGAAGAACTGCTCATCGGCAACCAGCCCGAACCCACGGCACACCCACGCATCATGAAAGCCCGTGAAGATTTTCTGGGATGGTCCGAACTGAACGGTAAACTCGATTCCCTCACGGTAGCCCTCAATTCCAATGACGTGGACCTGATCCGGTCATTGCTCCGGCAACTGGTCCCCGGATACCAGCCGGAAGGCGACATCGTGGACTGGGTACACCTGGAACAGAAAGCCGAGGGCCCGGACGGATAAAATTTGCCTCACCCGCCGGGAGTTGGCCGGATTATAATCCCCCTCATGTCTTCCCCTTCCTTTCGCCCCCTCAGGATTGGTCACGCCACCCTGGTCAACGCGCTCGGCACGGTCATCCCCGGTCTCGTCATGGTGGCCACGGTGCCCCTCTATATCCGCTCCATCGGCGAAGCCCGTTACGGCGTTCTGGCGCTTCTTTGGCTGTTACTCGGCTATTTCGGGGTCTTTGACCTGGGTTTTGGGCGTGCCCTCACCAACCGCTTTGCGGCCCTTCCCCCCGATGCCCACCTTCTCCGCCAACGGGCTTTCTGGACTGGACTGGGGCTCAGCCTCGGCGCCGGATGCCTGGGCGGCGGAATTCTCTACGCGCTGGGAACCCATTTTCTGGATACCTTTTCCCTGACCGGCCCCTTGCGGCAGGAATGTCAGGCCACTCTGCCCTGGGTGCTCTTCGCCTTGCCCCTGGCCACGGTTCTGTCCATTCTCTCCGGTGCCCTCATGGGGCAACAGGCTTTCGTCGCCCTGAACGGTGGGCAGGCGCTGGGCAACCTGCTGTTTCAGTTATGTCCGCTGATCCTGGCGGTGAACCACCATCCCACCCTTCCCGCCCTGGTCCCCGCCGCCCTGTTGGGGCGATCGGTCAGCGTCATCGCCCTGGGACTTGCCTGTCGGTGCAGAATTCCCATCACCGGCCCCCCCCGTTTTTCCGCCGCCGAAATCCGGCCTCTGCTCCACTTCGGCGGGTGGGTCACGGTCACTGCCCTGGCGGGTCCCCTGCTCACCGTCTTCGACCGTTTCGTCATCGGCGCACTCAGTGGAGTCACAGCGGTCACCGCTTATACCGTGCCCTTCAATCTGGTCAATTATTTGATGATTTTCCCCGCCAGCCTGCAGAAGGCGCTCACCCCCACCCTGACCGCCGCATCGGAACCCGATGCCCGCCAGCACGTCCTGCACTACACCCGCCTGCTCACCACCCTCATGACGGTCTCGGTCCTGTTGGCCCTACTGGGCCTGAAAACCTTTCTTGATCTCTGGTTGGGTCCCCGCCTGGCCCTGACCACCGAACCCATCGGCACCGTCCTGCTGCTGGGCATCTGGATCAACGCCCTGGCCTTCATCCCCTTCACCCACCTGCAATGCCGGAACCGTCCCGACCTGCCAGCCCGCTTTCATCTGCTGGAACTGCTGCCCTATGGCTTGGTGCTGTGGGGACTGATCTCAACCTTTGGAGCCGTCGGCGCGGCCTGGGCCTGGGACCTGCGCGTCGCCGTCGATGCCCTCCTGTTGTTCTGGGCGGCAGGTAACCTGCAGGCCTTGCGCCACAGTCTGGGCGAGGGATTGCTACTCGCCCTGGCCTTCGCCCTGACCCAACTTCTCCCCAGTCCTTCCCTGTTGTATCTGGCCCTGGCCTGCCCCTTGATCCTGCTCACCCTGTGGCGAGCCTGGACCCGCTTTCCCCGTCGTTACCCTTTGTGATTGATTTACCGGGAACAGACGTTTACACTCGGCCCATCTGTCATGATGAACCCAAAGATGACCCCGACCTGCTTTGACCCCAACGCCGCCCCCGTCCTCCGACGCCTCCTTCCCCCGGTCGAGGATCACGAGAATAGGGGAAATGCGCACGCCTGCGCCGGAGCGTCATGACCCCCTGGCCAGAAGGGCAACTGGATATCGTTGAACACTGTCCCCTCTGCCATTCCCCGGAGCGTACCGTACTCCATGAGGGATTGACCGACCGGATCTTTTTCAGCGCCCCTGGGCGCTGGACCTTGTACCGGTGTACCCGGTGCCTCTGCGCCTATCTCGATCCCATCCCCAACCAGGCAAGCATTGCCCTAGCCTATCAAAATTATTACACCCACGGGTCCGAACCCTCCAGCACCTTCTGGCCAAGGCGTCTCAAGCAGTCCCTGCTGAACGATTACCTCAACGCCCGCTACGGAAGTTCCTTGTCCCCCCATTCACCGTTCGGACGCTGGCTCATTCCCCTGTTGCCTCCCTTGAAAAACAAAGCCGACATGCAGGTCCGTCACTTGCCCTGTTCTCCCGGAACCTCCAGGATCCTGGCGGATATCGGCTGTGGCAACGGCGACTTCCTCGCCCTCGCCACCCGTTTGGGATGGGACGTCTGGGGGACGGACCCGGACCCCACCGCCGTGGAATTTGCGCGCCGCAGTGGGGCACGGGTCCAGTGCAGCGGTCTGCCCGACACCGGCTTGCCCTCCCACCATTTTGACTATGTCACCCTCAGCCATGTCATCGAGCATGTCCCCGATCCCCGTGCCACCCTGCAGGAAATGCGCCGAATTCTCAAACCCGGCGGACGGCTCTGGGTGTCCACCCCCAATCTGGACAGTTTTGGACACGAACACTTCGGACGGCATTGGCGCGGACTGGAACCGCCGCGCCATCTCGTGCTCTTCACCCAGGCCACCCTGATTCGACTGCTCGAAGAACAGGGGTTCACCCACCTGGCGGTCCATCCTCCCGAGGTACCGAGCCGCTGGCTCTATCAATCGAGTGAGCGCATCCGCCAGGGCAGGGATCCCTACGATCCCCAGGCGGGCTCCCTCTCTGCAGCCCTGTCCCTTCGATCCCTGCTGGCCGATCTGCGCGTACTGTTCCTGACCTCCGGGCGGAGCGAGTTTCTCACGATCTCGGCGCAATGCCCGCCCCCGGATCCGGCCCCATGACCGACCCGCGCGCGCCCAGGATCGTCGTCTCCATCGTCAGCCATCGTCAGGCTCCCTTGGTCCAGGCACTGCTGGGGGATTTGGCGCAGCACGCCCCCGATGTGGCGGTCCGCCTCACCGCCAACCTGCCCGAACCTCCCCCTGCGGCCCTTCTCCCCTTTACGCTGCTCACCAACCCTCACCCCAGGGGGTTTGGAGAAAACCACAACGCCGCACTCAAAGACAGCGATGCAGACTTCTTCTGTGTCCTCAATCCGGATATCCGTCTCACCAGCAACCCCTTCCCCGCCTTGCTGGCGTGTCTGGACGACCCCCAGGTCGGACTGGTCGTCCCGCAGGTCACCACGGCCCAGGGCATGCCCGAAGATAGCGTCCGACACTTTCCCACCCTGTTCGGATTGATGAAGAAAGCAATGGGCTTGAATGATGGGCGTATCCTTGCGTCAGGAAGCGAACCCTATCCCATCGATTGGGGGGCCGGAATGTTCCTGCTGTTTCGGGCCCAGGCGTTCCGTGCCGTCCAGGGATTCGATGAGGACTTCTTTCTGTATTATGAGGATGTGGACATTTGCGCCCGTCTCTGGGCCCGGCACTGGCAGGTCAAACTCTGCCCCCAGGTCACCGTCATCCATGACGCACGACGGGATAGCCGCAGGAAACTGCGCTACACCCTGTGGCACCTGTCCAGCATGGTCCGCTATTTTTTCAAACACGGCGGACGCCTCCCCGCCACGACGGCAAAATGACTGTCCGCCCGAATTCATACCCGATTGAAAAGAGCCGCCACGAGTAACCCCAGTTGCCCGATGACGTGCTGACGATGGACCCCGGAGCGTTTCAAGCCCAGCAAGCGCCCCTTCAGGGGTTGTTGCCGCGCCCACAGAAAAGTGCGCAGGGTCAGGGCATTCTCCAGGGTCAAGTGGCTCTCCAGGCGCTGCAAGGCGCGGACGTGAATGTCGGCCCAAAAGACGTAGCGCCGCTTCCACATAAAGCCCAGTCGGGACCAGCGTTTTGACCAACTGAGACTGGCCCCCACCAGATTTTTCCCATGCTGGCGATAATTCAGGGAAGGCACGGGATCATAGCAGACTTGTCCGCCACACCCCGTCACCACCAGGTAGGTCCACCAGTCGAAAGTCACGACTTCCACCTTGGGTCCCGCCTCCTGTAACAAAGCGCGGGCCGCCTGATTGAATACCATGGTGTTGCCGCCGGCAATATTCTGCATGAGGGCATTGGCAAAGGACGGAGGTCGCTGCATCAGGGGAGAGAACCCACAGGGCCGGCCCTGCTCGTCCACCAAACGGGTACGCCCGCAATACAAGGCCGGAACGGAGGCGGGGGCCATCGACAACCAGGCCACCGCCCGGGCCAGTTTATCCCCATCCCACACGTCATCCTGATCCGAGTAGGCGTAATAATCCGCCTGAATTTCGGGTCGGTATACCAGGGACAGAAAATTGGTCACGAACCCCTGCTTCGGCCCCGCCACCACCTTCATGCGTCCGGGCCACCGATCCTGATACTCCGCCAAAATCTCCAGGGTGCCGTCCGTAGACCCGTCATCCGAAGCCCAGACCTGCCAATTCCCATGGTGCTGAGCCTCATAGGAAGCCAACTGCTCACGCAGAAATGCCGCACCATTGTAGGTGGCCAACAGGATGGCGACGGAGGAATCAGACTCTCTATTAGGCCCCATATATCCAGCGATACCAGAACGAGTTCATATGCCCAGGATTATCCCACGATTATTGCCATGCTAATGAAATCACGTTAAGAAGAACTTAACCCATCTTTTGAGCGCAACCCGTGGGCCGCCTGGAGAATCACAGGACACGCATGATTTCAGTAACTCCATGAGTTAAATCAATTTGTCAATCATGGGCATGTCTTTCAGCGCGTGAGGGTCAATGGACTGGTAGAATCGCCGCATGGGCCACGAACACGACACCGGTTACAAATTCCTCTTTTCCGCTCCCGAGTTCGTTCGGGATCTGATCGTGGGGTTCGTGCCAGACGAGTGGCTGCATGGCCTTGACTTCTCGACCCTGCAACAGTTTCCGGGAAGTTACATCACCGAAGACTTTCAAAACCGTGCGGATGATGTGGTGTGGCGAGTCAAGACGGCTGGAGAATGGATCTACCTGTACCTGCTGATCGAATTTCAGAGCACCGTAGACAAATACATGGCCCTGCGCATGATGGTGTATCAGGGCTTGCTGTATCAGGACCTGATCAAAAAAGGGGAAGTCCTGCCCGACGGTCGGCTACCCCCCATCTTGCCCATCGTGCTGTATAACGGAAAACAACGCTGGACAGCAGCCACCAATGTATTCGATCTGATTCCTCCGGTGCCCGGACTGGTGGAGCAGTTCAAGCCCCATGCCCGGTATCTGTTGGTGGATGAGAACGCCTATTCCGACCATCAACTGTCATCCCTCAAGAATCTGGTCGCGGCCATCTTCAGGTTTGAGCACCCCACCAATCCGGAATCCATCCGGCAGTTATTGGTCCTGCTGGATGAATGGCTGGTGGACCGTCCCGACTTGCGGCGCATGATTGCAACCTGGTTGCGGGCAACGTTGATGCACCGTGCCGACTACCGTATACTTTTACCTGAAGTCAACGATTTACAGGAGTTGAGAATCATGCTGGCAGACCGACTGGAAGAGTGGGCACATCAATACAAGACCGAAGGCATGCAACAGGGCATGCAGCAAGGCATGCAACAGGGCATGCAGCAAGGCATGCAACAGGGCATGCAACAAGGCATGCAGCAGGGCGTGCAGCAGGGCGTGCAGCAGGGAGAGGCTCTGGCTTTACAGAAATTGCTGACCAAGCGATTTGGAGCAATATCACCGGAGATTCTGGCACAGATCTCCAGTGCGAGAACCGAACAGATTGAGTTATGGCTTGATCAGGTCATGGATGCTCAGAGCATGGAAACCCTGTTCGGCGGTCCTGCCGCGCACTGACCGGACAAAGCCCGTCAGTTCCATTGTACTCGCCCTCAACCCTCATCCAAAATGATCACCAACCCCTGAAAATCCATCAAAACAACTGATCACACTCACTCGACGCAGTCTCTCGCCACAATATTATGGGGTGACGGTCTCGTGAATCGAGTGCCATCACCCGTGGGCTTCAGTGCGTAGTGGGGCCAAACAGGTCGCCAAGACTGCCGGCATCCAGCACCTGATCCAACCATGAATCCACTTGTTCCTGCGACGCAGAAGAAATTTTCGCCAGAACATCGTTCGGGATGACACCAAAACGTTTGGACAGCAACTTCTGCAGGGCCATGATTTCGCCTCTGACCTCACCTCTGGCTTCACCCCTGGCCTCGCCTCTAGCCTCACCCCTGGCCTCGCCTCT
>JAKBLB010000033.1 GCA_021832305.1 Pseudomonadota bacterium | reverse complement strand
GTGGTGAAGGTGAAATCGAAGGTGACATCCTGCAGGGTGCCGAATTTGCGTGGGGTGGAATTTGTGTTGCTGCTGATTCCGTAGAGGTATCCGGAGCCAAAGGTAATCATGGGGTTTCTCCAAAAAAAATGGCCGCAAACACGGCGGTAATGAGCGGGGTTTTAAATCAATAATAGGCTTGCTGGTATTTGGTAAATCGGTTTACAATAAGTCTCGTTACTTATTTGGGACCACCATGATGTGGAGCAAGACCTACAGTAAACGGGTACGAGGCATACCCGCAGACAAGTTGTGGAAGGTATGGATCGATGTCAATCAATGGCACACTTGGCAACCGGACATCAGCCATGCAAAACTGGAGGGAGAGTTCGAGGTGGGAAATAGATTCCATCTCAAGCCCGGCGCTGGCCCGCAGGTTTCCATCGAGATCATCGAGGTTGAACCGGGGCGCAAATTTACGGACCTGACCCGTTTTCCTGGGGCGCGTATGTATGGTTGTCATGAATTCATTTCCCATGATGAGGAACTGGAGGTTCGAACGACCATGAGCATCGAGGGGTTTTTATCCTTTCTGTGGAAAAAACTCGTTGCAGAACCTGTTGCCAATGGGATGGCGGAACAGACCGAGGCGTTGATTGAAAAAGCCAGAAACCTCTGAGCCCTCGCCTTTCAAGTACGAGGCGGATGATAGCCCAGGTTTCCTGCTCTGGAGGGTCATCGCGCTGTGGCAAGGGAAACTTGCGGGCATTTTTGGTGAGTTTGGCATTACCCAAACCCAATTTGCCATCCTGGCATCGCTTCGCTGGTTCGAGTTACAGCAAAAACCTCCGACCCAGGCACGCTTGGTTGAGCATGCCAAGATCGACAAGATGACACTCTCCAAGGCCATTCGTAAACTTGAGGCGAAGGGATATGTTCTCCGCGAGGCTTCCGTTTCGGATACCCGCGCCATCCAGATTTGTTTTACGGATAACGGGCGTCAACTCATTCATCAGGCCATCCTGGCTGTTGAGCGCGCTGACGATGAATTCTTTTCCTGCCTCACGGAGCATCAGATGGCGTCTTGGAAGACGCTTGCCATCTCCATCATCGCAGGCAATCACACATGACCACGCGCTACTGGGTCGGCGTTGCGTCGAGAGAACATGTCCGCCTCGGCATACAGGGTGGATTTAGCCAGTTGTGTCACGGCAAGGCCCAGCCACTCAAACGCATGGCAGTGGGGGACTGGCTCATCTACTACTCCCCCAAGGAACGTTTTGACGAAGTAGTGCCGTGCCAAAAATTCACAGCCATCGGGCAAGTCGTCGGTGAAAAGGCCTACCCTTTTGAAATGTCGCCGGGTTTTATTCCCTATCGACGCGATGTCGGCTTTCTCAATGCTGACGATGTACCCATCCGCCCTCTTATCGATCAACTTTCCTTTATCAGGGATAAGGGTAGATGGGGATATGCCTTTCGATTTGGGCAGTTGGAAATCCCGAAGTCGGATTTTGAGGTGATCGCGACCAGCATGCTGGGGTATGACCCCAACCATGGATGATCAAACCGTTGAATACCATCACCGGAGATTTTATCCTATGAAACCTGTTTTTTTCGGGTTAAGGGAACGCCGGCCGATCATCACGACACCCGCCATGACCAGCATTGAACCGATGGCTTGTAGCAGGGATACCACCTCACCCAGAAATGCCTGTGCCATGAAGATGGTGGACACTGGGCCGATGGTCCCGAGGAGTGAAGCGCGCCCGGAACCGATCAGCCTGATACTGGCTGAGAGCATGAACACCGGCAATACCGTCGAAATGATGGCCATGGATAATCCCAGGGTATAAATCGAGACAGGCTGACGCATCGCAGTCATGGGGTGAGTGAATGCAAACTGCATCAAGGTGGCCACGCTGGCCACCGTCATGGCATAGGAGGTAAAACGGACCGTGCCGATACGGGTAATAACTTGACCCACACCAATCAGGTAAATCGAATAGGTCAATGTGCTGGCAAAAACCAAACCGGCTCCCAACGCCATCCCGCTGCCGTGAACCCCGGAAAAATCATGAACGAAAACCAGCACGATGCCAGCGTAGCTCAACCCCATGGCCATCATTTCCTGACGCGCAAGAGGTCGGTTCAGAAAAAGCGCCGACAGGATCACGACCATGGTCGGATAAAGAAACAGAACAAGCCGCTCCAGGCCCGCCGAAATGTATTGAAGACCGAGAAAATCGAGGAGGCTGGACAAATAATATCCCACGAAGCCCAGGCCAAGAATTGCTCCCCAGTCTTTCAGTTCCAGTGATTGGGCATCATCCCGGTGATGGCTCCACAACGCAGCCGCCAGGAAGAAGGGGACTGAAAATGACATCCGCAACGCCAGCAAGGTGACTGCATCCACCGGATGACGGTAGGCCAATTTGACCAGGATGGCTTTTGCCGAAAAGCCGATTGCGGCCAACAGGGCAAGTATGATGCCGAAAACGATCTGGTTTCTGGAACCGGGGTGCTGCGCTGGATTTGCCATAAGTCGTCCTCATTGTGAATGCGGGTCTTATGGCCAAGTTCAGAAGCAATCGCGGTCAGACCCGCGGTTGCTCTGTGACATCAAAAACTAATGGGTGCAAGAGACGACGCGGTCAGGGTTCGAGAACCACAGCCACAGTCGTTTGGAATCCGGAAGCAGGATTGAGTTTGATCTGATCATCATGGCCCTGACTTTACACAGGTGCCATGCGGCTTGTCAATACATGAGCCGGCTGCCGTTCGGCCCATCATCAAGGCCGTTCGGCGTACTGAGGCAGATCATCTGCTATTTCATACCACTCGGCTTTAGAGGCGACGAAAACATGGGCTGTTGGCTTGTCCTCGATTGCGCTATCGAGGGTGCCGATTCGCAGACGAATGACTTCCGGTGTAATGGTCCGCCTTGAATAGAGAGGAGATCCACAATTCCTGCAGAAAACGCGAAATACATTGGGAGTGGATTCAAACTCTGACAGGAGATTCTCACCCGTTACCAGTTTGAAGTCTGTCGTGTTGATGGGGGTATTGGTGGCAAACGCGGTGCCTGTGGCTTTTCGGCATTTGGAACAATGGCACATGATGATGGGGCCCAGTCCCGAATGCACCTCGTAAGTCACTCCTTTGCACAAACAACTTCCTTTCAGCATGATCGCATCCTCGATTATTGTTCAGGGCTTATCATACCGCGGTTGGAATAGGATCACCTGCCAAACAATGGTGAATTTCGGCTGCGCATTCCCCCGAAGTGCATCGCTCCCTGGCACTGCAAGCCGCCGACCTTGGTGATGGTCTGGTAGTAGGTCAGGTCCACCAGGAGCACATCCCCTTGGGACGAGAAGGCGGCCACGCCCCCGCCCAGGGGCAGGTAGATGGGGTAGTTCCCCAAGGTGCGGGTGAAGAGTGCCGGCAGAACGCTGTTGTTGACGATCCATACCGCTTTCTTGAAACTCCCTGATGGCAATGCCGCGATCATGTTGGCAAGATTGGTGGGCGTGAGGGTGTTGGTGGCCTGGCCCGAATCTTTGGGGATGGCAGCCGTACCTTCTCCCTGCCAGGCCACGGTAATCCCGTCCGTCCCCCAGGGCGTGGTTTCGTCCTTGGGCAGTACCAGGGAGTTTCCGCTGACTTCGATGTTGTCGGTCAGAGGCAAAAACGCCTCGTCATCGGGGGACAGTTGGAAGATATCCTTGGCAAATTGTGGGGGGATCAGAAACCCGCCGTCGGCACCGGCGCTCTCGCTGCCATAGAGGCCAGGCGCCGCTGCGTTGCGCAGCATGGAAAGACGCACATCCACGGGCAAACCGGGCAATCCTGCCTGATGAACGGCATAGGCATATTCCCCGAAATTCTTGAACCCGCCCTTGGGGTCTGAGGTCACATTTTCTGTGACGGTGATGGAGGGCAGGGCGGATTCGATGCCGAGTTGGGCTTCTTCCGCGATCAGGGTATGCTCACGCTCGATGGCGGCGTTCAGGGATTCGATACGGGTCTTGTACCCCTCAAAGGCCTTGGCCTCTTCATCAGTCAGGTCGCGTCGCCTGATCCGTCAGGGCACGGGCCTCTTTGACCAAAGCGGTTTTGCGAGCCTGTAATTCGCGCAGTTGTTTACTCATGGGATTCTCCAGACGTAAAAAACCCGCCTGAGCGGGTTGGGATGAAGGTGAATTTGCTTGGCAAAAAAATCTTCGCAGCGCTACTTCACCTGTGGTTTCAAGGTTACAGCGATTAAAAAAGGCAGGCTGTCAAAGGTCCTCTGGGGTGAGGCCAGTGTGTTTTGCGATCCGTGACAGCATCTTTGGTCCGATTTCTTCGCCATCATGAAAAGCAAATACGAAATCGGGCCAACCTCGGCGGGCCAGTGTTTTATGAGAGCCGGTTTGCCGCTTGACGGTCCAGCCTATGCTAAACAAGGCAGAAAGCAGGCGTCTGGACTTGATCGACGGCCATTGGCTCATGCCACAGCGGGAATGGAAATATGAATGGCAAGCGGGGGTGTCTCGCTTTGTTCCAGGCGTTCAGCCATGACCCGAAGTGCAAGCGCTTCAACTTTTAGAATGGCCTCGTCAGAGTTGGCGCCATAAGAGAGAACTCCCGGCAATTGGGGTACCTCGGCCAGCCATCGACCATCGGCCTCCTGTTCACACTCGATATTGAAGTTCATGGTTTTCTCCTGAAAACTCCACCGCCATTATTCCAGAAATGTCTGTGTAAGGTGTAGCATCGCGTTTATGCACTTTATCCTTTTATGCATCCTGATGGGTGCGGTCATCATGATCCGGCCCAGGGCCATGATGAGAGCCACCACCCCATCGATCTTGTTCTCATCCCGTTCCTTTCGGGGATAGATGTTGTCCTTCTGGTCCCGGTGGCACACCACATTGGAGATCATCCAACTCAAAATCGGGTCGCCGTTGTGAATGAATCGTTTCTGCAACACCAGCGCCTCCAGTTCTTTCATGGGTTCCGAAAAGTTGAGCACCGTGGGTCGCTCTCCAGATACTGCTTGATTGATTCCGGGAATGAAGCGTTCATGTCATCGTCATCAACCAAATAACGGAGATCGCCATGAACACCCAACTCACCCCTGCCCAGCATGCCATCCTGGCCCATGCTCACCACCACAGCGATGGCAAGATCATCTGGTTTCCCGACAATATCAAGGGCGGTGCCCGCAAGAAGATGCTTGATGGTGATCGGCCTCAGAAAGCGCAGACAGGCCCCCGTTTGTTCCGTACCCGATCCTTCAAAAGACTGGTGCAGTGACAGCGGAAACGCTTCCGGATCTGGGAGTGGCATGAAGCGCCCACGGGCCTCCCGCCAGAATGAGGTGGAAGGGAATGTCTTGCGCCAGAATGAACGCCAGCAGTACAAGGTACGCAAAGACACGCCTGTGTGGGCCGATACTCTGGAAAACCAGGCATGGATACGTCCCCGGCAACAGGAGGCAAGCACCACCATCAGGCCAACATACACCTTGCGTCCAAGGAAACGCAGGGACTCACTGGTGCTTCGGCGCCTGCACCTGGCACAACAGAAACTGAACCGGAAGGAAAACGCTTGCCGGTGATCTTCTGGAATGCCACGGGGCTTTCTGGGATAGTACGCTCGGTGCAGTCTCTCGCCACAATGTGGGCAGCCCTTTGCCAGGGTCTCCTGTGCCAATTCGGCATCAAACTCCTGCAGGCGTGAAAAAAGGGTGGGATCGGAAAAGAAGATGTGAGACACTTTGAGCAGTCTTTACTGGTTGGGAAACCAAAGACTCGCCCTCAACCCTCATCCAAAATGATCACCAACCCCTGAAAACCCATCAAAATAACTGATCACACTCAAAAACTCGTCCAGCGTCGATTCGCGAACCAAGGGCTGTCCATCATCCTGCAATATTAGATTTCCGACATACTCTGTCGTAGATCCCGAGTACACTCACCCTTTGTCGCTTACCCGGCATCCGAGGAGAAACTCCATGCGTACTCTGTCCAAATCAAAACTCATGGCCTACCGCCAATGCCCGAGACGACTCTGGCTCGAAGTTTACCAGCCTGCTTTGCGCGAGGACAGTGCGGCCACTGAAACCAGTTTTCAGACAGGGTATGGGGTGGGTGATCTTGCCCGAAAAATCTATGACCCCGACCAAACGGGAAGACTAATCGATATTCAGAAGGATGAGTTTGAAAATGCATTCAACTTGACCCAGAAATTCCTGGGTCAAAAGCTTCCGATCTTTGAAGCCGGATTCAAGGCTCAGGGAGCATTGGCGTTTGCCGACATTCTTCTGCCCCACAAAAAAAGATGGCGCATGGTAGAGGTCAAATCTGCCACCCACATCAAGGACTATTATTATGAGGATATTGCTGTTCAGACTTTTGTGGCTCAGGCCTCAGGTCTTTCACTTGCGCAAGTAGCGATCGCCCATATCGACAACTCCTGGGTCTATCCGGGAAATTCAGACTACCGGGGATTGCTCAAGGAAGTGGATGTAACGGACGAAGCGTTATCCCGCCAGAGTCAGGTTCAAGGATGGATCAGGGAAGCGCAGTCCATCCTGGCCGGGGGGGGCGAACCCAAGGTCACGACCGGTGAACAATGCGGTAGCCCCTACGAGTGCGGTTTCTATGGCCACTGTTCGGCCCTGGAGCCTCAGGCCAAATACCCCATCCGCTGGCTGCCGCGTTTTTCTGATAGCGCCTACCGGAGTCAGGGGATTATTGACTTGAGTGATCTGCCTTCGACGGTATCACTGAACCAAACCCAACAGCGCGTCAAAGACTGTACGCTGAGTGGTACGCCCTGGTTTGATGCGGCAGGGGCAGCGGTAGATTTGGCCAATCACGTCCTGCCGGGATATTTTCTGGACTTTGAAACCATCAATCCCGGAATCCCTACCTGGAAGGGGACTCGACCCTACCAGCAAATAGTCTTTCAGTTCAGCCTTCATCGTTTGGGCAAACGGGGGAAACTTGAACATAATGAGTTTCTGGATTTATCCGGCAACGATCCTTCCCGCGCCTGTGCTGAATCTCTGATCGATGCCTGTGGGGAAGTGGGCCCCGTATTCGTCTATAACGCCGCTTTTGAAAAAGCGCGCATTTCCGAATTGTCCGAACGGTTTAAAAAACTTTCCAAGCGTCTGCTCGCCATCAATGATCGCATCGTGGATTTGTTGCCGATTGCCCGTAACCATTACTACCATCCCAGCCAGCAGGGAAGTTGGAGCATCAAATCCGTGCTTCCTGCCGTGGTTCCCGAACTTTCCTACCAGAGTCTGGCGGGTGTTCAGGATGGCGGTGGGGCACAGGGCGCTTTTCTTGAAGCCATTCACCCGGATACCACTGCGGATCGAAAAAAACAACTCGGGAGCCAACTGCTGGCCTATTGCAAGATGGATACCTATGCCATGGTCAGATTGTGGCAGGTATTCGCCGGAAAAACCCTTTGGAAACTCTAAAAATGGCAAAACGCCCAGATTCCGTGGAAACCACGATCCTGCTGCTGGAAATCCTCAAACGTATCCCCAAGCAGCGCAAAATCACGGCAACCGAACTTCATAAGCAACTTTGCAATGAAGGATTAAACCGTGACCTGCGCACTATCCAGCGCCATCTGGACATGCTGTCCGATCATTTTGATATCGAGCGGGACGATCGCAACAAACCCTATGGATACCGCTGGCTAGAGCAGGCCAAAGGGGTTTCTCTCCCTTCCTTGACCTCCCAGGAATCGTTGCTGTTGACCTTGGCTGAGCGCCAATTGCGCTTGTTGTTGCCTCAAAAGCTGATGAAATCCATGTCTGGATTTTTCGATCAGGCACGGAGGAACCTCGCCCAACCGTCCACGCCACAAAGAGAGCGGCAATGGCTCAAGAAAGTACGCGTGGTGACCACTTCCCAGCCTCTTTTGGCCCCTGTGATCGATGAAACCGTGTTTGAAGAAGTCAGCGCTGCCCTCTACGAGAACCGTATTCTTCAGATAGAATACAAAAATGCGGCCGGTGAAACCAGAAACTCCCGGGTCCAACCCTTGGGACTGGCGCAACAGGGGACTCGCCTGTATCTCGTCTGTCGTTTCGATGGATATGACAATGAGCGGTGTCTTGCACTGCACCGTTTCATCAAAGCAAAATGTCTCGTAGAGCAATTTACCTATCCAGGTGATTTCGATCTGGAGAAATTTGACGAGGACGGGCGTTTTGGTTATGGCCTGGGGCGACGGATAAAACTTCATTTCTGCATTACAAAGGATGCCGGGTTTCACCTGACCGAAACTCCCCTTTCTCTGGATCAACAGGTGATCGAGCATGACGACCGTTACGAAATCACAGCCACTGTCGTGGACTCGGCCATATTGACCTGGTGGTTACGCGGATTTGGGGACGAGGTCTGGAGTGTAGAACGGTCAGATCCCTGATGGTCAGGTACTGATGGATTCAACGCCACCCACCGCTCACGGTTGGGGCTTGTCGTGGCGGATGAGCACCATCGACAGATTGTCGGGAGCACCTGCTGACAAAATGGCATTGCGCCATACTTCGACCTGGTCCTGCAATGGGCGTGAGGAACTGTAAAGGTTCTGTAACCGGATGTCCCCGAGAATATCATGCACCCCATCCGTGCAAACCAGCAAAGATTCTCCGGGCAAGAATGAACTTTCCTGTTTATGAAACAGGAATTCCGTTTCCTCATCGTCCGCTACCAGACACGAATCCAGCGAATAGTAAAAACTGGCGTATTCTTTTCCGGGTTCGGCTTCCCCTCGGGCAATCATGGAATTGATCAGGGTGTGGTCATGGGACAACTGGATCCACTGACCACTCTCCGAAATCTTGTAGACCCGACTGTCTCCCACATTCAGGATGGTGCAGCGTTGGGCCAAACACTGAACTGCGGCCAAGGTGGTGGCTGACCCAAAAGTTTTTCCTTTGGCCAGAACATCGCAAAGGTGCCCATGAGTGCGTCGCAGTAGATGACGATCAAAATCCGCTCCTTTGCCCAATTCCGTGACCAGTGAAGTCAGCACCGCCCAACTTGCTTTTTCAGATTGAGGACTCATTCCCACGCCATCGGCAACTGCCACGGTCAAAACCGGTCGACGCGTCACAGACTCGGCTGGAAGAACATCGTTTTTCTGGAAAATTTCCTCGCCATTCCACAGGCAATCCTGCTGCTTGGGATACTGTTTATTCCTGCCATGATGCTGGGTAAAACCAACGGTATAGGACACTTTAATTCCCCCCTGGATGACTCTGATGAATTTGTCGTCTCGCACCAGGTTTGAAGGTCGGAAACTCCACTGCTCTCAAACCTGGCATTGAGCAATGCTGGGGCACTTTGGTCAAAGTGAGACAGTTTTCACTGGGGCAGGGCAGGCCCTGGCTTCCCTGAACAAATACTCAGAGGAGATCGATTCTACCCCAGGGTGCGTCGAGATGTGTCGCATAAGTTCGGGGTAGATGTTGCGAGGCGAAATACCTTCCGGGCAATACGAAGAACAGAAATTCATAATCCGAAGAGACGCCAACCGCCATGCGACATAGTTTGTCAGGGTGCTGGAGATAATGGTCTTCACCCCAAGGAGGACACCATGCCCGTCAGTTCTGGTCACCGATGCATACTCAGCGATCAATTGGCTCCGGAAACTTTTTCCGACCTCACCCGGTTCTGTGGTTTGCGCCATCTGGCCCAGAAAATCGACACGCCATGCCCTTATCAAAATCTGGTGACACGATCCCATACTCGAGGTCTGGTGGCAGTTTCTTCGGGACGTGTGACAGTGGAGGATATGGAACGCGCCGATGAAGCCGCCACCAACGATTTACTTCCGCCAAAATCCCATGCCCTTTACCGTAGACGACTGTATTTTGAATTGAAGGATGGTAGCCGATTGCAAGATCCGGAAGGGGTCAAAACCACCGTTCTCATGAGCGTCTGGCTGTTTCTCGATGTCGATCGCGAGCAACTCGCCACATTGAAATAAAAATGGTACCTTGTCACATCTTGAGCAAAATTGGCGATCTACCAACTCTTCCCACTCGAGGACGGAACCCGGTGACCAAGCCCTGCCTGTCCCTCTCCGATGGGCGTTCCAATGAAAAAATCACCGCGCTGATCTACGCTCTCTATGCGGCATCATTTCTGGTCGGGATCACTGCCATCGCGGCCATCATGATGAATTACATCAAACGGGAAGATGTGGCGGGAACCTATTTGGAAAGCCACTTCCGCTGGCAAATCAGGACATTCTGGTTTGCCTTGCTCTACTCCAGCATCGGGCTGATCCTGCTCCTCATTTTGATCGGCTGGCCTATCCTGATTGCTACTGGGCTCTGGGTGGTCTACCGCATCACCAAAGGCTGGTTGAGGTTGATCGACCGAAGAGCGATGTATGACTGATCTCCCGTATTTTACTGGCCCCCACTTTTCTCCTTCTCTCATACTGAAAGGAATATGAAATGACCCCCATCAAAGCCGAAACTGCACATCTACTGACACTTCCTGAAATTGCCGCATGCCAGATTATTTATCCACCGGCTAACGTTGGCTCCATTTCAGAACCAACGAAATCAATTCGCATTTTTGGGGTTCAAGAAGTAGCATCTTGGCGTCTATTGCAAAAGACGGCTGAAGAACAGTGCAAGACTGTGAAACCACTAGTCGATATCCCGCCAGTGCAGCGCGGGTTGGTGTGGGATGTCAACCAGGTTGAGATCTTCTGGGATTCGCTGATGCGTGGTTTTCCATTCGGCGCGTTGGTGTTCGTGCCAAAAAAGGACGGTCCTGAGCGTTTCGATTTATTCGATGGGCAACAACGCTGCGATGCCATTTACTGGGGTTTTCAGCCGAATTTCGACCAGGAACTTACTAAGAAAGACTCTTTGTCGCAGATCTTGTGGCTTGACTTGCTTCCGGGTGACCGGCTTAAACATTCGACTCGACGTTTTCTTGCTCGCCTGACGACAAAGGCCCACCCTTGGGGGTTTTGGCGAAACGACAATGCCTCGCCGCTTCCATTAAGCGAT
Organism: Pseudomonadota bacterium; assembly: GCA_021832305.1. Lineage (GTDB taxonomy): Bacteria > Pseudomonadota > Gammaproteobacteria > Burkholderiales > Ferrovaceae > Ferrovum. The sequence goes on along the minus strand of JAKBLB010000033.1, from coordinate 2,374 downwards.
CGGCGCAAATTTTTGGAAAAAATGAAAGAGGTCATGCAAAAACCCGGACATACCGAAGTGAGCGCCGCGTTCGAGGCAGGCTGGCGCCCAGCGCTCTCGGATTGTGTCCCGCATGACGCAGGATTTCCAGTGCCGATGCCCGTGATTTTCCAGCATTTTGACAATCGGACTCAACAGATCGACTGGAAAAAAGTTGCCGAACATCCGCTTGTAGGTTTAGCCGAGTACTGGAAAAACACGACGCTGGCTCAAGTGGTGGCTGACCCGAAGCACAAAACCGACCTTGAGAAGATCGTAAAGAGCTTGGGCATTGTGGCGAACACACCTGTGGTGGCAATTTGCGTCGCGCCCGATGCGAACGATGTAGCAGGTGGATTCGAAGAGTTATTTGTCCGACTCAACCGAAATGGAACCCCACTGAGCGAAGAGGAGTTGGCGTATTCGATGATCAAGGTCGGCTGGCCAGAAATCAGAGAAACGATGGATGCCGTCGATCAAGCTCAGAAGCGACATGCCAGCGAGGCGCGTCTCGCCCGCATGGGTATGCGAGCGGCGCTCACGGGCAGCGAAGCAACAAAACTGGAACCGGCACCCGCGCCGACAGTAATACGTACGACTTTAACGCCTGGCGCAAGCTATGACGACGAGTCAACGGAGAAATTGCAGAACCGCAGGAAGTGTCTCGAGAAATTCTTTGCGCTGGAAAGGAGTTCGGAAGGCAAACAAACAGCCAAAATCCTCGATGCATTAGAGTGGATCGATAACCAATTGTGCTACGATGCGCAAAGCAGGTCGTACGGTATCCCTGCGTATTTGCGTAGCGCCATTGCTTGGCGATCGCCAGAGGTTTTTTCCTGGCTGATGGTGCTAGCTAATCGGCACAATTTTAGAGACATCGATGAACAATCTGCTAAGACGATTCTGGGCTTAGCCTTAAGTCTGCATTGGTTTGCCGAAGACAGAGAGCGCGCGGTCAACCAACTGATGGAAAGATCCCACAATCGCGATCTCACGCTCTTAAAACTCAACGAAATCGACAAAGACGATCACCATGTGCTACTGTGGCCCGTCTTGACCCATGAGCAATTGGTCAATGCCATTCAATTCGAGCGCATCTGCCAGCTAGAAGGCAATATTCTCAGAAGTTGGAAGTCGAGTATCTGGCAGGGAGTTGTGTCGCCGCGCGAAACCGACCAGGACAGTGACCTGATTGAGCAGATCACAAAGACGTGGGGGAAACGCCCAGGAAAAATCGACCGAACATGGGAGGATGTTGGTTACTCAGTCGATCGGATTCACCGGCAGTTCGAGTTTTTAGTTTACGCGCAGCGTCGGTACATCGGCGATGTATTTAAAAACTTTGATCCATCGGATCAGCGCCTATGGAAAGGACATAATCGCCCGTGGGATTACGACCACATCTTGGCAAAAAGCAGATTGGATGCGACGGGGCGTGCTAGCGTTGCAGGAAGTTACCACGGTATCTGCAAACTGTGGCAAGAAACGATCGGCAATTTCGTTGCCATCGACCTCGTAGACAATCGCAGCGCGAGTAACGAATCTCCCTCTGAAAAAAGAAAACTCTACGATAATCTTGTTACATCGCGAGCCTGGAAACCCTTTTTGAAACTGAGTGACACGAAGACAACCGATCCGGATGAGCTGCCAACCATCAAAGATTTCGAGATTGAGCTCAATGAAACAGGTAATGCTCAGCTATCAGCACATTTCGTCCAGGCAAGCCAACGCCGCATGATTGCGCTGTATCGGCATTGGTTCGACGAATTGAACATCAAAGATCGGATCGGGGCGTCGGAGTAACGACGCCTTGACGATAATTCGCCCCAGTCGTTAATTTGTGCATACACATAATGAACTGGATGCGTATTCCGGTGAACGTGACCGCTTGCGCACGGCCTGATGTTACGCGGTCAAATTGTAAGGCCTGCGGTCACGATGGTGTTGGGTTTTCCTCCTTTTTGCAGTTCTTGGGTGGCGCTGATTGCCTACGATGGCGGCGTTGAGTCGTTACCCATCGGCTTCCTGTGCAGGAGAATTTCAGGGTTTCTGTTGCGCGCCTGAAGATTGCTATTCCAAGTTACCCTCGAGTGTTGTTGCATTCTGAACTTGAATGCGCGGTATTTCTGACAAATACCCGCTCCGCTGGTTGCACTCCAGTTGAAATCCTCCGTCGCATGGTGCGTAGAATGATTTCAAGACAGAGACCTGCGCAAAATCCGGGAATTCAGTGTCAGGGTCATAAATAGCATCTCGAACGAGAGTAATGACAGTATCCGCAGACCAATGAATTCCATCGATGCTTGCCACATCTTTCAGCATTGGGCTTTTACATTTTCGTTTTTCCACCCCCCTC
>JAKBLB010000010.1 GCA_021832305.1 Pseudomonadota bacterium | reverse complement strand
ATGGTGCCGGCACTAGGAATCGAACCCAGGACCTTCTGATTACAAATCAACTGCTCTACCAACTGAGCTATGCCGGCACGACGATGGGGCGCATTATCTCACTTAACCAGAGTAAGTGTGGGTTTTTTTATTGAAGAAGCTGCTTTTTTCGATTCAGACAAGGAGGTTGATTCTTCTCCGGAGATTTTCTTGGCCTCCTGGACAGGTGAGGAATCCTGCAAGGAATTTTTTTCCGCATCTTCAGAGGACGAACGGGAAATCGCCAAACTCAGGGCGGGACCCTCAGAAGCCTCTGCAACAGAGAAAGGTGCTTCATCCCATTCGTGCTCATCCGGCGGGAAAGCCATGCCTTCTCCCGTCTCTCGTGAAAAAAGTCCCAATACGGCCTTCCAGGGCACCCACACCTGCTCCGCCGTCCCGTTGAAGCGGGCGTTGAACTCGATGCCCCCATTGTTCATGGAAAGTTGGCGCGTAGCGGAGCCGCTGATATTGAGAATGATCTGACCTTCTTTGACGAAGGCTTGAGGAACCCGTGCTCCGGTCCCCTCGACCAGAACATGCAGCAGGGGAGTCATGGCGTTGTCCTCGCACCACTCCCAAAGCGCGCGTGCCAAATAAGGTTTGGTTGAACGGGACACGTTCTTACTTCCGCATGGCCTTTTCAGCCGGTGTCATGGAATCGATGAAGGCGGGACGGGAAAAAATCCGCTCGGCATACTTGAGGATAGGAGCCGCCTGCTTGGGCAACTGAATCTGATAATGGTCCAGACGCCACAAAAGAGGCGCAATGGCCACATCCAGCATGGTGAAATCCTCACCCAGCATAAACTTCTGCTTGACGAAGATGGGCACGATTTGCACCAGACTGTCGCGTAACGATACCCGCGCTTTATCTGCCAATCCTTTGGCCGCCGCCCCAGATTCCAGGGTGACGACATGGCTGAAGAGTTCCACTTCAAAGCGATGCAAAAACAGCCGCGCCCGGGATCGCATGACGGGTTCCGGGGGCATCAACTGCGGGTGAGGAAAACGCTCATCGATATACTCATTGATGATGTTCGATTCGTGCAACGTGAGGTCGCGCTCCACCAACACGGGTAACCGGTTATAGGGATTCATCACCGCAATCTCTTCCGGCAGATTAAATACGTCCACATCCACGATCTGAAAATCCATACCTTTCTCGTACAGCACAATGCGACTGCGTTGGCTGAAGGGACAGGTGGTCCCGGAATATAAGGTCATCATAGGACACGTCTCAACTTGATCAATCCTCCCATTCTAATGGATATCTTTCCAGAATTCTCGTTTTAGGGCGCGCGCAACCAAAAATAGTATCAGCAGAAACCCCATGACCCACAATCCCAGATGCAGACGGGCCGAACGCGTCGGTTCTGACATGAAGACCAGAAAATTGACCAGATCCCCCACAAATTGGTCGTACTCCTGGGGGCTCAGACTGCCTTTTTGAGTCAGCACCAGTGCCTCTTGCCCGCCCTGCCTCTGCAGTGCCTGCTGCCCCTGCAACGCCCAGAGAACATGGGGCATGGCCACATTGGGAAAGACGCGATTGTTCCAACCACTGGGGCGCTGGTCATCGCGATAAAAAGAACGCAAATAGGTGTACATCCAATCTGCTCCATGAACTCGTGCTTCCACGGTCAGGTCAGGCGGAGGAACTCCAAACCAGTTTTGGGCATCTTTGGCCTTGAGTACCACGGTCATGTAATCCGCCACCTTGGCATCGGTCAGAATCAGGTTCTGTGTGACCTGTTTTTCTGACAATCCCAACTGTTCGAGCAGGTCGAAACGGGCCAGATGGGCGCTGTGACAGTTCATGCAGTAATTCATGAAATGCTGAGCACCCCGCTGTAATGAAGGCAAATTGGAGGTGTCCACGGGTGCCTTGTCCAGTTTTACCTCCTCCCCGGCCTGAACACCGGCGCAGGACAGACCCAGAAACAGGATCAAAAAACCTTGAATCAGAGAATGATTCCACGATTTTAAATGATTCATGAGGTCACCCGTTCAGGCACTGGTTTGGTTTTGTCGAGCCGGGAATAAATGGGCATCAGCAAGAAGAAACCGAAATAAATCCCGGCACAGACGCGCGCAAGGGGGTTCACATACCATATCGTGGGTTCCAGAGTCCCCAGATAGCCCAAAACGAGGAAGGACAGAACGAAGGCGGTCAATGCCGACTTGTACAGGGTTCCCCGGTAGCGCACCGATTTCACCACCCCACGATCCAGCCAGGGAAGCAGGAAAAAAATGAGTACTGCCAAGCCCATGGCCGCAATTCCCAGCTGTTTCTGCGGAACGGCCCGTAATATTGCGTAGAACGGCGTGAAATACCAAAGCGGGGCAATATGAGGCGGCGTCTTGAGGGGATCGGCGGGAATGAAGTTGTTTTCCTCCAGAAAGTACCCGCCCATTTCCGGCAAAAAGAAAATGATGCCGAAATAGGCGATGAAATATCCTGAAACCCCTACGATATCCTTGACCGTGTAATAGGGATGAAAAGGAATGCCATCCAGGGGAATATGGCTCACAGGGTCCTTATGGTTCTTGATTTCAATCCCGTCGGGATTATTGGATCCCACCTGATGCAGGGCAACGATGTGCAGGAAGACCAAAACCAACAACACCAGCGGCAAGGCGATGACGTGAAAAGCAAAAAACCGATTCAAGGTAGCGTCCGAAATCACATAGTCGCCCCGAATCCACAGGGCCACTTCCGGACTGATGGCATCCACCAGGGAAACGATCACCTGGGCTCCCCAGTAGGACATCTGTCCCCAGGGCAGAAGATACCCAAAGAAGGCTTCCCCCATCAGACACAGATAAATGGCCATCCCGATGATCCAGAGGAGTTCGCGCGGTTTACGGTAGGAGCCATAGAGAATTCCGCGCATCATATGCAGGTAGACCACCACGAAAAACATGGAGGCCCCTGTGGAATGCATGTAACGGATCAGCCAACCAAAGTTCACGTCGCGCATGATGTATTCCACCGAAGCGAAGGCAAAGCGCGCATCCGGCTTGTAATTCATGGTCAGAAAAATGCCGGTGACAATCTGCATGACCAGCACGAGAAGGGCCAGAGAGCCGAAGTAATACCAGAAATTGAAGTTCTTCGGAGCGTAGTACTCTGCCAGATGTTCCCGCCAGACTTTTGTCAGAGGAAAACGTTCATCTATCCAACCCATCACTTGGGAAACCATGATCAACCTCCCTTCTTGTTGGTACCGATCAGGAGACGTTGGTCGTCAAGATAGGTATAAGGCGGGATGCGCATATTGAGCGGTGCCGGCATGTCTTTGAAAACCCGCGCCGATAGATCATATTTGGAACCATGACAGGGACATAGAAACCCTCCCGGCCAGTCAGGACCCATCCCCCCCTCGTTTCCGGCCTTCAGTTTTTCCGTGGGGGAGCACCCCAGATGGGTACAAATCCCCACCACGACCAGTATATTGTCATGTCCCGGCATGGCCCGAGCCACATTTTTGCACGGCTCCGGCTGCTCGGATTTGTTGGACTCCGGATCGCTCAATAAATGTGTATTCTTTGCCAACTGCACCATCATGGCAGGCGTCCGGTTGATGATCCAGACCGGTTGGCCGCGCCACTCCTGTGTGATCATCATACCCGGTTCCAATTTGGAAATATCCGCTTCCACCGGTGCCCCTGCCGCCTTGGCCCGGGCGCTGGGGAGCATGCTCAGAACGAAAGGAGTCGCAAGAGCCCCCATACCCACGCTGCCAACCGCCGAGGTCACCCCGATCAGCAGACGCCGACGCCCCCGATCTGCCTGAATTTTGTCCATGTCATTCACCTTCTTTTCAGCTATAGTTCGTATGGTTCGACACGATACTGCACATGCACTGCTCGCCTGTCATTCTATCAAATTGAAGCATCTCACCCTGAATTTCCGATGATTCCGAAAACTCAGTCAGTGATATATATAACCACATATTGATTAAGGTATTTTTATTTTTTTGAGCGGCCAAAAAATAATATCCTGTCACAACTTGCCGAATTATTGATCCAATGCGAAAACTTTGGTTACTTTTTACCCAGGCCGTCACCCTCTGTGCAGGGGGACTTTTCGCCTTGGCTTTTTTCCGCCATACCCTCCTGGAGGAACTTGCCTCTCCAGGGACGACCACCGCGCGCCCATTCAGTTCTGCCTCACTTCCAATTTCTTCTGCTGCCCCACCGGCCGGCGAACCGCTGGGTTCATACCGCGATGCCGCCCACCGCGCCATGCCCACCGTCGTCAACATATTTACGCGCAAAACTCCGCCGCACCGCTCTGACCTCCCCCCGGGCGATCCACGTCAATTATTCGGAGATAATGCGCCTCAGGATAGTTCCGCAGCCCAAATGAGCCTGGGGTCGGGAGTTATCGTACGCCCTGATGGTTATATTCTGACCAATGACCATGTCATCGACGGGGCCCAGGAAATCCAAGTCGCCTTGTCTGACGGGCGTACCATCAAAGCAGCCGTGACGGGCACAGACCCGGAAACCGATCTGGCCGTGCTCAAGATCGATCTCGACCACCTTCCGGCCATCAATTTTGGATCTTCAGATCAGGTTCAGGTAGGGGATGTCGTCCTGGCCATCGGAAACCCCTTTGGCGTGGGTGAAACCGTCACTTCCGGGATCGTCAGCGCCCTGGGACGCAGCCGTCTGGGGATCAATACGTTCGAAAATTTCATCCAGACCGATGCGGCCATCAATCCTGGCAATTCGGGCGGCGCACTGGTAGACAGTACGGGCAACCTGGTCGGTATCAACAGTGCCATTTATTCCAAGTCTGGAGGATCTCAAGGCATCGGATTCAGTATCCCCGTCAGCCTTGCCCGTCAGGTCATGGATGAAATCATCCGGAACGGTGGCGTGACGCGCGGTTGGATCGGCGTAGAAGTCCAGGACGTCACCCCGGAACTGGCGACCTCATTTCAGTTGGAGAATGCCAGTGGTGCACTGATCTCCGCCCTCTTGAGGGGAGGACCCGCACAACAAGCGGGCGTTCATGCAGGAGACATTCTGGTGGGTGTCGAAGGTCACCCGATCGGTGATTCTCGCGACATGCTCAATCAAGTGGCGGCACTCAAACCGGGTCAGACCGCACAACTCGAGGTCATGCGGGATCATCAGTCACTCAAGTTTTTTGTTCACATTGGGCGGCGGCCCAAAGGGACCATCCGCAACCTGGAGGAACCCGACCAGTAAGCAGGGAAGCGCCATTGGCCTTTGATCACACTGAATTTCTTCAGGATTCCGGGTTCGGCAACTTCAATGGGTCGACTTCTTCCTCTCTGGGAGCGACCCGACCGGCCACCACGATCCCCAATTCGTACAGTAACCAGAGAGGAACGGCCAGCAAGGTTTGGGAGACCGCATCAGGGGGCGTGAAGATGGCGCCTACCACAAAGGCAGACACCACCACATAGCGCCGGGCGGCACGCAGTTGTGGGACGGTCAGAATACCCAACTTGACCAACAAAACCACTGCCACAGGGGTTTCAAAGGCCAATCCAAATGCCAGGAACATGCTGATGACGAAACTCAGATACTTGTCGATATCCGTCATCATTTCCACTCCCTGGGGTGCCGTATTGGCAAAGAAACCAAAAGCAAAAGGAAAGACCGCAAAGTAGGCAAAAGCCATCCCAACATAAAACAGCAGCGTACTGGAAATGATCAGGGGCAATGCCAGGCGTTTTTCATGGTCGTAGAGCCCCGGAGCCACAAAGCCCCAGATTTGGGCCAGCACGTAGGGCAGAGCAAGCAGAAAAGCCACCAGTCCGGCCACTTTCATGGGGACGAAGAAGGGCGTGGTGACTTCCGTGGCAATCATATGCCCACCGATGGGCATTTTGCTCAACAGAGGATAGGCCAGCCAGGTATACAGTTTGTTGGCAAAAGGCAAAAGAGCCACAAACACGGCGAATACAGCCACCACAGCCCGAATCACGCGGGTGCGCAATTCGATGAGATGGACGACAAATTCCTGAACGGTCGTGGATTCTTCGTTCACGAGGCCTCCGCTCCCGGTTCTGAGGCGGCGTGCATAGCCTGTGGCTCACGGGGAAGGCTGCGGAGCGGCGCGGAGCGACGGACCCCGAAAGGATCCCCGCCAAAGAGGGTTTGACCGACTTTCAGAGACTCTTCAGTACGCTGCATCGATGGACTGTCATCCTCGCTCGTGGCAGGGGGTGCCGTGCTCCCTGCTTCGGCACCCGGCACCGGGGATGGGGAAAACTCCGATACTGCAGGCGGCTCACTCACGGCTGGTGCTTCCAGAACCGGCTGATTCAACATCTGATCCACCGCACTGGTCGAAGCCGCAATTTGGCGCGCCGCTTCAGCACGGGCGTCGGCAATCTTCTTGTCCAGATCCTTCAATTCCGCCTGCTGCAATTCCCGGTCGATTTCCGCCTTGACCGACAGGGTATAGCGTCGAAACCGACCAAACAGGACGCCAGCCCCGCGCGCCACCTTGGGCATGCGCTCCGGACCTATGGCGATCAGAGCCACCAGCCCCACCAATCCAATTTCACTGAAACTGAAGTCCAGCATCGAATGCCGTCCTCAAGACGGGGTCTTGTCCTGAGCCGATGCTTCCTTGACAGGAGAATGGGTCGATTTCTCATCCAGGCTACGCTTTTCTTCGGGATTTTCCGTTGCTGCAGCGCCCGCCATGCCCTCCTTGAACCCCTTGACCGCACCTCCCAGGTCCGCCCCGATATTGCGTAACTTCTTGGTTCCAAATATCAGCACCACGATCAACAACAACAGCAACAAATGCTGGATACTGAATAAATCGCCCATGTCTCCTTCCTCCTCTGTGCGTTACGCACCCTTTATTTATCTCCACTGCGGGGCAGTGGAGAGGATTTGATACCGCCCATGATGTGAATGTGCAGGTGGTAGATCTCCTGACCTCCCCCCGGACCGGTGTTGATCACGGTACGAAAACCCTCCGTCAGGCCCTGTTCCTGGGCCAGGCGCGGTGCCAGCCCCAACATCTTGCCCAACAATCCTTGATCCTGGGCGGTACATTGGATCAGAGAATCGCGATGTGCCTTTGGAATGATCATGAAATGCACCGGCGCGGCCGGATGGATATCATGAAAGGCCAGAATTTCCTCATCTTCATAGACTTTGCGGCCAGGCAATTCGCCCCGTACGATCCGACAAAACAAACACTCGCTCATGATTCCACTCCCTGAGAGGGCTGCACGTCCCGACGCGCAGCCTTTTCGACATGTCCTGACACGCCTTCGCGCCGCGTCAACTCGTCCAACACTTCCTGGGCACTGCCTCCCAGATCCACCAACAGCACGAGGGAATGAAACCACAGGTCTGCAATTTCGCGCACCAGGGCAGCGTGATCCCGATCCTTGGCCGCCAGGATGGCTTCTACCGCTTCCTCACCCACTTTGCGCGCCATGATATCTACCCCCCGGGCGTACAAACTGGCCACATAGGATGAGTTCGGCGCAGCTCCCTTGCGCGCTTTCAGCGTCTGGTTCAAACGAGACAAAATTTCCACTTCTTCAGGCACCATAGATTTCTCGCGGGTCTTTCAATACCGGGTCCGATTCGTGCCATCGATCTCCTTCCAGAGTCCGGAAAAAGCAGTGGGCACGCCCCGTATGGCACGCAATCCCCCCCACCTGTTCCACAGTCAGGAGCAGGACGTCTCCATCGCAATCCAGTCGAATCTTTTTCACCTTCTGCACGTGCCCCGACTCCTCGCCCTTATGCCACAGGCGTCGACGCGAGCGGGACCAGTACACTGCTTCGCCTCGACGCACCGTCTGCTGCAAGGATTCACGGTTCATCCAGGCCATCATCAGCACCACACCCGTGCCCTCTTCCTGAGCAATGACCGGCACCAGCCCCTCAACGTCCCAGTGTAGCGCATCCAGCCAGGAAACGTCAGGTTGTGTCGAAGAAACAGGGATCATAAACGGACCTCGATACCTTGAGCGGCCATGGCTTCCTTGGCCTGCCGGATCGTGAATTCACCATAGTGAAAGATGCTGGCAGCCAGAACCGCATCAGCCTGCCCCACCCGCACCCCATCACAAAGGTGTTGCAAGTTTCCCACCCCTCCGCTGGCAATGATGGGCACTCCCACCGCTTCCGCCACGGTACGGGTCAGTTCCAGGTCAAATCCTTCCCGGGTTCCATCCCGGTCCATGCTGGTCAACAGGATTTCCCCCGCGCCCCGGCGTACCACCTCCTGCGCCCAGAGCACAGCATCCCACTCGGTCGGACGCCGTCCACCATGGGTGAATACGCCCCAGCCCGATGCAGTGGCAGCACGCTTGGCATCGATGGCCACCACGATGCACTGGGCACCAAAAAAACCAGAGGCCTCGGAAACCAGATCCGGTCGCTGCAACGCTGCGGAATTGATGCTGACCTTATCCGCCCCTGCATTGAGCAACCGGCGCACATCCTTGACCTCGCGCACGCCCCCCCCCACGGTCAAGGGAATGAAGACCTGTGCCGACACTTCCTCGATGATGGGCAGGATCAAATCCCTTTCTTCCGCGCTGGCCGCAATATCGAGAAAGGTCACTTCATCCGCTCCCTGTTCGTCATAGCGTCGGGCGATCTCCACCGGATCGCCGGCATCGCGCAAGGCAACGAAATTCACTCCCTTGACCACCCGCCCCCCCTTGACATCCAGACAGGGAATGATACGCCGGGCCAGACCCATTATTGCCCGACCGGCCAAGTGTTCGCCAACGCCACCGCCGCCGCAAAATCGAGGGTGCCCTCATAGATTGCGCGCCCTGTGATCACGCCGCTGATGCCTTCCTCCTGCACCTGACACAGTGCCCGAATGTCGTCCAGACCGTGCAGGCCACCACTGGCGATCACCGGGACATGCAATGCCCGGGCCAATTCCACGGTCGCCGCCACATTCACTCCGGTCATCATGCCATCCCGACCGATATCGGTATAGATCACGCCCTCCACGCCATAGTCCTGAAAACGACGGGCCAGATCCACGACCTCGTGACCGGTCAGTTTGGACCAGCCTTCCACCGCCACCTTGCCGTCCTTTGCATCGAGCCCCACCAGAATCTGGCCGGGAAAGGCATCACAGGCCTCGTGCAGAAATCCCGGGTTCTTGACCGCTGCCGTACCGATGATGACCGCATCGATGCCATCGTCGAGATAACGTTCGATCACCTCGAGTGTGCGAATACCCCCGCCCAACTGAATCGGGATTTCCCCGCCCACCGCCGCCACGATCTCCTTGAGCGCCTGTTCATTGACGGGCTTGCCCGCAAAGGCTCCGTTCAAGTCCACCAGATGGAGGCGCTGGGCGCCCTGTGACAGCCAATGACGAGCCATTTGACCCGGTTCTTCGGAAAACACGGTCGCCTCTTCCATCAGCCCCTGGCGCAAACGCACACAGCGGCCATCCTTGAGGTCGATGGCGGGAATTACAATCATGGTCGTACCTTTTTCATGAACGTTGGGGAAAAAATCAGGGGGTCCAGTGGACAAAATTGGACAACAGGGTCAGCCCGGCAGCAGCACTTTTCTCGGGATGGAATTGTACCGCACAGAGGTTGTCCCGAATCACCGCGCTGGTAAAAGGAAAACCGTAGGTCGTGGTTGCCGCACACTCTGCCTCGTCGAGTTCCTGCACGTAGTAACTGTGGACGAAATAGAAACGGGAATCCGGGGCCAATCCGCGCCAAAGAGGATGTTCGCGGGTCGCATGCACCTCGTTCCAGCCCATGTGGGGAACCTTGAGACGTTCCCCCCGAGTTCCGAACCGATCTTCGGGAAAACGACACACCTTACCCGCCAATAGCCCCAATCCTGCCACATCTCCTTCCTCGGAACGGTCGAACAACACCTGCAACCCAAGACAAATCCCCAGAAAGGGACGAGTCCGCATCAGTTCCTGCACCACCTCCAGAAGGTGGCGTTCGTGCAAACGTCTCATGCAATCGGGCAATGCCCCCTGCCCGGGAAAAACGACGCGATGGGCCGTACGCAACCTTTCCGGGCAATCGGTGACTTCAACCTCGGCCTCGGGCGCCACCCGGTTCAGAGCACGGGCCACCGAGCGCAGATTGCCCATTCCATAGTCCACCACTGCAATGCGCATCACATTCCGATCCTGTATCAGAGAGATCCCTTGGTAGACGGGACTTGGGCTGCACTGCGCGGATCCAGGGTCACCGCCATGCGCAAGGCACGCCCCAACGCCTTGAATATGGTTTCGGCCTGATGATGGGCATTACGCCCTTTCAGGTTATCGACATGCACGGTCACCTGGGCATGATTGACAAACCCCTGAAAAAACTCCCGAATCAGGTCCACGTCAAAGTCTCCGATGCGGGCGCGGGTATAATCCACGCCATACTCCAGTCCGGGACGGCCGGACAGATCCACCACCACCCGGGAAAGCGCCTCGTCCAGGGGAATCAGGGCTTGTCCATAACGCACCAGTCCCTTTTTATCCCCCAGGGCCTGAGCGAATGCCTGACCCAACGTAATGCCGATGTCCTCTATCGTGTGATGGGCATCGATGTGAAGATCCCCCTGACACGCCACCTCCAGATCGATCAGACCATGGCGTGCCACCTGATCGAGCATATGATCAAAAAAGGGGACGCCAGTGGACAAACGTGAAACGCCTGTACCATCCAGATCGAGTGAAACGGTCACGGTGGTTTCCAGTGTGGTGCGGGTCAATCGCGCACAGCGCATGTTCTTGTCCGTATTCATTGAGAGTCCAACACCCGGCCCAACGCATCGAGAAAAGCCCGGTTTTCATCCGGAGTTCCCACCGTAACGCGCAGACAATCGTGCAACAGCGGATGTGCCTGACTGAGATTCTTGATCAATATACCATGATGCCGAAGTCCGTCAAATACCTGCCCGGCTCGAGGCACACGGAACAGCAGAAAATTTGCAACGCTGGGGAAAACCGTGACCTGAGCCAATGCCTTCAAGGCTGAGGTCAGCAGCATGCGCTCCTGCACGATGGCCTCCACCTGCGTCTGCAGTTCGGCCCGATGTTCCAATATCACGGCTGCCGCCGCCTGATCCAGTACGGAGACGTTATAGGGAAGACGCACTTTGTCAATTTCCGCCAGTACTTCGGCACAGCCGCACAACCAGCCCAAACGCACCCCCGCCAACCCCAGTTTGGACAGAGTGCGCATCAGGAGCAGATTGGGGTAACGCTCCAACCGATCCTTGAAGGAGTGGACAGTGAATGGATAATAGGCCTCATCCACCACCACCAACCCGGGACTGGCCTGGATGACCGACTCCACCGTTTGAGCATCGAAACAGTTACCGGTGGGATTATTGGGATAGGCCAGAAAAGTGAGCGCAGGGCGATGATGGGCAATGGCTTCCAGCAGGGCCGGGCCATTCAGGGAAAAATCCGGGGCGAGTGGAACACCCACAAAGGTCACCTGAGCCAGTTGGGCAATCAGGCGAAACATGACGAAGGAAGGTTCCACCCCCAGAATCACTGCGCCAGGCTTGGCTACCGCCAGGGCCAGCATCTGGATCAATTCATCCGAACCATTGCCCAGCACCATGGCCGGCGTATCGGGCAAGCCCATCAAAGCACCCAACTGGCGTTTGAGTTGGGGCGCAGAGGGCGAAGGATAGCGGTTCAGGGCCAGTTCCCCCAGAGTCGACGCCAATCGGGCCCGCAATGCGGTTGAGAGGCCGTAGGGATTCTCCATGGCATCCAGTTTTATCATCCCCTCTGCGGCAGGTACTGGGTAGGCCTTCAATGCGCGGATGTCTTCCCGAACCACGGTACGAACCAAGTCTTCCATGGCTAGACCTCATCCCGAAAACGACAGGCTGCAGAACGCGCATGGGCGTGCAGTCCCTCCTGCAAGGCCAGAACTTCGGCAATCTCGCCCAGGTGGCGCGCGCCTTCCCGCGAGACCTTCAACACGTTGGAGCGCTTCTGGAAATCATAGACCCCCAGAGGAGAGGCAAACCGTGCCGTGCGTCCGGTGGGCAACACATGATTGGGCCCGGCGCAATAATCTCCCAGAGATTCGGAACTGTAGCGTCCCGCAAAAATTGCGCCTGCATGGCGTAACAGAGGCAAACAGTCCTCGGGTTGGGCCACGGACAATTCCAGATGTTCCGGCGCAATACGGTTGGACAAATGGCAGGCCTCGGCCAGATCGCGAACCCGGATCAGTGCGCCCCGATCCGCCAGGGATTTTTCGATCACGGTCTGGCGTGGCAAGGTCGGCAGAAGCGCCACAATGGCCCGTTCCACCTGCTCCAGATAGTTCGGATCCGGACACAACAGCAACGCCTGGGCCAATTCGTCATGTTCCGCTTGCGAGAACAGGTCCATGGCCACCCAGCGGGGATCCGTCGAACCGTCCGCAATGATCAGGATTTCCGAGGGACCCGCCACCATGTCGATCCCCACTGTACCAAAAACCTGGCGTTTGGCGGCAGCCACATAGGCATTGCCAGGGCCAACGATCTTGTCCACTGCGGGTATCGTGACCGTCCCATAAGCCAGGGCTGCGATGGCCTGGGCCCCGCCCACGGTAAAGACCCTCCGTACTCCAGACAAGGCGGCCGCAGCCAGCACCAATTCATTGCGCACCCCTTCCGGAGTGGGCACCACCATGAGGATATCCCGGACTCCAGCCACGGCGGCAGGAATGGCATTCATCAGGACCGAAGAAGGATAGACCGCCTTGCCGCCGGGAACATACAACCCCACACGATCGAGCGGGGTGACACGCTGTCCCAGTTCAGTTCCATCCGCTTCGCGTATGTTCCAGGACTCCATGCGCTGACGCTCGTGAAATGTACGAATCCGTTCCGCCGCCTTTTCCAGCGCATGCCGCTGTAGCTGTGGTAATTCCTCCAGCGCACGCGTCAGGGTCTCCCCGGGCAATTCCAGCGCAGCAGCCTGCGCTACGTTCAGGCGATCAAAGCGTTGGGTGTACTCGAGCAAGGCTTCGTCCCCACGCTTTTTGACGTCCTGAAGAATGGAGCGCACCACCGTCTCGACACGCTCATCCAACGCACTGTCAAAAGCCGTCAGATGCTCCAGTTCCGCATCAAATCCGGCCATTGTAGAATCCAGTCGGCGCATCTTCATGGGACTTCTTCTCCAAAAGTTTCTTTCACGCCTCGGGCAATGGCTTCCACCAACGGTGCCAGACGTTCCCGGTACAACTTCCAGGCTGCACCATTGACCACCAACCGGGAACTGATCTCCGCAATATCCTCGACGGCCTCCAACGCATTGGCGCGCAAGGTATTCCCACTGCTCACCAGATCGACGATGGCATCGGCCAGACCCGTGAGCGGAGCCAGTTCCATGGAACCATACAATTTGATCAAATCCACATGGACGCCCTTGGCGGCAAAATGTTCCCGCGTCAGCCTGGCATACTTGGTCGCTACCCGCAGACGCGCGCCCCGTCGTATGGCTTCCTCATAGTCGAACCCCTGAGACACGGCCACCATCAGACGACACCGGGCAATACACAGATCCACCGGTTGGTACAATCCTTCCCCCCCCTGTTCGAGCAGAACATCGCGCCCGGCCACCCCCAGGTCGGCCGCTCCTCGCTGCACGTACGTGGGCACATCCGAAGCCCGCACGATGACCAGACGCACATCAGGTCGACTGGTGGGCAGGATGAGTTGGCGTGAAGTGTCGGGATCCACCAGCGGGACGATGCCAGCACGCGCCAACAGAGGCAAGGTTTCGCCAAAAATCCGTCCCTTTGAAAGGGCCAGGGTGATCCCCGTAAAAGACGTTGTATTGGATGGGTTCATGGTTTCACCGCTCATTCAATCGTGCCGCTGCGTTCTCTGTGGACCTCTGCCCCCAACGCTCGCAGTTTTTGTTCCAGGGTTTCGTAACCCCGATCCAGATGGTAGATCCGATCCACCACGGTTTCTCCTTGCGCAATCAACCCTGCAATCACCAAACTGGCGGAAGCGCGCAAGTCTGTGGCCATGACCGTCGCACCCTCCAGTTGGGACACTCCCCGAATGATGGCGGCATTGCCCTCGACCTCGATGTTGGCCCCCAATCGGCGTAACTCCTGAACATGCATGAAACGATTTTCGAAAATGGTTTCGGTGACCACGGTCGTACCTTGCGCCACCGCATTCATGGCCATGAACTGGGCCTGCATGTCCGTAGGAAAGGCAGGGTAGGGCGCCGTACGCAAACTGACCCCGTGATTTGGCCCTGCCATGACCAGATGAATCGTCTCTTCAGTGCAGCGAATACAGGCGTTGGCTTCCCGCAACTTGTCCAGAACCGCATCCAGTGTCCCGGGACGCACCCCACGCAAAAGAACGTCCCCGCCGGTGGCGGCGGCAGCCACCAGAAAGGTGCCCGTTTCGATCCGATCCGGCATGACCGGGTGGGTGGTTCCCTGAAGGTGTTCCACCCCCTCTATGGTGATGACGTCCGTGCCATGCCCTCGAATATTGGCCCCCATGGCGTTCAGGCACTGGGCCAGATCCACCACTTCCGGTTCGCGCGCAGCATTTTCCAGGATCGTCGTCCCCGCCGCCAGAGTCGCCGCCATCATCAAATTCTCGGTGCCCGTCACCGTCACCGTGTCCATGAATATCCGCGCGCCCCGCAGGCGGGTTGCCGATCCCACGATATACCCATGTTCGACCGACAGATGGGCGCCCATGGCCTGCAAACCTTTCAGGTGTAAATCCACCGGACGTTCACCGATGGCGCACCCTCCAGGCAAGGAGACACGGGCATGCCCAAATCGGGCCAGCAGAGGTCCCAACACCAGAATGGAGGCACGCATGGTCTTGACCAGGTCGTAGGAAGCCAGGGGTTCCAGAGCGTCCGATGCACTCAGAACCACTTCCCCGTACTCACCGTCGACCTCCACCCCCATCCCTCTGAGCAAACGCAACAACGTACCCACATCGCGCAGGGCAGGAACCCGGGTTACCCGAAGCGGTTGGGCGGTCAACAAGGCGGCGCAGAGGATGGGTAAAGCCGCATTCTTTGCGCCGGAAATCTCAACGGTACCCTTGAGCGGTCGGCCCCCGGCAATGATCAGTCTATCCACGATGTACCTGTCTAGCGAACTTCCACTTCCGCCCATTGGGCCGGGGTCAGGGTACGCATGGAAAGGGCATGGATCTCCTCGCGCATGCGGTCACCCAAGGCTCGATACACCAGTTGATGCTGGGCCACGCGACTTTTACCCTCAAAAAGGGCACTGACGATGGTGGCTTCGAAATGCTGACCATCACCACTGACGTCCACGTACTGACAGACCAGTCCACTTTCAATGTATTGCTTGATATCCTGGGGAAGTACCATGATCATTCCATCCTCTCGACATGCCCGAAACTCAGGGGCGCACCCGCCAACCACTGCGCAACAAGGCTAAAGTCGCCCATGATAAGGCCAAACAGGTACTTCCGACAATGAGCAGGGATTCCCAGGGGGAAACGTCACTCGCTCCGATGAAACCATAGCGGAACCCATCGATGGCATAAAAAAACGGATTGAAGCGGGAAATGAAGTGCCAGAGGGGCGGCAGGGAATGGAGCGAATAAAAGGCGCCGGACAGGAACGTCAACGGCAAAATGAGAAAATTCTGCCAGGCAGCCATCTGGTCAAATTTTTCTGCCCAGACGCCGGCCAACACCCCCAATGCCCCGGACAAGCCCGTGGCCAGAAAACAAAAAACCAGGATCCAGAGCAGGGAATGAATCCGGGGAGGAAAGAAAAAACCCGCCGTCACCAACACCACGGACCCGACCAACAACCCGCGCAGCATGGCGGCCAGCACATAGGCCGAAAAAAATTCGATTTCCGACAGGGGGGCCAGCAGCACAAAAACCAGACTTCCACTCACCTTGGATTGCACCAAACTGGAGGAACTGTTGGCGAAGGCGTTCTGCAGCATGGCCATCATCACCAGCCCAGGCACCAGAAATGCGGCATAACCCACCCCCGGGTACACGCTGACGCGCTGTCCCAGGACCTGCGCAAAAACAACCAGATAGAGAAGTGTGGAGATCAGGGGCGCGAGCAGGGTCTGAAAAGACACTTTCCAGAAACGCAGCACCTCCTTGCCAAACAACGTTGTGAATCCCACGCCCATCCTCAAATCTCCACGTCTCGAATCAACCCCACAAAAGCCTCTTCCAGCGTGGCCGCCTGCCGACCCAGCAGTAAATCGCTGATGCGTTCGCAGGCCACCAATTGACCCTTGTGCAATACTGCCACGCGCTGACACAGGGCTTCCGCCTCCTCCAGATAATGCGTGGTCAAAAGGATGGTATGGCCTGCGCCATTGAGTTGTCGAATAAACTTCCAAAGGGTCTGACGCAGTTCCACATCCACGCCGGCCGTAGGTTCATCCAACACAATGACCGGCGGGCGATGAACCAGAGCCTGACCGATCAATACGCGTCGCTTCATCCCCCCCGACAGGGTACGCATGTTGACCTCGGCCTTGTCGGTCAGATGCAGGTTCTCAAGGATCTCATCGATCCAGTCATCATTGTGGCGCAAACCAAAATATCCAGACTGGATACGCAACGTTTCACGCACGCTGAAAAAAGGATCGAATACCAATTCCTGGGGAACCACCCCCAGAGCACGCCGGGCTGCACGATAATCCTGCACCACCTCATGACCCATGACCTTCAGCGTTCCCGCGTCGGCACGGGCCAGTCCGGCCAGTATGCTGATCAGCGTGGTTTTTCCCGCCCCGTTGGGACCCAGCAAGGCAAAGAATTCCCCTTGCTCGATGGTCAGATCCACCCCTCGCAAGGCCTGCAGGGCACCGTAGGATTTCTGTGCCGCGCGTATTTCCACCGCTGGCAATGACCGCTCCTGGGAAGACATCCGTTTCAGACCTCGACGATGCCTTCCAGCAGGGGGGAAAGACCATAAAGCGAGATCAAAACGCGCAGATTGGCAGGAATTTTCACGAAAATCAGGTGTTTCTTATCCCGCACCGCTTCCCGTTGCCAATGCAGAAGCAGAGCGACAGCCGCTGAATCCAGATCCGTCGTACGGGAAAAATCGATGGTCACTTCCTGCCCCAAAGAGGAAAAGGAGGTGGAGCGCACCAGATCGGGTACCGTATCCATGACCACCGGGCCTTCCAGAAAAAGATGGTTACCCTCACGCTGGATCATTTTTTTCCGGACGCCTTGTTTTCCGCCTGCTTGCTTTTGTCGGCCATGGCCTGGATCAATCCATCGATCCCATGATTGCGCACGATATCGGAAAATTCATTGCGGTAATTGGTCACCAGACTCACCCCATCCACCTGGATATCGAACACTTTCCAGTCCTCTCCCAACCTTTCCATGCGATAGTCGATCGGGATGGATGGACCGTCAGAAGGAATCACGATAGAGTGCACCGTGGCCTCATTCCCACCATCGTCCAGATCAGAACCCTTGACCTTCAATTCCTGATTCCTGTATTGAGACAGAGAACTGGCATACGTCCGCACCAGCAGATCACGAAACCCTTCGGTCAACTTTTGTTGCTGGTCAGGACTGGCCTGACGCCAGTTTTTTCCCATCGCCAAACGGGTCATGCGCGTAAAATCAAAGTGCGGAATTACTTTATCCTGAATCAGGGCATAGGCCCTGGCGCGATCCCCTTTCTGAATGGCCTTGTCTTTTTTCAAGGTGGCCACCACCTCATCTGCCGTGTTGGAGATCACAGATTCAGGGGTGATGGCGGCCCACACTGCCAGACTCCATCCTGCCAGGGTCAACGCCACCCCGGCCCGTTGCCATATTGTCCATCGCCTCATGGTGCCCCCTTATCGGTTGAAGTCTTGTCGGTCCCGCCTTCCTGGGCCTTGTTGAAGAGAAACTGGCCGATCAGGCGCTCGAGCACCATGGCCCCCTGCGTCAACTTGATCTCGTCGCCATTCTTCAGCATCTTGTCATCTCCGCCTGCATCCAGCCCAACGTACTGTTCGCCCAGAATCCCCGAAGTCAGGACCGAAACCGAACTGTCTACAGGGAAATGATACTGGGTATCGATGGCCATATGCACTTCAGCATTGTAATGGAGGGTGTCGAAACGCACTGAATGCACCCGCCCCACCAGGACTCCGGAACTGCGAACGGGAGCACGTTCCTTGAGTTGCCCGATATTGTCGAAGTGGGCCACCACTTCGTAGGTTCCTCCCGACCCGTCCAGGTTCAGGTTCCCCACCTTGAAGGCCAGCATCAAAAAAGCCAGAAAACCCAACAGTACAAAAAACCCTACCCAGAGATTCAAGGTTGCACGGTTCATCAATTCCACCCCTTCATCATGAATGCAGTCAACAACAAATCGAGGGCCAGGATGGCCAGGGAAGAACTCACCACCGTACGGGTCGTGGCTCCGGAAACCCCTTCTGCCGTAGGCGGCGCTTCATACCCCTCGAAAGTGGCAATGGCCGAAACCGCCACGCCGAATACCAGACTCTTGATCATGCCATTGAGGATGTCATGATGAAAATCCACGGCGGCTTGCATCTGCGACCAGAATGCCCCACTGTCCACCCCCAGCATGACCACCGTCACGAGAAATCCGCCAAGGATCCCCATGGCGGCAAACAGGACGGCGAGCAAGGGTAAAGAAATCACCCCCCCCCAGAAACGGGGAGCCACGACCCGTGCCAACGGATTCACCGCCATCATTTCCATGGCCGATAACTGTTCCGTGGCCTTCATCAAGCCAATTTCTGCGGTGATGGCCGAGCCCGCCCGACTGGCAAAAAGCAGGGCCGAAACCACTGGTCCCAACTCGCGCATCAGGGAAAGCGCCACCAGTACTCCAACGCTTTCCGAGGAGCCGTAACTCTGCAAGGTCTCGAACCCCTGCAAACCCAACACCATCCCCACAAACAAACCGGAAACCAGAATGATGATGAGAGACTGCACTCCGGCAAAATAGACTTCCCGAATGACCAGACCAAAACGTCGAAAACTGGTACCTGAATGGCGTAGAATCTGCCCCAAAAACAGGACCACGGCACCGATCCGCCCGACGATGCTCAAGGTGGTATCGCCCACCGTACGCAGTCCATGCCCCCATGCGCCTCTCATGCCTGCCCTCGCTCGTCGCCAAAATCCATTTTCAGGGTTGGTCCAGGGTAGTGGAAGGGCAGGGGACCATCGGCCTCTCCCCAGACAAACTGGTGCACGAAGGGTAAGGCAGAGGCATGAATTTCCTCAGGGGTTCCCTGAGCCACGATCACGCCGTCCGAAACGAAATAAATGTAGTCCACGATCTTCATCGACTCCTGTACATCGTGTGTCACCAGAACGGAGGTTGCCCCCAGCGCATCGTTCAATTGACGGATCAGGCGACCGATCGCGCCCAGGGAAATGGGATCGAGCCCCGTAAAGGGTTCATCGTACAGAATCAATGCCGGGTCCAGGGCCGTCGCCCGAGCCAAGGCCACACGCCGGGCCATGCCCCCGGATAGTTCGGCAGGCATCAGGGACTGTACCCCACGCAACCCCACCGCATTGAGTTTCATCAGGGTCAGATCACGAATCATGGATTCCGGCAGGCGGGTATGTTCCCGCATTTGAAAAGCTACATTGTCGAACACTGATAAATCCGTAAAAAGTGCGCCAAACTGGAACAGCACGCCCACCCGACGGCGCATGGCGTAGAGTTGCGCTTCATTCATGTGGTTCAATTCCTGCCCGGCCACACGCACCGAACCCTGACGCGCCAGTAACTGCCCACCCATCAGACGCAGAAGGGTGGTCTTGCCACAGCCACTCAGCCCCATGATGGCCACCAGACTGCCTTTGGGCACCGTCAGATTGATCCCCTTGAGCACCAGTTGCTCGCCATAGCCAAAATTCAGATCACGGATTTCCACCTGATGGATCATATTCAGTCACAGAGGAGAAAAAGAAGGGAGACATAAGGACAGCCTTCCCATGTTACTCCAGAATCCGGCACCCTCACAAATCGCAAGGATTGCGTAGCCTTCCTCGCCCCTGCGCACCCAGGTCATGCCTTGCGCCAAAACAACAGATCCCACACGCCATGCCCGAGGCGAACTCCCCGACTCTCGAAGCGGGTCAGGGGGCGCCAGTCCGGGCGTTCGATAAAATCTCCTCCCTCGTTGTCCAGTTGGGGTTCAGCACGTAATACAACGCGCATCTGTTCGGCATAATCCTGCCAATCCGTGGCCAGATGCAAGTAGCCGCCCCCTTTCAGACGCCCGCTCAAAAGTTCCACGAAAGGCGGCTGAATCAAACGACGTTTATGATGGCGGGATTTTGGCCAGGGATCAGGAAAAAAAATATGGATGCCATCCAATACGGCCCGAGGGAGCATGTGACGCACCACCTCCACGGCGTCATGGCGCATCACCCGGACATTGCCGATATCATTTTCGGCCAGTTTCTTGAGCAGAGCCCCCACGCCAGGGCCGTGGACATCGATCGCCAGAAAATTCCACTCCGGTCGTTGCAACGCCATGGCCAAGGTCCCTTCGCCCATGCCAAAACCAATTTCAAGCCCAAGAGGTGCCGCGCGCCCAAAAAGTGTCTGCAAGCGCTCAGGCGTGAGCAGGTCCTGGGGAGAATAATCCACCCCCCAGTGCACCCACCCTTCTTCCAGTGCCCTTTGTTGCGCCGGAGACATACGACCCTGGCGGAGGACGAAACTGCGGATGGACGGGTAACCAGTCACTGAATCAGCCCGCCTAAAGGGGAACTGGCGCTGGCCCGATAAGGTTTTTTGGGCATTCGTCCCGCCCGCCAGGACAGCCGACCGGCTTCCACGGCCAAGGCCATGGCCTGTGCCATCTGTACGGGATGGCGTGCCTGTGCAATGGCCGTATTCATCAAGACACCGGCACACCCCAGTTCCATGGCAATGGCGGCATCGGAAGCCGTACCTACCCCCGCATCCACGATCACCGGAATCTGGGCATGTTCCAGAATGATGCCCAGATTCCAGGGATTGAGAATCCCCATCCCTGATCCAATCAGGGACGCCAGGGGCATGATGGCAACACAACCGAGGTCTTCCAGGCGGCGGGCCAGAATGGGATCATCGCTACAGTAAACCATGACCTCAAATCCCTCCCGAATCAAAATTTCCGCGGCTTCGAGGGTTTCCACCATATTCGGAAAAAGTGTATCTGCATCCCCCAGAACCTCCAACTTGACCAGTGCATGCCCATCCAATAATTCACGGGCCAAGCGCAGAGTGCGCACCGCCTCATCCGCAGTATAGCAACCGGCCGTATTGGGCAGCAGGGTGTAACGGTCAGGAGAAATCACGTCCAGCAAATTGGGTTCGCCCGGATTTTGCCCAATATTGGTGCGCCGGATCGCCACCGTGACGATTTCAGCTCCACTGGCTTCCACGGCTTCCCGGGTCTGATTCAGATCGGCGTATTTGCCGGTGCCCACCAGTAAACGGGAACGGACGGTACGTCCAGCCAGGACAAAGGGATCAGGGGAAACGGTAAATGTCATGATTGGTCCTGCAGTGAGTATTGATATTGAGAGTGGTCCGGGAAGGGGCGTTCAGCCCCCGCCCACCGCCACCACGATCTCGAGTCGATCGCCATCGGCCAACGTCCTCGAATCATGGTGACTGCGCGGCACGATGTCTCCGTTGCATTCGACGGCCACCCGGCGTCCGGTCATGTCCAGGTCTTCCAGAACCTGACGCACCGTCGGCACTGCGGCATAAGCCTGCGGAGAACCATTGATGAAAAGAGTGATCATGCCCAAGATCCACAACTATAAAAAGGGGATTCTATCATGGGCATTTATCTGGCCAGAAGCCCGAGGAATCATCCCTTCCCGAAAAAGTAAAACTTCTTTCACTCCGAGCCCCAGACCAAATCCCCCCCAGCGTCCTCCGCTCGCCACCACCCGGTGACAGGGAATCAGGAAAGGCAGAGGATTGGCCCCGCAGGCAGAACCCACGGCACGCACCGCCCGAGGCCGCCCAATCTGGAGTGCGATATCGCCATAGGTGCGCCATTGCCCTGCAGGGATGGTGCCCAGGGCATCCCACACCGCCCGTTGAAAAGCCGTCCCCTGAGCCCGCACAGGGATGGGCGGACGCCTTGCAGCAGGGCGTTCCACCGCCGCAAGCAGCGCTTCCTCCCAAGCCACCGGCACCGGCATGTCAGCCCTCCCAACCAAATCCGAAAAACGCGCCATGGCCTGACGATGCCCCTCCTCAGGGGTACCCGTCAAGGTCAGCCAGCGCAACCCGGTGGCATCAAATACCCAGGAGAGCCATCCCAGGGAACAGGACATCTGCCGAAGGAGATTCATGGCAAAAACCGCTGCAACAGGTCGTTGAGAAAGCGCTGTCCACGCGGAGTCGGACGCAACCGATGGGGATCCGCCTCCAGCCAGCCTTCCTCTTCCAGTGTGTCCAACAGAAGTTGGAGCGCTTGCAAGGATAAACCCGTATGACGCTCGTACAACCCTCTGGGGACTCCTTGGCACAAGCGCAAGGCATTCATCATGAATTCGAAAGGCAGATCCTGTGCCGCCACGTTCCAGGATTCCTCTATCGGTGCCCCGCGTTCCACTGCACGCATGTAGGCCTCGGGCTGACGAGCCCGGCGTTGTCGCTCGATGCCCCATGGTCCACTCAATTTGCCGTGCGCTCCGGCGCCCAGTCCCAAATAGTCGCCAAAGCACCAATAGTTGAGGTTATGCCGACACTGATCCCCCCCTCGCGCCCAGGCTGAGGTCTCATAGGCCTCATACCCCGCCGCAAGCAAAGCCGCATGGGCGGCCTGTTCTCCCTGATCCAGGGTATCGGCATCCGGTAGAGGGGGGGGACGATGGTGAAACGGGGTATGCGGTTCCAAGGTCAATTGATAACAGGACACGTGCGAAGGGGCATACTGGAGCGCTTGAGTCACGTCCGAGCAAACCCCCTCGACGGTTTGCTCGGGCAACCCCACCATCAGGTCCAGATTGAACCGCTCGAAATGAGTGGCAGCCGCTTCGGCTGCCCGATGCGCCTCCCCTGACCCATGGATGCGGCCCAACAACTTCAGTTGGTCGTCCGAAAAACTTTGAATCCCCACGGACAGGCGGTTGATGCCGGCGGAGCGAAAGGCGCGGAATCGTCCTGCATCCACCGTGCCAGGATTGGCCTCCAGGGTAATTTCGGCCCCTGCCGCCAGCGGCACCAGAGCCCTGATCTCCTCGAGCAGGCGTCCCACTCCATCCGGCGATAAAACGCTGGGGGTTCCCCCGCCAAAAAATATCGTTTCCACCGGGCGCCCCCAAATACGCGGCAACTGCATTTCCAGATCCTGGCGCAAAGCCGTCAAGTAGCGCTCTTCGGGCAACCGGGTCGGCATGACATGGGAGTTGAAATCACAGTAGGGGCACTTGCGTACACACCACGGAACGTGCAGATACAACGATAGAGGGGGCGACAGTTTCATGTCTGCAGAAAGGGCAACAGCGATTGCCAGGCGCGCGCACGGTGACTTTGGGTATTTTTTTCGGTCAGCGTCATTTGAGCCGCCGTTTTCCCACCTTCGGGAACCCAAAACAGGGGATCATAGCCAAACCCACCCGTTCCCCGAGGCGCGTCCAGAATTTCGCCAAACCAGCGTCCCTCGGCGATGCACGGCGTCGGATCCGCCGCATGCATCACCCAGACCAGGACACAGTAGTAGAATGCACGGCGATCGGCACTTCCGGCAAGAGCACGCAGAAGCGCCTGATTGTTATCCTGATCCCGTCGTTGAGGACCGGCGTAGTAGGCCGAATCCACTCCCGGCGCACCCTGTAGCGAAGGCACACAGAGTCCCGAATCATCCGCCAGGGCAGGTCGCCCACTCCACTGGGCCACATGCCGCGCCTTGGCCAGGGCATTTTCCACGAAGGTCCGATGAGGTTCATCGGCCCCTTCGATCCCCAGATCATTCTGGGCAAGTACCCTCCACCCCAGGGGTGAAAGAAGCGCATCAAACTCACGGATCTTGCCCGAATTGGAGGATGCCAGAACGACCTCTCGTCCCCCTGTCATCCTGCGACCAAACCGGTTTCCAGGACCTGCATCTGCAACCCGATCAACTCCCGACATCCCTTCGAGGCCAGATCCAGCAACGCATCCACCTCGCTTCGCCGAAAAGGAACGCCCTCGGCAGTACCCTGCAGTTCCACGAAGTATCCATCGGCGGTCATCACCACGTTCATGTCCGTATCACAGGTGCTGTCTTCCTCGTAGTCGAGATCCAGGACCGGGACACCTTGCCAGATTCCCACCGAGACTGCCGCCACGGGTTGAAGAATGGGTGACTGATCCAGCACCCCTCTCTCCAGCAACCTGCCCACTGCATCCTCGAGGGCAATGTAGGCCCCGGTAATGCTGGCCGTACGGGTACCCCCATCGGCTTGAAGGACATCACAGTCCACATGCAGCGTTCGCTCGCCGAGCACTTCCATATCGACCACAGCACGCAGGGAGCGCCCGATCAGGCGTTGAATTTCCTGGGAGCGCCCGGAGGGCTTGCCGACGGTGGCCTCGCGCCGGGAACGGGTGTGGGTGGCGCAGGGCAACATGCCATACTCGGCTGTCACCCAACCCTTGCCCTGCCCTTTGAGAAAGGAGGGAACTCCTTCCTCCATACTCACCGTGCACACCACACGGGTATCCCCAAAGGCCACAAGGACCGAACCTTCTGCATGTTTGGTGAATCCGCGCAAAAACTCGACGGAACGCAACTGGTCGGTGCGACGCTGGCTGGGGCGCATAGGAGGGTCCTCTTCTCACGGTAAAGTCACTGGCCCCCGATTCTAGGGGGCTACAGCACAGGATGCAACTAGGGTATGATAGCCCACGGTCATCGAATCGTTCCGTTTTGAAGGATACGCCCCCTTGAATACCTTGTACAGCATGACGGGCTTTGCCTCAGGTTCTCAGGAGACCCCCGACGGGACCCTGCTGATGGAACTGCGCAGCGTCAATCATCGTTACCTTGAATTGCAGTTTCGTCTGCCCGATGTCCTGCGCCCCTGTGAACCGCGTCTGCGCGAACTTCTCTCCCAGTCCCTGAAACGGGGCAAGGTGGATTGTCGTCTCGAATGGCTGCCCCATCCCGCGCAGGGCCAGTCCCTCTCTCCGGATAAACACAACCTGGAACAGTTACGCATAGTCGCCGCACTCATCCGGAAAGAATTCCCCGATGCCCGTCCCCTGTCTGTGGCAGATATCCTGAATTGGCCTGGGGTCCTTCCCCGTTCCCTGGAACGTGCTCCCGCAGATGAATGGGTGGAATCCCTGACCAGCACCACACTTCATTCCCTGAGCGCCACCCGTGGCCGGGAAGGACAGAAACTGGGCAAATTCCTGCTGGACCATGCCCAGGCCATGAGCGCACGAATCCAGCCTCTCAAGGAACGAATGCCTGCATTGGTCCGCGCCTATCAGGAAAAGCTGACCCAGCGCCTGCGCGAGTCGCTGGCGAGCGTCGATGAAGACCGACTGTTGCAGGAGGTCGCCCAATGGTCGGCCAAAATCGACATTGCCGAGGAACTCTCCCGTCTCGACATGCACCTCGAAGAAGTGGTCCGGGTCGTCCATGCCGGGGGACAAAGCGGCAAACGACTCGATTTCCTGATGCAGGAACTGCATCGCGAGGCCAACACCCTGGGTTCCAAGGCTCTCCACTCGGAATTGTCGCTCGTCTCCCTCGACCTCAAACTGCACATCGAGCAAATGCGCGAGCAGGTACAAAACGTCGAGTAACGTTTCACAGCCACCAACGCCATCCCCCCCCCCCGAAACCCGCATGGGCAAACGCATCAAGGTGGGTAACCCCCCGAATGCGCCCCTTTCAACTCCGGTCTGCTGATTTTTCAGCACGGATTCCCGGCAGTTTGCGAGCACCCCCTCCAGTACCGCCTGAATCTCAGGCACGTCGTTGTGACACGATCCAGGAAGAGGCCCAACATGGCGCGGGACCCCTTTATATTAAATTTTTATAAAATATCACAATAAATACATTTAACTTTTGTTAATTGTATGGTTTCGCCATAATGCAATTCAGACATCGCTCCTTGTGCGCGTCGACGAACCCAATTGAGAGGATCTCAACCATGTTATCTACGGAGATTGTCATGCTGTCAGACCTGAATTTCATCATCCTTGCGCTCATCTCTGCGGTACCGTTGCTACTGTGGATGACGGGGATTTTCGGGAGTGTTCTGTCCGACGAACATGCCCAGCCGATGGCACGTCTGAGTAATGGCGCCGCCGCATTGTCCTTTGTCTGCGCAGCCATTGCCGCCCTGCTGTATGCGCTCGGCGGAAAATCCCTGACGGTAACTCCGTTCTCCGTTGCATTGCCCGGAGACATGGGTGCGTTGGCTTTGAGCCTCTATATCAACCCAGTCACGGTGGTGATGCTCTCCCTGGTTTCTTTCGTCGGATTCGTGGTCTCCCGCTATGCGCGCAATTATCTCCAGGGAGAAAAACGTCAGGGACGGTTTTATACCTGGCTCAATCTCACGCTCGCCTCCATCCTGACGTTGATCGTTTCCGGCAACATGCTGATGTTCGTGCTGGTGTGGATGACCACCAGCCTTTGCTTGCATCACCTCCTGATGTTCTACCCGGAGCGGGTGGGCGCTGTACTCGCGGCGCGCAAAAAGATCATTGTCAGCCGGGTTGGCGAGATCAGCCTGTTGATCGCCGTATTGCTCATCGGTTCCACCCTGCACACCATGGAATTTGAGACGGTTTTTCATACCATGGCGGCAATGGCTGGTCCGCTTCCGGTCAAACTCCAATGGGCCAGTTGGCTCATCGTACTGGCCGCAGCCCTCAAAACGGCCCAATTTCCCCTGCAAGGCTGGTTGATTCAGGTAATGGAAGCCCCTACCCCGGTGTCGGCCCTGTTGCATGCGGGCATTGTCAATGGAGGCGCTTTCCTGATCATTCGCATGAGCCCGATCATGTCCCAGTCCATCACGGCCTCCAACGCCCTGACCATCATCGGAATCATCACGATCGCTGCCGCCGGGTTGATCATGCTGACCCAAACCAGCATCAAGGTGTTCCTGGCCTGGACGACCACTGCCCAGATGGGCTTCATGCTGCTGGAATGCGGCTTTGGGTTGTACAGCTTGGCAATGCTGCATCTGGTGACGCACTCCTTGTACAAGGCTCATGCCTTTTTATCCTCGGGTAGCGTCGTGGATATCTTCCGCACGCCAGCCGTGCGCCCCGCCCAATCCACCCCCACATTCTGGCAGTGGCTCATCGTACTCGCCTTCGCAGGCCTGATGACGGTCGGTATCGGTGCGGCCTTTGGCGTCACTCTGGAAAGTCAGCCCGCACTCCTGGCCTTGGGCACCATCGTTGCCGTGGCAATGACCCAACTCTTGCTCCAGTCTTTCAAGGCAGGCATGGGGGCCGCGTTCATCGTACGTGCAGTCGGCCTCAGCGCTCTGGTCTGTACTGCTTATTTCAGCCTGCATGCCGTGTTTCATTTCATGCTGACGACGAGCCTCCCGGCAGAACGGATGGTCGATGGTCCCGCTCAATTCACCCTCATCGGACTGGTGATGCTGACTTTTTTTGCCATCCTCCTGATTCAGCAGAACCTGCCCAACCTGGTCCAATACCCGATCGCACGCAGGGCCTACGTGCATCTTTATAACGGGTTGTATGTCGACATCCCGTTCTCGCGGCTGTTGCAACGATTCTGGCCAATGCAAGCCGCTCCATGTAACCAACCAAAAGGAGTCTGAATCATGGACCGCACGACAACCAACCCTTCGACAGCATTTGTCAGAACCACGAATATTGACGCGAATGACATCGATGCAACCCGCAGGGCCGACGTCGTTCATGATTCCGCTTCGCTTGAGGCCCTGGTGGAATCGGCATGCCAGCGGATCGTGCCGCTCTGGCCACTCAATGCCTTCGTGGCGGTCAACCCCTATTTTGGCCTGCGTCATCAGGATTTCGAACATGCCAGCGAAACCCTTGCCAGAGTGGCGGGTTCTCCTCTGGTCATGCCGCGTCGCTATTATCGGGAGCAGATCTCGACCGGTCGCATTGCCCGTGCCGACCTGGAACAGTCGCTGCGGCAACATGGCCTCGCGCTCGATGGCGCCGCATTGGAAAGAGCCATCGCCGACGATTCCCCTCCCCCTACAGGCCAAATCGCATTGGTCTCGAATGTCCTTGAAGACCTGGACGGTACTCAGTGGACCGGGTTTGTCATAGAACGAATCAGCCAGTTCGCTGCCGCTTATTTCGATCGAGGCCAGGCCATCTGGCCGATGCCCTGGCGGAAGGAATCCCTCTACGAAGCCTGGCGCCAATTTGCGGAAATCGATCTGGCCCCTGGGATGATGGGCCTGCGTGGGATCAGGAGCGCAGTCGCCACGTTGCCCAATCTGCCGATGGACACGATTGCTCTGGCCCTGCAGAAACTTTCCATCCCAGCCGATCGGGTCGATGATTATCTCCATGCCGCCTTGCTGAATATCGGCGGCTGGGCATCCTGGACACGTTACCTCCGCTGGGAACAGGAGTTGGTGGGCGGGCAGGAGGACTCCATCGTCGATCTGCTGGCCATCCGCCTTGCCTGGGAACTGATCCTGTTCGATGCGCGACAGGCCCCGAAACTGGGAGATGCCTGGCGGCATGCGGTGCGAACTCCGGCACGCAGCACGCAAGCACAGACACAAATAGACTTTGTACTGCAATCGGCCTTTGAACTGGGTTACCAGAAGAAAATCATTGCGAAACTGTCCAGTCCTGCCCAGCAGTCAGCAACGAAGCCCAATCCAGTCCGCCCCTCCGTACAGGCCGCGTTCTGCATCGATGTGCGGTCGGAAGTGTTTCGTAGGGCGTTGGAAACCGTTGCACCCACCGTGCAAACCGTGGGCTTTGCCGGGTTTTTCGGCGCTTTCATGGAATATGTTCCTTTGGGAGCATCTGATGCGCGGACGCACATGCCTGTGCTGCTGACGCCCGGCTACCGGGTCCACGAACATGTTCGCGGCGCCAGCGCCCAGGAAGTGGAAAAGGCCATCAACCGCCGCCATCGACGTCTGCACGGCGCCAATGCCTGGAAAGCCTTCAGAAGTTCACCTTCCTCCTGTTTTTCATTCGTGGAGTCGGCCGGCCTGCTGTATGGTCCAAAATTGCTTGGCGACAGTTTCGGATGGAGCCGTACCGTACCCCATCCGGAAACCAAGGGAATTCCCACCGAATTACGCGACCGTCTTGCGCCGACGTTGGCAGAGGTGTCTCATGGATATGAAATCACCCAAACCCGACAGAAAACAACCCAGAACCCGACAGTCGGCATTCCCATAGAAAACCGCAGCGCCTCGGCAGAAATGATTTTGAAGGCCATGTCGATGACCAGCAATTTTGCACGGTTGATTTTGCTGATTGGGCATGGAAGCAGCACGGTCAACAATCCTCATGCCACAGGACTCGATTGTGGGGCCTGTGCAGGCCAGACCGGTGAAGTCAGTGCCCGGGTCATCGCCACGTTGCTGAATGATCCAAAAGTGCGTGCGGAGCTTGCACAAAAGGGCATTCATATTCCGGCGGACACCCGGTTTGTGCCAGCCTTGCATGACACGACACTCGATGCGATCACCTTGTTTGATATCGAGGGATTGGAGGCGACTCACGCACCGGATCTGGAACGACTGCGCAAGTGGCTCGCCCAGGCCGGACAACTGGCACGCATGGAACGGTCCAACTTGCTTGGCATCTCGAATCTGGCTCCGGATGTTGTCGATGCCCTGATTCGGGAACGCAGCCGGGACTGGTCGCAGGTTTTTCCGGAATGGGGTCTTGCCGGCAATGCCGCATTCATCGCCGCACCCCGTTCCAGAACCACAGGCATCGACCTTTCCGGAAGGGCGTTTTTGCATGACTACGAATGGCGCAAGGATGAAGGCTTCGGTGTTCTGGAACTCATCATGACCGCACCGATGGTGGTTGCCAACTGGATCAACATGCAGTACTACGGATCCGTCGTCGACAACCAGAGATTCGGCAGCGGCAATAAAGTACTGCATAACGTCGTGGGTGGGTCCATCGGTGTATTCGAGGGCAATGGGGGCGACCTGCGCGTCGGCCTTCCCCTGCAGTCGCTCCATGATGGCAAGCAGTGGGTACACGAACCCTTGAGATTGAACGTATTTCTCGAAGCCCCAAAGGCGGAGATCGATCGAATCATCGCCAAACACGAACTCGTGCGCGAACTCGTCGAAAATCGATGGCTGTTTCTTTTTCACATCGACGACGAACATGGAAGCATCCACCAGCGCAATACGGACGGGAAATGGCAACGAGTGTCGTCCGAGCACTGAGGTCCAGAGCCGCACTCACTGCAGGCATGCAAAGGTCATGAATTCAGGAAAAAAATCCGTCTACAACGGTGCGACTGCGGCCTTGCTCACCCAGCATGGCAAGGAGCGGGTGATCTTGCCGGTGCTGGATGCCGCCCTGGGCTGCCGGATCGAGCGGGTAAGCGGCTTCGATACGGATACCCTGGGCACCTTCACCCGCGATATCCCGCGCCCCGGCACCCAACTGGAAGCAGCACGCAAAAAGGCACGCATCGGCATGGAACTGTCCGGCCTGCCGCTGGGGCTGGCGAGCGAGGGCAGTTTCGGGCCAGATCACTTTGCCGGGATGCTCCCCTGGAACAGGGAGATGATCGTCTGGATCGACGACATACTGGGCATCGAGGTGACTGGTGTGGCCTCGGGGTCGACCGGCTTTTCTCATCTGCTCACCGCAAGATGGGAGGAAGCCGAACGATTCGGCCACCGGACCGGATTCCCCGAGCATCATCTGGTGGTACGTCCACAAGACGAGGAGGACCCGCGCATCCGCAAGGAAATCGCCACTTGGGCGGAACTCGAGGCCGTCTTTACCTGGGCGCTCGCAGAATCGACCAACGGACGGGTGTTCATTGAAACCGACGTGCGCGCCCATGCCAATCCCACACGCATGGAAAGGATCGGCCAAGCTGCTCAAGATCTCGCACGTAAACTCTGCACCCTTTGCCCCGCCTGTGACGCGCCCGGCTTCCAGGTCATGGAGTGCGTCCCAGGGCTGCCCTGCGAGAATTGCGGTGCGCCGACCCGCGAAGTCCGGACAGACATCCACCGTTGCGTAAGATGCGGCCATCAGGTGAGGGTGGAGCGCCCCGAGAAGGTGGCTCAGGCGGGCCGCTGCGACTTCTGCAACCCGTGAGGCTGAAGCCTATGAGAATGAATGCCAATGAAACGCAGAATGGACGAATAACGAGCCTGCTTATTTTCGTACGCACAACGGATGACCTTGCCTGCGCCTGCCAACAGGTAGGAGAATTTCTCACGTATTGCCGCAGTCGCCAGAGTGGCTCATTCGCCGATGGACGGTTGCTGGGGGCCTGGATCGATGAACATGCCGTCACCGAACTTCCCCGGGAGATGACGTTACGGTTACCCACTGACGAGGCAATCGTACTGGCGGTGCATGAAAGTTTTTCCTTGTGGGGGGTCTGGGCAGTTGCGTCAATCGAGCACGTGCATCCATGGGAAAACACCGACATGGGGTTGTCCCACGATAGGGTATTTGATGCGCTATTCGCGCTCACGCGGGGAGATGCCAGGAGAGTCTGCCGCTATTCACCGGCCTTTACCCACGACACGCCAGAGAAACAGGTTCGCGCCGAGATCGAACGACTCGATACCCGTCACCCGCTCCGGATCACGCAACCGATCTATTACGACCCGGTCACGGGCAGATTGTCCTTGCAGAACGAAGAGCGATTGCCTGGAGGCAGGACGAATGAATGAACGCGACGTCCGCTCACCACGTCATGGAATACCGAAACTCCCTGAGCCGGACGCCGGTTTCCGCTCCTTGCGCCCGACCGGGGTCGCTATAGCATGCGGGAGCCTATCGATTTGGTGCGCGGCAGCGAACAAGTATTCCATGAATGCCTTGGTGGTCAGGGTGAGTTGCTTTCCCGCAGGATAGACTGCGTACCATTTTCTCTCCAGAGGAAAGCCGCGCACGTCGAGTACTGCCAGTTCCCCACTGGCGAGTTCCGCGCTGATCGTGCTGGCAGACAGCACGGCCATGCCCAAACCGCTGGCCACAACCTGCTTGATGGCCTCGTTGCTCCCAAACTCCATGCGCGCCTTGAGGGCGATCCCATGCCGGCCGAAAAACTCCCCAGTGGCCAGACGCGTTCCCGAACCCGGCTCGCGCAGAATGAATGGAATATCCTGCAGGCGCGATGGATCGATCTTCTCTTCCGACATCAGAGGATGGTCCGGTCGGGCCACTATCACCAAGGGATTATCCGCAAAAGGCTCTGCGGTGACGTTCATGTGTGCCGGCGGCTGGCCCAGGATGTAGAGATCGTCCTGGTTGCGCGCGAGCCGTTCCAGCAGGGCCTCCCGATTACCGACGAACAGGGCAGCATCGATACCGGGATGTTTCGCACAGAAGTCGCCCAACAAGCGGGGGATGAAGTATTTGGCAGTGGCAAGCGTGGCGAGTTTCAGACTGCCCTTCTCTATTCCCTGGAGCGCCGCCAGTTCCTGGGCGACGTGTTCAAGCCTGTCGAGTATATCCTGACTGGCCACTGTCAGAACCGCCCCCGCCGGGGTAAGATAAATCTTCTTGCCGATCTGATCGAAGAGGGGCTGACCGACGGCCTCAGCGAGTTGCCTGACCTGAATGGACAGGGCTGGCGGCGTCAGGTGGAGTTCCTCGGCAGCGCGGGCAAAACTCATGTGTCGAGCCACGGCGTTGAAAATCTTGAACTGGTGCAGGGTAGCGTGACGAATGGGCATGATTGATATTAAACCATAGTAAAACACAACTGTAAATATAATTAACTTTTATTAAATCTGCAAATTCATCATAATTTCCACAGTACCCCAAAATTTCTCCAAAGACGCCATCGCAAGGAGAAGGAATAGTTTGTTCAGCCAAAGACAAACTCGGCCTCATCCATGACCGTTCCGTAGTAATTTATCAAGGAGTCCCGGTATGAATCAACCCAAGGAATCTTTATATAAAAGCATCGTTCAGCAGCGTGAAATGCTCACCGAGTTACTGTACGAGCCGTTGCATCAATTGGCGGAAGCATGCAGCCATGTCTGGGCTGATCGCGCAAAGATGGAGACGGTACTGAACGAAGCATTTCCCTCCGTGCCTTACTGCAAGTTCCTGTATGCACTGGATACGAACGCGGTACAACTCACTTCCAACATAAGCCGCGATGGGCTGGTTGCAGAACATTTCGGGCGGGAACGGTCAGACCGGCCCTACATGAGAGAAGCGCTGCTGGCTACGGGGTTTTTTGACAAGAACCGCGAACAGCATTACCAACAGTGGCCTTACCTTCGTGAAGGGGTCCAGGCCACCGATTTCCTGTTGTGCGAAGCCTATATCAGCCTGCGGGCGCTGCGTCCTTCGTTGACTGCCATTCAATTTGTGCGCAATGCCGATGGAAGGGTACTCGGTTTCATAGGTGCCGATTTTGCCTTGCGTGATTTGCCGCAGACGCACCAACTCTATGAAGAACCCCGTCACTGGCGCCAATTCGTTGGCGACTCCCCCATTGGGGCGGCACCCAGCCAGGCTCGTTCGAAAAGTGTGATGGACAGACACCTGGATACGGTCCTCAGCGTGGTGGAAGAGTTGATCCTCGACCACGGTGTCTATCATGTGATTCTACATTTCTCCAGCAGTCAGGCCGTTGTCTGGGTAATGGACGACCCGTATCGTTATCGTGTGTTGGCCATGGATACGCTGGCTGATCCAGACAGTTGCATGGCGTATCCCAAGCGACCCTACCCCACCGATGCACTGGTGCCCGCCCAGCAGATCCGTGCCGTGCTGGATACCCTGAGGGAACTGCGGTTCATGAATGAAATGTTATACCTGCGCTCCGGCACACTCAACATTTTCAATGGGATAGTGGGCTTGACGTTCTCATGCGATGGGTCTCATTACATTCCGTATGATGAATTCCTCAAAATGGATCAGGTGTTCCAGAATAATACCCACAGCGGGACAAGTATCAGTAAGCATTTTTCATGAGCCGGTTGTTGGGGAGCACCGTACCTTGCGCCGAAGCAGCGCGCTCCAGCCGGTCGCCCACCGCCTGCCAGTCCACACCGGCGGGTGGCGCCTCGACCAGAATGCAATCGAAACATTGCACATCCAGGTCGCGCAGCCGCGCGTACAGTTCGTGGGCCCATCCCGCCGGGTGAGTTGGCATACCCTGCCAGAGACGAGCCTCGGGTAGAATAGGAGCGGCTCTGGACAGCACTGCAACGCGCCGCCCTTGTGCGAGATGCCGGTGCGCTTCGGCTTCCAGATTCGCAGTTGAAACCAGGTAGACCGGGGTTTGCGGAGCATAATGGGAGCGCAGCATGCCAGGTGCCCGCGGCGCATCGTTATCCGGCCGGGCAATTGGCTGCTCGAGAACGGCTTCGATCTCGGCAGGAGTGATCGCGCCGGGACGCAATAGCCGGGGCTGATGTCCACTCAAATCGAGAATGGTGGACTCGATGCCCACGCGGCAGGGCCCCCCGTCCAGGATCAAGTCCATGGCATCGCCCAGTTCTTCGCGCACATGCGCTGCGGTGGTGGGACTCACCCGGCCAAAGCGATTGGCGGAAGGAGCGGCAATTCCGCCGCCGAAGGCCTCGAGCAGCGCCAATGCAAGTGGATGATCGGGAACGCGCAGCCCCACCGTGTCCTGACCACCAGTGACAATATCGGGCACGCGGCAGGCGCGACGCAGAATCAGCGTGAGCGGCCCCGGCCAGTAGCGCCCCGCGAGGCGCCAAGCCGCAGGCGGAACATCCTTGGCCCAGTGGGTGATTTGTTCGGGACTCGCGATATGGACGATCAGCGGATGGTCGGCTGGTCGGCCCTTTGCCGCAAAGATGCGAGTTACAGCCGAGGGATTTTCAGCATCCGCCCCAAGACCGTAGACGGTCTCGGTGGGAAAGGCGACGAGCCCACCGTCGCGCAGTGCCTTCACAGCCCACTGCACGGCGGCAAGCAATTTCTCGGTCGAAAGCATACGAGTTCAGACGCCGCCCGCCGCCCATAGCGGATGAGTGTAAACCTGTTCCAGCGATTCATTGGCGCACGTCTTGCCTACGCCGGTGACAAGAATCCTGGCGATCAGAACCAGCCCCAACCACTCCGCCCAGTGCAGTGCGCGTATCAACAGACTGTTGGAACTGTGCGGCAGGTTCTTCATCGCGTGAGCCCCATGTACAGGAGCGGCAACTTTTCTGGCAGCCTTTGCACGTGGTCCACCACCATGTAGTTCCTGGCGCCGAAAATGCGCGACACGTACTGGTCAGCCCTGGGGTCCAGGCTCAGACAATAGGTGGTGATGCCGACCCGGGTCAACTCTTCCACCGCTTTCTTGGCGTCAAAGCGCAGGTATTGCGGGTCGCGCACATCGTTGTCGGCGGGTTCGCCATCAGTGACCACCAGCAGCAACTTCTTGTTGCTGGGCCGACGCTTCAGAATCGAGCCGGCATGACGCATCGCCGCACCCATGCGTGTGGACAACTGACCGCTCATGCCCGCCAGACGTGACTTGGGCAGGTCGTTGTAAGGCGCATCGAAATCCTTGAAGCGAAAGTACTCCACGTCGTGGCGTCCATTGGAATCGAAGCCGTGAATGGCGAAGGGATCACCGATCTTGTCGAGTGCATCGGCCAGCAGTACCGTGGCTTCGCGCGCCAACTGCAGCACCGTGTTGTCCGAACCCAGCACGGGATCATTGGTGGATTCGGACAGGTCGATCAGCAGCAGTACCGAAAGATCGCGCACTTTACGCACATTGCGCATCATGACGCGCGGGTCGGGCTGCTCACCCATGCGCATCTCGATCATGGCGCGCACTGCGGCGTTCAGATCGATCTCATCGCCGTCCTCCTGCTTGCGCAGGCGCTGCACCCCCTGCGGCTGCATGGCTTCGATCAGATACTTGAGCCTGCCGATGATGGGTTTGTACTTGACTACGATGTCGTCAATGACCTCCACTTCGCCCGGTTTCGGGTGCTTTTCCAGCACGGTACACCAATCCGGGCGCTCCAGTTGCATCTGGTAGTCCCATTCTGCGTAGTGGTAAGGCTGGGGAGGAGGTTCCTTGCCTTCCAGTTCGTTGTAACTCTTTCCAAGATCTTCGTAGGGAAAAAGCTCACTGGACAACACCCAGATTTCCTGTGCATCGTCACCTGCGTTCTCGACCTCGACCTCGTTGGCAAACTCCATGAGGCTGACATGCTTGCGTACCTGCTTTTCCTTCCATGGTTCCGCATGCGCGAAATCCGAGACCTCGTCAAAATCCCACAGATACCGATTGTCATCGCGATAGGGCGCGTTGAGCACATCGGTATGTGGGCTATAGGGCAACTGCATCTGCATCAGGTCGTGGGCAAGCGTCACACCCAGGTCCCACGCGAGTTGATTGCTCGCAAGCAGATGCGCCTGTCCGGCAAACAGCAGTCTCGCCTTGACAATCAGCGGATCGGGGTCTGCGTAGTCCGGGTCCAGCAAGGCATGTGCAATACGGTCGAGATAATCGCCAATGCTCGCATTCCGGTCGGGCGTGGCGTGGTGAAGTTTTTGCCACAAAGGCGCAAGGCCTGGGAAACTGTTGATCGCCAGTTGCTCCACGCGTGCGTCTTCAATGATGCCGATAACCGCCATTTGCAGGGGTGTGAGCGCTTCGGCGGAAAGAGGGTCTTTTGTGTACATTTGATGGGCAGCAGCATGGGCACAGGCTGCCCGATAAAGATCCACACCATCGGTCTTGCCGGAAGGAGTCTCGAGGTCGTCATAGGCGTCGGGCAAGTGAATGATGTAGCCCTCGATATAGGGCCGGTAGCCTTCGCGCTGTTCAAAGTCGCCGCTGGTGGGACGCATGAAGAAATCTCGCCCCCACAAGGCGCGCAGGTACATGCCGATGCGTCGCTGTACATCGACAAACAAGGTGCCCTTGCGTTCCTTTTGCAGAACGCCCAAGGATTCCGGGCTCTCCAGGCCGAAATATCTGACTTGGGCATCAAAATCCGCCTTGTGCGCCTGGGCGCCCCACAGCGCCCAACGGCGCAGACCGCCGAGAGTCAGTTGCCCGAGCAGGGTGCCGAGGTGATCCAGCATCGGGCGTACACCACGCGGTGCCTGGGCGAGCAGGGTATCGATCAGGTGTAGATAACTCCGGAACAGTTCCGGGTCGCCCAACCGGGAAGCAGCGATCGGACTGGAAGAAAAAAACAGGGAGATCACAGTGGCGCTGGTTTTGGAATACATCCGGATGGCAGCGGCAATCAAATCGCTCACCGCATCCTCGCCCAGTTCGCGCGCCACCGCCGGTGCACTCTGGATAAAGGATGCCACCAGGTCAGTACCACGGCCCAACGATTTCAGGCTGGTTGCGCCACGCAGATAGGCTTCCAGACCACGCGGGCCGAACACCCGCGCCGCCTCGCCCCAGGAGGCGCGCAGCACTTCGCCGGCGTGGTCACCGAGTTCGTCCAATATATCCTGGTACTTTTCGAGTTCTATTGCCATCTTTCTGCTCCGGCAAGTTCCGTTGTATGACCCGTGTCTAGAAGAAAGTCGTCACTGCTGCATCAAGCGCATCGCGCATGTCGGGGTCGTCGGTGATCGGACGAATCAACGCAACGCGGCAAGCATTCCTGGGATCTACCCCCTTGGCGATCAGACTGCCCGCATACACCAGCATCCGGGTGGAAATGCCTTCGTCCAGACCGTGCCCCTTGAGGTTTCTCGCCCGCTCTGCAATCGAAATCAGTTTGTCGGAAATCTCGCCGGACACTCCTGTCTCGTGCGAAACGATCTCCACCTCGATCCCATGCTCGGGATAATTGAAGTCGAGTGCGCCGAAGCGTTGCTTGGTAGACTGTTTCAGATCCTTCATCAGACTCTGATAGCCCGGATTGTAGGAAATCACGATCTGAAAATCTGGATGGGCGTGCACCAACTCCCCTTTCTTTTCCAGGGGCAGCACCCTGCGATTGTCCGTCAGGGGGTGAATCACCACGGTGGTATCCTGCCGGGCTTCCACCACCTCGTCGAGGTAACAGATTGCCCCAAACCGGGCGGCGATGGCGAGCGGCCCATCCTGCCAGCGGGTGCCGTTGGCGTCCAACAGAAAGCGTCCGACCAGGTCGGAGGCGGTCATGTCTTCGTTGCAGGCCACGGTTATCAGGGGCTTGCCCAACTTCCATGCCATGTATTCGACAAAACGAGTCTTGCCGCATCCCGTCGGTCCTTTGAGCATCATCGGCATGCGCACGCCGTAGGCCGCCTCGTAAAGATCGACCTCGTCGGCAACGGTATGGTAGTAGGGCTCTTTTTCGATGCGGTACTGGTTGATCACGTCATTCATGGTGACTCCTTTTAGTGGGTAGGTGGGGGGCCGTCGTTGGCATCGCCATGAATGTCACACTGCCCCACGTCGCAAATTGCGGCACGATACAAAACAGATTCTGGTCGGTATACAAACAGCAACCTTGTCGGCAGGTTTATACCCGTCTGACTACTCGCTCCGTCCCTGAAAAATAGAGCGGAACAGAGACACACCGCTCAGTCGGGCCAAACTCGATGCGGGTGCAACGCACCAGGCTTGCTGACCTTGGCGGGTTCGGGTTTGGCTGCACTCCGCACCGATTTCGTTCTGGCGACCAGTGGGGCGTTCAGCCCCTCGTCCGGCGGCACCTCATCCTGCTGGGCTTTGACCTGATGTACGCCTTGCGCAAGTTTTGTCCCCATTTTTTTCACAGACATAAAACCTCCTCGATGATCGCTTCGATATCCGCCACTGCGGTTTGCGCACGCTTGCCCATACCATAGACGCTCGTCCCTTCCACTGCAGCGCTGCGGTAGGCCGCACGTCGCTGCATGTCGGCATCCAGAACGGGCATATCGAACGCCGCCACTGCTTCACGCATGGCGCGGGACAGGGTATTGCGAGTTTCCATCTGATTCAGGACCAGGCGAGCTTGCAATGCCGGGTTTTTCTGCCGCGCCCGACTCACCAGCGCCCCCATCTCCACGCTCGCCCACAGGTCAAGCGGCGAAGGCAGCACCGGGATCAGCACGAGGTTGGCAGAAGCCATCACCGCATCGATGACCGGCCCTTGCACAGCGGGTGGACAATCCACCACCACATAACGGTGGTTGCGCGCCAGTTTTGCCAGGGTGGCGACAGAGTCGCCTCCCAGCACGGCCAACGGCAGGACGGCATGCCCGGCGCCCATCCCGACCCACTGGCTGACGGAGCGTTGGGGGTCGGCATCCACCAGATGAGTCG
The DNA here is from genome assembly GCA_021832305.1 of Pseudomonadota bacterium. GTDB lineage: Bacteria > Pseudomonadota > Gammaproteobacteria > Burkholderiales > Ferrovaceae > Ferrovum. Next base: position 38,121 of record JAKBLB010000010.1, on the reverse strand, counting down.
AACCGCGCAACGCCAACCCCGCCGCCAGGTTCAGGGCCAGAGTGGTCTTGCCGGTTCCGCCCTTCTGGTTGATTATCGCGATGATCCTGTCAGCCATTACCGCGCCAGCCCGCTAGATCTTGCCCGGTGCAGCCAGTGCTTCCATCTCGCTGATAAAGGCGGATTCCCGGCTGGCCAGCGCAGCCCAACCCACGGCATCGATGCTGACGATCACGTAAGTTCTTCCAAAACTCAAATTCGGATAGTAGTCCTCGCGCCTGGACAATTCTGCCAGTTTATCCAGGAAGGACCTCGCCTCGGCATAGTTGCCGAAATCAAAGCGCCGGTTCAATACCGGCTTGCGCGCCTCTGACGTGGTGATATCCGTGTCTGAATCCCTGGCTTGCATCATGGCCTTATTCTCCCTGTAATTCGGACAACTGCTGATCCAATTCCTTGAGATGACCCAACTCATCTTCCATGAGGGCGCGCATCAGCGCCTGCGTTTCCTCATCCTGGCGTCTGGCGCAATAGAGCATCGCTTCTTCGTAGAGCCGGACCGCCTCGATTTCCAGTTTGCGATCGATTTCCAGCATTTCCGCCAGCGTTCTGCCTGGGCGGATGGGCGGCAACTGGGTTGCATTACACGGAATCCCCAAGACCAACATGCGTTCCATCAAGCGCTCGGCGTGCACCAGTTCCTCATTCACATCCCGGCGGAATTGTGTGCTCTGTGCAGATAACCCCCACAGGCCGGTCAACCTGGCCTGCATCAGATATTGCTGTACCGCCGCCAACTCGTGAGTGAGTGCGCGTGTCAAGTAGCCATTCAAACGCGGGTCCATATGCATATTCACGCCTTTATCCACTCGGGAGATAGCCTAACTGATATCCCCATCCCGTCCACCCTGGCCCGCATCGGGAGTCGTCGGCAGAATGTTCTCCACCTCGCTGTGTACGCGCGCAATGATGTGCGCCGCAACCAGACCATCCCCCACGCGCTCGCACGCATCCGCCCCGGCGCGCACCGCTGCATTCACCGCACCGGTTTCACCGCGCACCAGCACGGTGACGTAACCCCCGCCGACGAATTGGCGCCCCACCAGACGCACTTCCGCCGCCTTGGTCATCGCGTCCGCCGCTTCAATCGCAGGCACCAGCCCCCGCGTCTCGATCATGCCCAATGCAATGCCGCTCACTGTGTTTGCCATGATGTATTCCTTTCTCTCGTCAAGTTGTTAAGACAAAACCCTTCAGGCTTCAGGCTGGCTCGGCAGAATGTTCTCCACCTCGCTGTGCACACGCGCAATGATATGCGCCGCAACCAGACCATCCCCCACGCGCTCGCACGCATCCGCCCCGGCGCGCACCGCTGCGTTCACCGCACCGGTTTCACCGCGCACCAGCACGGTGACGTAACCCCCGCCGACGAATTGGCGCCCCACCAGACGCACTTCCGCCGCCTTGGTCATCGCGTCCGCCGCTTCAATCGCAGGCACCAGCCCCCGCGTCTCGATCATGCCCAATGCAATGCCGCTCACTGTGTTTGCCATGATGTATTCCTTTCTCTCGTCAAGTTGTTAAGACAAAACCCTTCAGGCTTCAGGCTGGCTCGGCAGAATGTTCTCCACCTCGCTGTGCACACGCGCAATGATATGCGCCGCAACCAGACCATCCCCCACGCGCTCGCACGCATCCGCCCCGGCGCGCACCGCTGCGTTCACCGCACCGGTTTCACCGCGCACCAGCACGGTGACGTAACCCCCGCCGACGAATTGGCGCCCCACCAGACGCACTTCCGCCGCCTTGGTCATCGCGTCCGCCGCTTCAATCGCAGGCACCAGACCCCGCGTCTCGATCATGCCCAATGCAATACCGCTTACGTTTGCCATTTTCATACTCCTTTTGCGTTATTAAAAACTGCTTACTTACCGGCTTGACCAGCGCCGGGGTCCCAACCATCGATGATGCCGCCGATGGTCAAATCGGTAAGAATCCTGTAATCGCCCATGGCGTAGCGCGCAGCCGACCCGCTCACGGTAATCACCCATTTGCCCGGCGGCACGCCCACCGGGTCGGCCGCCACATTGAGCCGGCCCTTGACATCGCGTACCACCCTGAGCGAAGCACTGTACAAACCAGGGATGCGGCGTGTGGATACCAAGTCGGAAACCACTTCCATGATCTCCATTTCAATCTTCCGCCCAATGGTCGATAATGCCGACGATGGTGAGATCGCTGGGAAAATCCTTGCCGCCAGCAGCTTCACGCGCCGCGGAAGAACCCACGCAAATCACCCAGTCTCCTGGGATGCAGCCCACCGCGTCCACCGCAATGCTGCGCGAACCACCTTTTTCTTTCACGACCAGCAGCGGGCGATGCCCCATCTCCTTGATCCGGTTAGTCGAAACCAGCGTCTTTTCCACCTGACAAATTTTCATTGTGCTCTCCGCAAAGCCTCAACCTCCGCTCGCCTCGATCAACTCGATCGGGCTGCCGGCCCTCTTGTCCTGTACCGTCATGCCACATGCCAGAAGTCCTTGCCGGGCCAATTCGCCATAGCGCGACTCGATTGCTGCCTTGACACGGCGGCAACGCTCTGCCGTGCGTTCGCGGCTACCCGGCACGCGACTGTCGTAACGGTAGTGAATTGCCAGCGGAATCGGCAAGCCGTGACTGACGTTGAGTTTCTTGAAAATCCTGATTCCCACGTCCAGGTCGGGCGCACCCTCCTCAACCGTGTGCAGGTGGGCAAAATAGGCCAGATTACGCAACTGAAACTCTTCGAACCCTTCACCAACACTGATGAAGCGCTCGTTGTGGCCGATGTCGGAGTAACGTCCACCCCAGTTGCCGCACACATATTCGATCTGCGACAAATTGTTGATCAACAACGTGGCGATCAAACGCCGCATGCCCTCATGGGGCTCGCCGTTGCCGCGACCCCAACCACTCTGGGTATTGGCTGCCTGAATCGCCTGATAGACCTTGAGCCGGGCAGTATTCTCGTCATCGTTGACGGTCTGGCGATACAGCGCAAGGTTATCCACTGTGCGGTATAAACTCATGTCGCCGTCCGCGTCGGGCACATGCACCTTGATCGCATCGGTATCGGTATCCACACCGACCAGCAAGATGTCGACCGATGCACCACAGCAAAAACTGTTTTCGATCGCTTGACGGAACTCGCGCAGCCGCTCCAGCCCCTTCTCTGCCGCCTGCATCACATTGCTGTCATGGGCAGCACAACCTTCATGCTCGGGATCGGAACTACTGGTGTGGTACACGACCATCTTCAGGTAGCGCGTACCTGCATCAGCGGATACCGGACGGCCCTCGCGAAAGCGCATCAACTCGGTTTCGATCCAGCGCTTGACGTTGGCATCCACATCGAACATCGCACCAGCGTAGGACTGCACCGCCCCAGCAGGCAAGCGCAGGATATAATGCACCAAACCCTTCAAGCGCCCATCCGAGCAGGGCGAGATGTCGACTGCATGGTAGCCGCAATCCAACAGGAACGACATCGACTCATCCGTGCCCACCGCCTCAGATGGATTGGACGCAGTGACCCGTTCTGCCTGAAAGCGCAGCATGCGCATGACACTTTCGCCATACAAGGCCCGCATATTCAGGTCAGATACCCACGCATCTGCAAGTATGTGCGCCGGCAACTCAAAGCCCAATTCCTGGTTCGCGATGGCTTGCGCCCGCTCGACGAAGTCTGGTTCATGCTGCAATCCGGCGATACGCTTCAACACCGGAACGATATTGGCGAAGCACCCCTTGATGGTTTCCTCGTATTTCAGCAGGCGCCGGTTCTCCATTTCGTTCGACAACGGGTGGCGGCACAGACGCCCGCCTTGCATCGTACAGGCCGGATTGGGTTCCACGGCTGCGCCGGCAACCTGCATCTCCGGCTGACGCCCCTGGAGCACGCTGCCAGGCGTCCCCAGCCCATAAGGCGGACGGCCGGCTGCAAACTGTGGGCTGATATGCCGCCCGGGGCGGTTGCGCGTATTCATAGGTTAGCCACGCGCGCCACCGGAGTAGGTGATGGTTGAGCCGGTGTCGGCGCTACCGCTGCTGCCGGTGACTTTGCTCGGCGCCACTTGCAAATGCTCGCGATCCTTCAGTGCAAGGACTTGCATCGCCATGCTGCGCTGATTGCCGCGCAGAGTCGGGTTACGCCGCGCGGCAGAAGTCCCTTCTGTGCCGGTAATGCTTTCGTTACGGCGCCAGGCAGCACCCGTGATGGCGAAGCCTCCTTCGCGCCCATCTCCGGTGAGGCGACTGCGCTGCCCTTCAGGTGCCTGCAACTGTTCCATCGCAATCGGTGCAGCGCCGTAGGCATCGTCCCGATAGCGAAACTCCGGCGTACCTGAAACCAGTCCGGCCGCCAGATTGACTGGCCCGGTGATGCGTCCTTGTGCACCGGAAGCGGTACCGGTAATGCGACTCAAACTGCTATCCTGGGCTCTGCGTGCCGGGGTGACGATGCTGAAAATGCCTTGCACCGCAGGTGCCTGCGACTCCTCGGACACTACTGCACGCGGTGCATTTGCAGGTCCACGCGTGAGCGGGTGCGGATTGCTATTGGCACCCCGCTGCGACACACGCTGATGTGGGCCGGAATAGGGCGTACCGCTCAGGACCCGGCTTTCGCCGCGTTCCACGCCTGTCACCTTGCTCCCGGATTCGACGCGGGTTCCGCTCGGCGCCACACCCGCCCGGGCACCACGACTTGCCATCAGGGCGCGCGAAGCAGCCTGACGTTCCTCGTCGCAAAACGCAGTATATTGATCCGGACCCATGTATTCGGTACCGGAAATCGGCTGGCATCCGCCATATTCAGCACCGGTAACCTTCGGGTTGTGCTCCATCATCGTTCCGGAAACCGGCTGGTCGCGCCAAGTGCGCATCACGCCAACTTTTTCCGGCGTCAACACCGGTTCGCGGTTACATGCCTGATATTGCTGCAGCCCGACGTACCCGGTCCCCGTCACGCTGCTGCATGCGCCATATTCGCCGCCGGTGACCGATGCGCTCACCGCTACATCGGTGCCAGTCACCGGACGCTCGCGTACGGTGCTCATCACGCTCACCTTGTGCGGTACGCCACTGCCTTGACACAGGCTGCCGGACGGATTCTGAACATACTGACTGCCAGTGAGTTTGCCGTTGCAGGCACCGTGTTCATCTCCAGTCACCTTATCGCTACGACCAAGTTCGACGCCACTCACGCGCTGATTCCGACTGGTAGTGCTGACACTGACCTTGGCAGGCGCGGCTGGTGGAGTAGATACACACAACTTTCCATACTGCTCGGCGCCAATGTATTCGGTACCGGTGATCTCCCGGCAACTGCCCGATTCAACCCCGGTCACCTTGCTGCTGCGCTCAACCTGGGTGCCAGTGACCAGGTTGCCGCTCAGTGTAGTGCCGATCTCGACCTTGACTGGAGCCACTCGAGAACGCACTCGCCCGGAAGGACGGCACGCCGGATCATTGCCTCGGCCGTTCTCGCACATCGCCTCGCGGCGCGCCCGTGCAGCGGCACGCCCGCTCGACCCGACTATCGCGACCGCCTTGTTGTTGATGCTGCCATGACGTGTCGAAACAGCATTCAATCCCGCAGATTTCACGGCCGCCTTGCCCTGGCTGGAAAGCGCTCGCCGCCGCTCCTGGCACAAGCGACGCACGCTGGAAGAGATCGTTCCCAAGGTGGTCGGCTCCGCTTCTACCAGGTCGCAGACTGCATCCAGCATTTTCTGCTCGCTGGCCTGCATACAACCGCAGTTGCTCGCACCATGATCATCGTCTCTGGATGGCTCTTCTGGCAGTTCAGGTGGCACAACCGATTCCACACGCACTGGCGCGGCGGTGGGCACCGCCTTGCGCATCTGCCCCAAACTTGCCTTGCCGCTCTGCGACATCGCCTGACGGCGCGCACGCGAGAGCATGCGTCCACTCACGCCACTGGGCGCAGAACCCTTATTTTCAGCCTTGGCATCGCTCATGCTTTTATCCTTCCAATTTCAATGGGCCCTTGGGGGACCCGTGCCGGATCGCTCAATCCCCGATTACCGTCCGCGAAACACCACGAAAGAACTGCCCTGGCTCTGCGAGTAGTTGTCATAGCCGATCAGGCGCACATGGTGGTTGGGATGTGCACGATGGCAGGCTTCCAGTTCGGTGATGATGGCTTCCACCGATTGTTCGCCGAACATCGGCAACTTCCACATATACCAGTAGTAGTTGAATGCACGTGCCGGCTCCACGTGTTCAACGCCGGGATTCCATCCCTGACTCACGATGAAGGCAATTTGACGGCGCATCTTTTCCGGCGTCATCGCTGGCAAATACGAGAAGGTTTCGTACTTGGGTGTCGAGTTGTAATCTTGAATGTCAGCCATTTTCTTTCCTTTCCTTTGACGCTTGACGGGGAATCGCTCGACTTTCCGAGCGGCCACGCACTGCGAGAGTTTTCATTTATGCCAAAAAAGCATTGCGACCCGAAAATCAGCGGTTCACCACGTCCAGTTTGTCCACCGTATCGAACTCGAACTTGATCTCTTTCCAGGTTTCCATGGCGATCTTGAGTTCCGGGCTGTCCTTGGCGGCGTTGGTCAGAATTTCCTTTCCTTCGCGCTCCAGTTCGCGCCCTTCATTACGCGCTTCGACGCAGGCTTCCAGCGCGACGCGGTTGGCAGCGGCGCCCGCAGCATTGCCCCAAGGATGGCCCAGGGTACCGCCACCGAACTGCAACACTGAGTCGTCGCCAAAGATGTTGACCAGTGCTGGCATATGCCAGACATGAATACCGCCCGAGGCGACCGGCATCACACCGGGCATGGAGCCCCAATCCTGGTCGAACATGATGCCGCGCGAGCGGTCTTCGGGAATGAAGGATTCCCGCATCAAGTCCACCCAGCCCAGGGTTGCGCCGCGGTCGCCTTCCAGCTTGCCCACCACGGTGCCGGAGTGCAGGTGGTCACCGCCGGACAGGCGCAGTGCCTTGGCCAGCACGCGAAAATGGATGCCATGGTGCGGATTGCGGTCGAGCACGGCGTGCATGGCACGGTGGATGTGCAGCAGCATGCCGTGCTTGCGGCACCAGCGCGCCAGGCCGGTATTGGCGGTAAAGCCGCCGGTCAAAAAGTCATGCATGATGATGGGCGAGCCAATCTCCTTGGCAAACTCGGCACGCTCGTACATTTCCTCGGGAGACGGGGCAGTCACGTTCAGGTAGTGACCCTTGCGTTCGCCGGTTTCAATTTGGGCGTTTTCAATGGCATCCTGAACGAACAGGAACCGATCGCGCCAGCGCATGAAGGGCTGCGAGTTGACGTTCTCGTCGTCTTTCGTGAAATCCAGGCCGCCACGCAGGCATTCGTACACGGCGCGCCCGTAGTTCTTGGCCGACAGGCCCAACTTGGGCTTGATGGTACAGCCCAAAAGCGGACGGCCATACTTGTTCATCTTGTCGCGCTCGACCTGAATGCCATGCGGTGGTCCGTTGCAGGTCTTGACGTAGGCGAGGGGGAAGCGCACATCCTCCAGACGCAGGGCGCGGATGGCCTTGAAGCCGAACACGTTACCTACCAGCGAGGTGAACACATTGACCACCGAGCCCTCCTCGAACAGATCGATCGGATAAGCCACGAAGGCGTAGAAACAGGTGTCGTCGCCGGGCACGTCCTCGATGCGGTAAGCCCGGCCTTTGTAATAATCCATATCGGTCAGGAGATCGGTCCACACCGTGGTCCAGGTGCCAGTGGAAGACTCGGCAGCCACAGCGGCGGCAGCTTCCTCGCGATCCACTCCCGGTTGTGGGATAATCTTGAAACAGGCCAGGATGTCCGAGTCTAGCGGCACATATTCTGGCGCCCAATAGGTCTGCCGATATTCCTTTACACCGGCCTCATATTTTTTAACGGCCATACTTGCTCTCCTCGTAGGATAGTTGACGAACGCGATTGGAACCGTTTGATTAAATGAGTTCCGCTGGCTGTTTCACATTGTGGAAGATTTAATGACTTAATTAAAGTTAATTGTATTTACTGTCATCTTTTATTATCATTTATCGTCACACCTGATGGAGCCCTGAATACCCCGTCTTGGTCTTGGTTAAATTGACAGGGCGATTCGGGATGAGTTAAAAGAAGGGATCTTCGTCTCATGAAATCTGGAATCATGTCCGATACCGACCCCACACTGCCTGGTCAGTTATTCATTGTCACGGCCCCTTCAGGCGCAGGCAAATCCAGCCTCATCGCTGCGCTTCTGCAACAGGACCCGCGCGTCCGCTTATCCGTTTCTCATACGACCCGTGCACCGCGCCAGGGTGAAGTTGAAGGGAAGGACTATCATTTTGTCACCCGCGCAAACTTTTTGACCTTGCGCGTAGAAGACCAGTTTCTGGAGTGGGCAGAAGTCTATGGGAATTTTTACGGGACCACGCGTCAATCCCTCGAAGATTTGCAGAATCAAGGTCTCGACGTCATTCTGGAAATCGACTGGCAAGGTGCCCGTCAGGTCCGTCAACTCTACCCGGAGTCTTTGGGGATTTTCATCCTTCCCCCCTCGCTCGAAACGCTACGTAGCCGACTGCAGGGGCGGGGCAAGGATGATCCATCGACCATAGAAAAGCGCCTGTCCCTGGCACAGGACGACCTGAGCCACGAGAACGAGTTTGAGTATGCTATCATCAACGCTGAATTCGATGAGGCACTCAAGGATCTGGCGGCCATCCTGCGCGCCGCACGTTGTCGTCGCACCTGTCAGTATCCCCGTTATGCCTCACTTTTAACGCGTTAGATTTCACTCTCCCGGAACCCTGACCATGGCACGCATTACCCTGGACGATTCGTTGCACTCCAATCAAAACCGTTTCGAGTTGACCTTGGCGGCCACTCAACGCGCCCGCCAAATTGCTTCCGGCTCCCTACCCCGGGTCGACCCCCATCGGAACAAACCCATCGTCATTGCGCTGCGCGAACTCGCTGCAGGCAAAACAGGGTCGGAAGTCATCGACAAAGCCTGATTCCAACTCTGGTGACCGCACACGCCCACTCCGAGATTCTGACTTCCGAACCTCTGCTTCGGGTGGTCACCACATATCTGCGCCCCTCGGACCTCGAACTACTGGAGCAGGCTTTTCACATGGCGGCCCGCGCCCATAAGGGGCAATTCCGCAAAAGTGGCGAGCCGTACCTCATCCATCCCCTCTCCGTCGCCATCATTCTGGCAGAATGGCACCTCGACCCCCAAGCTTTATGCGCCGCGTTGCTCCACGACACGATCGAGGACACGAGCACGACCACACAAGAGATCACAGAACAGTTTGGCCATTCGGTGAGCGAGTTGGTGGAGGGAGTCAGCAAACTCGATCGTCTGGAATTCCAGACGGAACAGCAGGCCCAAGCCGAAAACTTTCGCAAGATGCTGTTGGCGATGGCCCGGGATGTACGCGTCATCCTCATCAAATTGGCGGACCGACTGCACAACATGCGCACCTTGGGGGCCATGAAGTCTGACCAGCAACGGCGCATTGCACGGGAAACCCTCGATATCTACGGCCCTATTGCCAACCGCCTGGGACTCCACAAACTGTATCAGGAACTGGAAGACCTGGGCTTTCGCTATCTCTACCCCAATCGCTATACCGTATTGAACAAAGCGCTCAAAGCGGCACGGGGCAACCGGCGCGAGGTGGTGGGCAAGATTCTGACCGCCCTGGAACAACGCCTTGCCTCCTTCGGTTTGGACGTGTCCATCAAGGGACGAGAAAAACATCTGTCCAGCATTTATCAGAAAATGCAGGAAAAGTCCCTGTCCTTTTCGCAAGTACAGGACATCTATGGCTTTCGAGTCGTCGTACCGGACCTACCCAGTTGCTACCTCGCCCTGGGCGCATTGCACACGCTTTACAAACCAATTCCCGGAAAATTCAAAGACTACATCGCCATTCCAAAATCCAATGGCTATCAATCCCTGCACACCACTCTCTTCGGCCCTTTTGGTACCCCTGTGGAAATCCAGATCCGCACCCAGGACATGCACAAGATTGCCGAGTCCGGGGTGGCGTCCCACTGGCTCTACAAGTCTTCCAGCACACCCCTGAGCGATGTCCAGAAAAAAACGCATCAATGGCTCCAGTCACTGCTCGAATATCAATCCGAAAGTGGTGATGCGGTAGAATTTCTGGAACACATCAAAGTCGATTTGTTTCCTGATGCCGTTTATGTCTTCACGCCCAAAGGAACCATCAAATCCATGATACGGGGTGCGACGGCCGTGGACTTTGCCTACGATGTCCACACAGACATCGGTCATCACTGTGTCGCCGCCAAGATCAACGATCAATTGGCCCCCCTCCGTACCGTTCTGAACAATGGGGACCGGGTGGAAATCATTACGGAAGCCGAAGCATCCCCCAACCCGGCCTGGCTCAATTATGTGGTCACCGCCAAGGCGCGTGCCAAAATTCGTCATTATCTGCGTACCCTGCGCCACGAAGAGGCCGAAGTTCTGGGAGAACGCCTGCTTCATCAAGCCCTGCGCGCCCTCAATGCAGACCCGGACACCCTCACGACGGATCAATGGGAACAACTTCTGAAAGGAGATCGCTGCAAGACCCGGGAAGAAGTGTTGGCCGAGATCGGCTTGGGGAAGCGTCTGAATATCGTGGTAGCCAGATCCTTGCTCCCCAAGAATGGGGATACCGTCCCCCCGCCCGAAACGCGCACTTCCATCACCATTCGCGGGACCGAGGGCATGGCCGTGCAATTTGCCCCCTGTTGTCGCCCCATTCCGGGAGACCCGATTATCGGACTGATCAAAAAGGGCCAGGGATTGCTGGTTCATACGCAGGATTGCCAGAATATCCGCCAATCTCGCACCGATCCGGATAAATGGGTGGATGTGGCCTGGGAAAACAACAGCGGTCAACTGTTTGAAGTGGCAATCAAGGTACTGGTACTCAACCGTCGCGGCGTTCTGGCCACAGTTGCCTCTGCCATTGCGGAGGCGCACTCGAACATCGACAGCGTCACCATCGCCAAAGCCGATGGTACCTATAGCGAGATCAACTTTACGGTTCAAGTGCAGGATCGCGCACATTTGGCCATTTTGATGCAAAATCTGCGGGAAAATCCCGATGTCGTCCGTCTAACCCGTGTATGAATCCCTCTGGAGTCCCATGTCTAAAACCATTTTATCCACCCCGGCAGCTCCCGCTGCCATCGGCACTTATTCCCAGGCCGTCCAGGCAGGAACCACCGTCTATCTGTCAGGGCAAATCGGGCTCGACCCCATCACCATGATCCTGGAAGAAGGCATCGATGCCCAGATAGAGCGGGTCCTGACCAACCTGCAGGCAGTCACCCAGGCCGCAGGCGGAAGTTTGAATGATCTGGTTCGAGTCACGGTCTACCTCACGGATCTGGCGCATTTTTCCAAAGTCAACGAGGCCATGGCCCGGCACCTGAACGCCCCTTATCCTGCCCGTGCCGCCGTGGGCGTGGCCTCGCTACCGCGTGGGGCTTTGGTGGAGATGGACGGAATCATGGTCCTGGCATGACTGGAGCGGGTGAAGGGAATCGAACCCTCGTCTTAAGCATGGGAAGCTTCTGCTCTGCCATTGAGCTACACCCGCACCGAACCTGAACGCTGATTCTAACCGATTTACCGTGAATTGTCCCGCCCCCCCCTCGACTTTCTTCGCACAGGCGCTGGTGAACTGGCAACGTCAACAGGGTCGCCACGACCTGCCCTGGCAAGGCACCCATGAACCCTACCGGATCTGGGTCTCGGAAATCATGTTGCAACAAACCCAGGTCAGTACGGTCATTCCCTTCTACCAACGATTCATGACCACCTTTCCCGATGTGGCCAGTTTGGCCCGAGCAGACCTCGAGACCGTGTTGGGCCTCTGGTCCGGCCTGGGATACTACGCCCGCGGCCGCCATCTCCACCGTGCAGCCCAGGAAATCGTCAAGCAGGGATTTTTTCCCCGATCCCCCGAAGAACTCCAGAAACTCCCCGGCATTGGGCGTTCCACTGCCGCTGCCATTGCCGTATTTGCCTTTGGACGACGAGCGGCCATTCTGGACGGGAACGTCAAACGTGTCCTGGGACGTTTCTTTGCATTGGATGACCCGGGAAATGCCGAGTTATGGACACTGGCCGAATCCCAACTGCCGGATCGACATCTGGAAGCCTATACCCAGGGTTTGATGGATATGGGAAGTCTGCTCTGCACGCGCGCGCGCCCCCGTTGTACGGACTGTCCTCTCCAGACCCAATGCCAGGCACACCTGCGCGGAGAAACCCGGCGTTATCCCACAGCACGCCGAAAAACGCCCCGATCCCAACGCCATCATCGTCTCCTGTTGCTGTGCACGCCCGACGGACGATGGCTGATGGAAAAGCGTCCTGTCCCGGGCGTGTGGGGAGGGTTATGGAGTTTCCCCATTGAAGACATGGACTCACTGCCGACAGGTCACTCCCGGACACTCGATCTCACGCCCTGCCCCGACCTGGAACCCCCTCCCTTCATTCATCGCCTCACCCATTTTGACTGGCACCTGACCCCCAGAGTCTTCAGAATCAGCGAGGCTGTGCCTGCGCCCTCCTCCTCTCCCTGGCACTGGGGCACCCTTTCGGATCTGATGACCTATCCTCTCCCGACGCCGATTCACCAACTGGTTCACACACTATTCACAAGGGAAACAGAGGATGTAAAATGACCCCATGAGATTTCTTCTCCAAATCGCATGAAGGAAGCCGTTCAACGCGCACGTGATGTACGCATCATGGTCAGTCTGATCATTACGGCCTGGATCCTGTCCTTCATGATGCTGACCAGTTGGTGGAATGAGAGCCGCTCACAGGATCAGGATGAAACCAAAGTCCGCGTCTCCCGCATACTCGCCCTTGAAGAACTCACGGAGGAAAGTCAGGTCAGTTTTCAACGTGAAATCCACGAGTGGAAAAATGTCCTTCTGCGCCAGCACGACCCGGCATTGCGCCAAAAATACCTGACGGACTTTATCCAGATCCAGGAAACCACGCAAGAATTGCTGGATGCTGCCCAGATTCTGGCACGGGAAGAACAGATGCCCGAACTGGCCGAATTCCTGCAGATTTCCATTTTTCACCATGCCCTCTACCTCTCCTACCAGACCGCCCTGACTCATCTCGATGCCCATGACCCTCTGTCTTATCGCTCGGTGGACCGGCAGGTGCGCGGCCTGGATCGCCCCATGGAAAATTCCCTGCAGAAGTTGGCGGGACAAATTGCCGAATACGCCAGTCGCCAGATCGACGAACTGGATCGCTTGAGAAATGGCGAAAATCGTTGGTGGCAGGTCTGGGGAAAGTATTTCGTCGGTCTCGAGGTCCTGATCATCCTGGCCTTCATGCGCCTCATCCAGTTGGCGCAAAGTACCGAACTCAAAGGGCGACGAGCGGCTGTCATCATGGATTCCATCGATGATGCCATCATTGTGACCGATCCAGAATGCCGTATCCGTTTTGTCAACCGGGCAGCAGAGGCACTGCTGGAACAGCCTCAGGAAAAACTCAAGAGGCAATTTTTCCAGCAACAGGTCCAAATGACGGACGAACATCTCGCGCCCGTGCCTGATCTTCTGTTGCAGGTCATTCAGAATCGTCAGAGCGCCTCATCCAGCACACTGCACCTGTTGCACACCCCTGCGGGAACACTCATTCCGGTAGAGAGCCGGGCCGCGCCCATCCTGACGGAAAACGACCAGTTGGACGGGGTCGTCACCCTCCTTCACGACATGACGATGCACCAGGAGCTGACGCGACAACTCCAGACCCAGTCTTTTCGTTTTCAACTGGTCTTTGAACAAACCGGGATCGGAATCGCCTTCTGTGAACCCCACAGCACCAGGATCCTCGAGACCAACCAGCGCATGGCTCATATCCTGGGAGCCCAGACCTCCGAACAGATCATCGGACGACACCTCAGCGAATTCTATGTCGATGTGCTCAATGCCAATACCCCCAGTGGCCACAACGCCTTTTTGAAGGGGCTGGAACACATGGTTCTGGAGGCGCGGGGGTCCGATATCCAGTTGCTGGACCTGACTGGCCAGCAACTGCGTTGGTACCACCAGACGGTGGCCTATCTGCATGACCCCGACCGCCACATTCCCAGTCAGTTGGTTTTCGTATTCTGGGATATCGATGATCGCATCCAACTTCAAACCCGTCTGGAGATTCAAGGCTCGCGCGATCAACTCACCGGTCTGGGCAATCGTTTCCTGTTTCAATGCGCAATCGAAAACGCCCTGACCCGGGGGATGACCTCGGGACAGGATGCTTCATTCTGTATCCTGCTGATCGATCTGGACAATTTCAAAACCATCAATGATGCACGCGGTCACTCCGTAGGCGACAGCCTGCTCAAGGAAGTGGCCCTGCGTCTCACTCAAACGGTCAGGGATTATGATACGGTGGCCCGTCTGGGCGGAGATGAATTCGTGATCCTGTTGCGCCATGGTCAGGAAAATACGGCACTCGCAGTAGCAGACAAACTTTGCCATACCATTGCCCAGGAATTTCTGCTGGAAGGGCAGCGCATCCATACCTCTTGCAGCATCGGCATCAGCACTTTTCCTGACCATGGCCTGGAATATGACGTACTGTTACGACGTGCGGACATGGCCATGTATCAGGCCAAATCTCTGGGGAAGAACCATTTTGCCCTGTTTTCTGAAGCGTTGGAACGGGAAGGCATGGAATACTGGCAACTGGAGACAGAATTACGTGAAGCCCTGGAGCGCCATGAATTCGAATTATACTTCCAGCCAAAGATAAATCTCGACACGGGCACCCTCTGCGGTGCCGAAGCATTGATCCGCTGGAACCATCCGGTCCGGGGGCTCGTGTCCCCCGATATGTTCATCCCGCACGCTGAACGGTCCGATCTCATCATCCGTATCGGGAACTGGGTCATCCATGAAGTCTGCCGACTCCTCAACCAGTGGGATCTCATGAACATCCCTCCGGTCGCACTCAGTTTCAACGCATCGCCCCGTCAATTGCTGGAACCTGCCTCATTGATCGCCCAGATCGAAGAGAGTTTGGCCCATTTTTCCATCCTTCCCCAGCGACTGACCATGGAAATCACGGAAACCGCCCTGATGCAGGAACGAACCTGGGAAACTGCGCTTGAAGTCGTCAAACGCGGCATATCGATTTCTCTGGATGATTTCGGCACAGGATACTCGAGTTTGTCCCTTCTCCAGAAACTGCCTTTTTCCTCATTGAAAATCGATCGTTCCTTCGTTCGGGATTTCATAGACAACCCCACGGACGATACCCTGGTTCGGGCCGTCATCGGTCTGACCCATGATCTCGGCATGGAAGTGGTTGCAGAGGGCGTTGAAACCCAAATTCAAGCCACTACCCTGGCCAGGTATGGCTGTCAGACCGGTCAGGGGTACTTCTTCTCTCCCCCCATTCAGACGACCCGTTTTTTGGACTATCTGAATTCCCCCCGGAAACCTCTTAAGACGGATTGCTTACCGCCTTTCGCCGGTCCTCTCCACCCCGATCCAGTTCCCGATGAATGACCCGGGTGGACTGATGCTGAGAGAAGTGGCGGGCCAACTTCTCGGCAAAATAGACAGAACGATGCTGCCCTCCCGTGCACCCCAGGGAAATTGTCAGGGCCGCGCGATTGTCCCTGATGAAATCAGGCATCCAGGAAGTCACGAAAGTTTGTAAATCTGCGAACATGCGTTGCGCGATGGGAAGGTTTTCAAGAAACTTGATCACGGCGGGATCCTGTCCCGTCAGTGGACGCAGGTGGGGATCATAAAATGGATTGGGAATGCAACGCAGGTCAAAGACAAAATCAGCATCGAGCGGAATGCCGAACTTGAACCCGAAGGACTGAAAAAAAAGAGTGAGACGGGCCGGGTCCAGGTCCACGAAATCACGTACCCAGGCCCGCAGGGTATTGGGGGTGATGTGCGTCGTGTCGAAACGACGAGCCAGATCTGCCACCCCCGACAACAGGTTTCGTTCAAGAGCGATGCATTCCGCAAGGGAATGCTGATGAAGCGCCAGTGGGTGGGGACGACGGGTTTCCGAAAAACGCCGGACCAGATCCTGATCACTGGCTTCCAGATAGAGCAACCGAACATCCAGCCCATTGTCCCGCAGGGTATGGAGCGCAGCAGGCAGATTATCCAGAGCATTCCCACCGCGCACGTCGAGGGTCAGGGCAATCTGGCGCTCCCCCCGCGCCACCAGTTCCTGTAATACAAAAACCAGAAAGGAGAGAGGAAAATTGTCCATGGCAAAGTAACCAGCGTCTTCCAAGGCACGCAGAGCCACTGATTTTCCTGATCCTGACAGCCCGCTGATCAATATCACCTTGGACATGACCGTCCCCGGTTCACTGCGGTTCATGAGAATCCTCATGAATGCAGGATTCCTGCATGAATTGTTGCTGGCGATCGATAAACTCCTGAGTACTGTTGATCCCCCGCTGTTCCAGAATGAAATTACGTGTAGCGGCTTCTACCAGTACCGCCAGATTTCTTCCCACCGCCACGGGCAAGACCACCCTGGGAACGGCCACCCCCAGAATGGATTGGGTCTGGCGCCCCATGGGAAGCCGTTCACAGGTATTCAGATCGCCACTGGACGGACGCTCGAGATGCACGATCAATTTCAAATTCTTACGGGGACGAACCGCTGTTTCCCCAAATATGGAACGGATATTCAATAACCCCAGTCCACGAACTTCAAGAAAATCTCTCAACAGGGGAGGGCAACGCCCCTGGAGGGTGTCCGGAGTGACCCGGTAGAACTCCACCACATCATCGGCCACCAGCCCGTTTCCGCGCGAAATCAGTTCTAGGGCCAACTCGCTTTTTCCCACCCCGGAATCCCCGGTAATCAATACCCCCACTTCAAGAATCACCATGAAAACCCCGTGGAGGCTTTCCTGCTCAGCCAATTCCTGACTGAGGTAATGCCGTATCTGATTGATGACCGAAGTACTGTCTGCGCTCGCCCCCATGATAGGGATACTTCGTTGTTCTGCTCTTTCCATCAGGGCAGGCAACAGCACACACCCTTCGCTGAGAAAAATGGCCACCAATTCGGAAGAAAAGATGCCCTCCCAGGCCCTTGCCAGCGCCTCCTCGTCCAGACCCTGCAAATAAGCCATTTCATGGGCGCCCAGGACTTGAAAGCGATGGGGGTGGGTCAAATTGAGGTGGGCAATCAGGCCTGCGGTGGAATCACTCAGGGCACCTACGGTCACCACCCGGAGAGACCCCTGCTGACCCGCCAACCAACACAGGTCGAGTCTTTCCCGATTGTCTGTAAAGAGGCGTTGAACGCTAACCGAAGGCATGAGGTTGAGAAAGTGCCTGAATCACGGCCAGGGGTTCTGTAACCGACAATAAGTGTTGGCGCAAGGATTCATCGCTGAAGAGTTCGGAAATTTCTCCCAAGAGACGCAAATGCAGTTCGTTGGCATGCTCCGGAACCAGCAGAACAAAAACCATGCGCACGGGTTGACCATCTGGCGCCTCAAAAGGGATTTCCGTAGACAGGCGCAGAAACGCTGCAAAAGTGTCTCGTACTCCTTTCATGCGTCCATGGGGCAGGGCAAAACCATGACCCAGCCCCGTGGAGCCCAACTTTTCACGATTGAACAAAGCGTCGAAGACTTGACTGCGCGATAACTGATCATGATTTTCGAAAAGTATCCCAATCTGCTCGAACAAACGCTTTTTGCTGGTCACTTCCAGATCAAGCAAAATGTGGTCGGCTTTGAGCAACTGGGGGAGTCGAGGAACGACGCTTCCCACAGCAGCTCACACCCCGTTAGCCAGATGTTTCAGCGGCTGACCGTGCCGCTGATCGCTTTGGCGCTCCTTGTGCTTGATGATCTGACGATCGAGCAAATGGGCAAGATCATCGATGGCTTCGTACATGTCTTCCTGTGAAGTATGGACAAAAAAGTCCTTGCCATTGACATGGACGTTGGCTTCCGCATTATGTTTGAGTTTCTCCACTGTCAGCACCACGTTGATGTCCAGCGGATGTTCGAAATGGCGTTTGATCCGTCCAATTTTCTCCTCCACATGTCCGCGTATCGCAGGGGTGACTTCGATGTGTTGCCCAGTGATGGTGACTTTCATCTCGTTGTTCTCCTTGGAAATATGCAACTCACAGCGACTTGCGCAAACTGGCGGCAGAAAGATGCATGGCCTCACGATACTTGGCCACGGTCCGCCTTGCCACCTGGAATCCCCGTTCGCCCAGCATGTTCGCAATACGCTGGTCGGACAGGGGATTTTTGATATCTTCCTGATTGATCAACTGACGGATCAGGGCCCGGACAGCGGTGGAGGAGGCCGCTTCGCCACTGTCCGTCCCCACATGGCTGCTGAAGAAGTATTTTAATTCGAACAAACCGCGCGGAGTCAACAGATACTTCTGGACGGTCACGCGCGAAATGGTGGATTCATGGAGCCCCAACACTTCGGCAATTTCGCGTAACACCAGAGGCTTCATCCCGACCTCTCCCCGTTCCAGGAAATCTTTTTGTCGCTCCACCACGGCACAGGCCACCCGCAGGATCGTGTCGAAGCGTTGCTGGATATTCTTGATCAACCAGCGCGCTTCCTGCAGTTGTTGGGACATGGAGTGACCGGGAACCCCTTTCTTGAGAATATTGGCATAGACCTGATTGACCCGCAGACGCGGCATCACTCCCTCATTCAGCGATACACTCCAACCCCGCCCCGTTCGCCGCACGATCACATCGGGCACGACATAACGAGTTTCGGCCACACTGAACGCCGCTCCCGGACGAGGATCAAAGTGCAGCAACATCTGCTGCAATTCCCGGACCTTGCGTTCCTCGACGCCCAAAACCCTCCTCAGGCGAGTGTATTCCCGTTGTGCCAGCCATTCAAGGTGATCGAGCAATTTTTTGCCCAGTCGTTTGTCCTCTTCGGTCTCATGGCTGGCCAGTAATTGCACTTCCAGGCACTCACTCAAGGTACGCGCCCCGATCCCTGCGGGATCCAGGGACTGCAGAAGACGCAAGGCCACCAGCCATTCTGATTCTTCTACCTCTCCGAGCGCATCGGATACGCTGGAATTCAGGTCGGTGAAGGAATGACGCAGGTAACCATCCTCGTCCAGATGATCGATCAGCGTGGCCACCAGTTCCTGATCGCGTTCCTCGAGGGGCATCAGACGTATCTGACCCAGAAGATGGTCACGCAGGGACACCGGAATCACGCGCAGATCCTGTATCCCCTCGTCCTCATCTTCGCCCTGCCCACCCTGGCCGATGCCGCTTCCTTCTTCGAAACTCCAGGATTCCTGCTCAACTTCGGCAGAAGGGGAAGAAGGTCCGGTTTCTATGGGATCGGCAGGTTCAAAGAGGCCCGGCTCCGGATCGACTGCACCATCCCTCCCGTCGATGCGTTCCAGCATGGGATTGAGCCGGAGAAATTCCTCGACTTCCTGTTCCAACTCCTGCGTGGAAAGCTGCAACAACCGAATCGACTGCTGCAGTTGCGGCGTCAAGGCGAGTTGCGTCGTTTGCTTGAGTTGGAGTTGAACCTTCATGGTTCACAACCGAAAATTTTCACCGAGATAGACCTTTCTGACGCTTTCATTATAGACGATTTCATCGGGCTTCCCCGCAGCCAACACCCCTCCTTGATTAATAATGTAGGCCCGGTCACAAATTCCCAAGGTTTCGCGCACATTGTGGTCAGTGATCAGCACCCCGATACCGCGATTCTTGAGAAAACGGATGATCTGCTGAATATCCATCACCGCAATGGGGTCCACCCCGGCAAAAGGTTCATCCAGCAAGATGAAACGGGGGCGTGTCGCCAGCGCGCGCGCGATTTCCGCACGCCGTCGCTCTCCCCCGGACAAACTGACGGCGGCACTGTCACGCAAATGACTGATATGCAATTCCTCCAACAATTGATCCAGTTCCTGCTGGCAATCGGATTCGCTGATTCCACGAAGTTCCAGAACAGCCCGAATGTTCTCTGCCACCGTCATACGCCGAAAGATCGAGGCTTCCTGCGGCAGATAAGAGAGCCCCATCAAGGAACGGCGATGAATGGGATAGGCACTGAGACGGGTACCGTCCATATAAATTTCGCCGCCATCCAATGGCACCAACCCGACAATCATATAAAAACAGGTCGTCTTTCCAGCACCGTTGGGCCCCAGCAACCCCACGACCTCCCCATTTTCCACGGTCAGTGAAACATCCTTCACCACTTGGCGTGCACGATAACGCTTGACCAGATGCTCGGCGCGTAACTGGCTCATGGAGATAAATCCGTATCCTGTTTCAGGATGAGGGGGGCTGGAGTAAGTGGAGAAGGCATCTTGTCCTTGGTCACGGTTGAAGGAATTGAAGCCGTGCCTCCCTTACCTGCAACTGCGGACTTCTGTTCATCCTTTTTCGGTTGCAGTACCACATGCACCCGCCCAGGGGCTTTTCCACCCTGCTCATCGGCCACCCCATTGGCGCGTAGAAATTCCGTTTTCGTGTCATAGGACAGGTAGTCTCCCTTGATCTCATCCTTACCCTGATGCACCACGGCGCGGTCGAAGAGTTCGATCCGTTCGATCTTGCCGTTGTATTCCACATGCTGTGCCTTGCCATCCACCCATTCGTCGACGCCATCGCGTTTCTGCCGGAAAGTTACCGGATTGCCGAAAGCCGACGCGTATTTCATGCCCTCGGGATCTTCACGAACCGTCATGTGGTCTGCGGTCATATGGATCGTTCCCTGCGTCAAAATGACATTTCCTTCAAAGTAACTCACTTTTTTAGTGTCATCCGCAGTCATGCGATCCGCCTCGATATTGACCGGCTGGTCATGATCCGACTTTTCAGCATGAACTGCCGTCACAATCCCGGCCAGAAACCCGCTAAGGGTGACGAGGCGCAGAATGATAGAGAAGTTTGGCATGAGTGAAATGGGCCACTTTGGTTTTGTTGTCAACGATCATCGAGTTGGCGAGCAGCCGATCCTGGCCATAAGTGACCACCACCGGTTGATCAGTCTTTTCGATACCCCGCTGAGGATAGGCAGTCAAAATACTGGTCGTCATCACCGTCCGGGGTTCTTCAGGGGTGGGCTGACGGGTAACCACCACATGTCCGGTAAACACCACTTCGTCACGCGGTTCGGAGCGCACCGCCCGCTCGGAACGTACATCCACCGGAGGGCCATTGGATTCATAGGAGGTAAACAGAACCGTCTCGAAATGAGAAGTATCATCGTCGGGGTAATGTACCATTTTAGAAGCATCCAGAGTGTAACGAATCTGCCCATTTTCTCCCAGTTGCAGGGCAGAAAAGTGAGACATGATGAGATCGGGTATGTGGCGGACGGATTTTTGCCCCCACGCGCCCCCTCCTTCGACCACCCGCCATAGCCATGTGGTGACCATGGCCAGCAGCAGAACCACAACCACCGGTACCCAGGCCTCCAGATTCTGGATCAGTCGACCCATCGTTCCAGTACTCTGTCCCACTCCCCGCGCGCCTGCAGGAGCCAGGTTGCTGCGGCCCGGACCGCTCCCATTCCCCCCCCCACCGGAGCCACCCAATGAGCCGCCGTACGAATCTCCTCCGGCGCCTCGGGGACGGTCAGCGCCAAAGCGGAGCGACATAAAACGGACAAGTCGGGCAAATCATCGCCCATATAAGCCACCTGGTCCCAATTAAGCCCCTGACCGGAGAGCAGGGTATCCATCACCTGACGCTTGTCCTGAACGCCCTGAAACACATGGGTAATACCCAATTCGCGGGCGCGCAACGTCACGATGGGGGACTGACGCCCAGTGATGAAGGCCAGCGTCAAGCCTGCCTGCTGCAACAATTTCAGTCCCACCCCATCGCGCGAATGGAAGGATTTGGTTTCGTGCCCTTGTTCATCAAAGATCAAGGTTCCCGGTGTCAGAATACCGTCAACGTCAAATCCCACCAACCGTATCTGGCGGGCGCGTTGCGCAAGGTCTTCGGCTGATGACTTCATGGTTTCCTGTCAAACGATTCCGTACCGCAAGAGATCGTGCATATTGAACGCGCCCACCAAACGCTCGTTTTCCACCACACACAACCCGAAAATCCGCTTATCCTGCATCACCTGCGCCGCGTTGACCGCGAGTTCGTCCGGTTGGGTTACCACAGGATGACGGGTCATCCACTGGCTGACCTCCTGTTTCAGAAGATCGACGGTACCAGTCTCAAGCGCACGCCGCAGGTCACCATCCGTAAAGATTCCCTCGAGATGGTTGTCGTCCCCCACCACCGCCGTCATCCCCAGACCTTTGTCCGACATGACCCGTAATGCTTCAGCTACCGTCGCCTGGCGCGCCACCCGAGGAACACGTTCCCCATGGTGCATGATGTCCTGAACCGCCAGCAACAGACGCTTACCCAACGCCCCCCCAGGGTGAGTCCGCGCAAAGTCATCGGCGGAAAACCCGCGCGCTTCGAGCAAGGTGAGGGCCAGTGCATCGCCCAATGCCAAAACAGCCGTGGTACTGGCCGTCGGTGCCAGATTGAGGGGACAGGCCTCACGCTCCACCCGCACTTCGAGATGCACATCGGCGAGACGGGCCAGACGGGAGCGGGCATTCCCGGTCAAGGCCAGAATGCGCGTGCCGCGTCGCTTGAGTAAAGGGGCGATGGTCAGCAACTCATCGCTCTCTCCTGAATTGGATAAGGCCAGCAACACATCCTCGGCGAGGATCATACCCAGATCCCCGTGACCGGCCTCGGCCGGGTGCATGAAAAAAGCAGGACTGCCTGTACTGGCCAGGGTCGAGGCAATCTTGCCGCCAATATGTCCGGACTTGCCCATGCCGCTGACCACGATGCGCCCCCGACAACCCAGAAGCAGGTGATGGGCGGCCACAAAGTGTTCATTCAGACGACTGGCCTGATACTGGATGGCTGCGGACTCGATCCCCAGAATGGCGCGTGCCATGGACAACAACGTGTCAGGGGAGAGGGGAGGAAAAGAATCGGGATGAGCATTCATGGTTCACGGATTATACTTGAGGGCAAGAAGGGTGTGAAACTCGGCCTCTCTGTCAATGGAATGGAAACTCGTGAGCGACACACTGGAACTGATTTTATTGCTGCTGATCCTGGCGACATTGAGCGTGGCGCTGTTTCGTCTCCTGCGCCTGCCGGCCATGCTCGGATACCTCCTCACCGGCATTCTGATCGGGCCTCATGCCGCAGGCTGGATTCCTCCCGGCGAAGAAACCCGACATCTTGCCGAATTCGGTGTCGTGTTCCTCATGTTCAGCGTGGGGCTCGAGTTCAGTTTACCCCAACTGATCGCCATGCAACGCACCGTATTTGGCCTGGGCACTGCTCAGATGGGTTTGGCCTTTGGACTGGTCTTCATGCTGGGCTGGGCCATGAACCTGCCCCTGCAGGGCACGGTAGTTTTGGCCGGAGCTCTGTCCCTGTCTTCCACCGCGATCATTTCGCGTCTGCTGTCTGAACGCTCCGAACTGAAATCCCTCCATGGGCAACGCATCATGGGCATGATGCTGTTTCAGGATCTGGCCGTCGTCCCTCTTCTGGTCCTGATCCCTGCACTTGCCCAACCCCACGATCATCTGGGGCGTTTGATGCTCATCGAGGCCTTCGAAGCCGTGGTCATTCTGTCCCTTTTGCTGGGTCTGGGCAAAAAGTGGCTGGGACGCTGGTTCCACTGGATTGCCCGCCAAAAATCCTCGGAACTGTTTCTACTCAACGTCCTGTGGGTCATTCTGCTGTTGGCCTGGATCACCCAGAAGGCCGGACTATCGCTGGCGCTGGGGGCTTTTGTGTCTGGCGTATTACTGGCCGAAACCGATTACCGCTACCAGGTGGAAGATTACATCAAGCCCTTTCGCGATGTTTTGCTTGGCCTTTTCTTCATCACCATCGGGACACTGCTCGATCTGGGGGTCGTGATCCACCACCTGCCTGCCGTATTTCTGACCCTGATCCTCCTTCTGGGGCTCAAGTTGCTGACGGTATACGGACCCGCGCGTGCGCTGGGCGAGCAGGATTCCGTTGCCCTGCGTACTGCATTGGCCATGGCGCCAGCGGGTGAGTTCGGGTTCGTTCTGCTGGCCCAGACCGAAGGGCTTCATCTGGTTCCTGCCGCACCGCTTCAAATCGTCCTGGCAGCCATGCTCATCAGCATGATCCTGGCTCCTTTCATTCTGCTCATGAGTGACCGTATCGTCCTCTTCGCTTGCAAGAACGAATGGGCTCTCCGTTCCGTCGCTCTTCATGAACTGTCCAGTCGAAGTTATGGAAAACAACGACACGTCATCGTCTGCGGATACGGCCGAAGCGGTCAAAATCTGGCCCGTTTCCTGGAGCAGGAGGAAGTCTCGGTCCTCGCCCTTGACCGCGACCCGCAACGGGTCAGGCTTGCCTCGGAAGCGGGCGACGAGGTCGTATTTGGCGATGCAGGGCGTCAGGAAGTCCTGATTGCTGCCGGTATCCAGCGTGCCTCGGCGCTCATCATCAGTTTTTCCGATACGGCATTGTCTCTCGCCATCATCGCGCTGGTCCGGGAGTTGAAACCGGACCTTCCGGTCATCGTCCGCACCCGCGATGACAGTGATCTGGATCGTCTGAAAGAGGCGGGGGCCGCCGAGGTCGTTCCGGAAATTCTGGAAGGATCCCTCATGCTGGCCAGTCACGCGCTGCTCGAATTGGGCATACCCCTGTCACGAGTCCTGAAACGGATCCGTCAAGTCCGTGCCGAACGCTACCAGTTGATGCGCGGGTTTTTTCGTGGATTGACCGATGAATCCGGTGAAAACACCAACCCCGACCAACTCCGCCTGCAAACCTTGACGCTGCTGGAAACCAGCCTCGCCAAGGGCATGCAACTGCGCGATCTGCCCCTCAATCAGTGGGGAGTGGAAATCACAGCCCTGCGCCGGCGTGGGCTGCGCGGCTTTCGACCCGAAGGAGAAACCCGCCTCGAAAGCGGGGATATCCTGATCCTGCTCGGCCGTCCGGAAGCCCTGGCCCAGGCCGAGACTTGGCTCATCCAGGGGAAATGAGCCATGCGCCTGCCTCCCACTGTTCCTCTGAGTGCCTTGGGTCTCACCCCGCGCGTCTGCAATTTGCTCCACACGCTGGGACTGCATCATGGATTTGATTTACTGCTCCATCTTCCCCTGCGCTACGAAGATGAGCGACACCCCCTGTCCGTAGCCGCTCTTGTTGCAGGACAAAGCGCCTGCCTCCTCGTTCAGGTGGTTCGTCATGAAATTCGTCAGGGTCCCCGCCGCACCCTGACCGTGCAGGTCAGGGATGAGACCGGCTTGCTTGAATTGCGCTTCCTCCATTTCTATCCCGGTCAACTACATTTATTCACCCCGGGAAACCGTTTGCGCCTCTTCGGTGAAGCGCGTCAAGGTTACCAGGGGCTGGAAATGGTCCACCCACGTTGCCAGCCCTTCAAGGAAAACAGTCCCCTTCCGGCCACGTTGACACCCGTTTATCCGACCTGTGCCGGCCTGTCCCAGACCGTCCTGCGGCGTGCCCTGGCGCGGGCGCTGACGCAACTCGATCTGAGCGACACTTTGGCCCCTTCCTGGCGCGCCTCCCTGAATTTACCCGACCTTGCCACGACCCTGCAGATCCTGCATGGCCCCACTGATGCTTCCCAGTTGGTACCTGCCTTATGGCAACGTCTCAAATTTGATGAACTGCTGGCCCAGCAATTGTCCATGCATTTCCACCGCCAGCATCGTACGGAAATACCCGCCCATGCCTACCCTGCCCGGGGAGAACTTTCCCGGCGTCTCGAACGGTCACTTCCTTTTCCGCTCACTGCGGCTCAACACCGGGTCGTGGAGGAAATTCGCCGGGATCTGGCGCAGGAGCGCCCCATGCATCGACTGTTGCAAGGGGATGTCGGATGTGGCAAAACCATCGTCGCAGCCCTGGCTGCCGTTCAGTGCATTGAAGGAGGAGGGCAGGTGGCCCTGATGGCGCCCACCGAATTACTGGCCCAGCAACACCATGAAAAACTCCACGATCTGCTTACTTCTCAAGGAATCCGTGTCGAATCACTGACCGGGCAACTCAAGAGTCAGGCCCAGCATCATGTGCAGAAACGCATTGCCAGTGGAGAAATTGCCCTGGTCATCGGCACCCATGCCCTGATTCAGGAACGGGTGTCCTTCAAAACCCTGGGACTGGTCATCATCGACGAACAACACCGTTTTGGCGTTGCCCAGCGTCTCTCGCTCCATCAGAAAGGAGGAGAATCCCCCCGTCAACCCCACCAACTCATGATGAGCGCCACGCCCATCCCCCGCAGTTTGAGCATGAGTTACTATGCCGACCTCGATGTCTCCGTGATCGATGAACTGCCCCCCGGACGTCAGGGGATCACCACCAAACTGGTTTCTACCGCCCGCCGGAATGAGGTCATCGAACGCATTCGGTCGGCCTGTCGCCAAGGCCATCAAGCCTACTGGGTATGCCCCCTGATCGAAGAATCGGAACTTCTCGACCTGCAAAATGCCCAAGCCACCTTCCAAACCCTCACCGTAGATGCGCCGGATTTACGCTGCGAATTGCTTCATGGCAGACTTGCCGGGACCGAGAAACGGGATATCATGAATCGTTTCCTGAAGGGAGAACTTCAATTGCTGGTCGCCACCAGTGTCATCGAGGTGGGTGTGGATGTCCCGAATGCCACACTGATGGTCATCGAACATACGGAACGGATGGGACTGGCCCAACTCCATCAGATGCGCGGGCGGGTAGGGCGGGGCACGCGTCCTGGCGTTTGCCTGCTCCTCTATCGGCCCCCACTGTCCGAGTTGGCGCGTCGACGTCTGAAAGTGATTTATGAACATACCGACGGGTTTGAAATCGCCCGCCAGGACCTCCTGCTCCGCGGTCCCGGCGACTACCTGGGTTCCCGTCAAAGCGGTCTGGCCTTGCTGCGCTTCGCCGACCCCATGCAGGATGATGACCTGCTGGCCCTGGCTCGTCGATACGCTGCCGCCTGGATTGCCGAAGCCCCTGAAAAAGCACGCCACCATGCCTCGTGCTGGTTGGGCACCCGTCAACCCTACCTGACCGCTTGAACTCATGAACTGGAACGCATGGTGGCGCCTGACCCGGATGGACAAACCCATCGGTACCCTACTGTTACTGTGGCCCACGCTCTGGGCCCTGTGGTTGGCCAGCCAGGGTCACCCCTCCCTGTCCAATCTGCTCGTCTTCTCCCTCGGGACCCTGCTGATGCGCTCAGCTGGCTGTGTCATGAATGATATTGCAGACCGCAAGGTGGATCCCCATGTTGCCCGAACCCGTTTGCGTCCTTTGGCCAGCGGGGAAGTCAGTGTCAAGGAAGCCCTCGTGCTGGCGCTTCTCCTGAGTCTGTGTGCCTTTGCCCTGGTTCTGACCCGCAATACGCTGACCCTGCTACTTTCCCTACCCGCTCTTTTTCTGGCCGCCAGTTACCCTCTGACCAAACGATTTTTTCCTCTCCCTCAAGCCTATCTGGGCATTGCCTTTGGTTTCGGCATCCCCATGGCTTTCGCGGCCGAACTCGGTCAGGTGCCCGGTTCCGCCTGGGTACTGCTGCTGGCCAACACCTGCTGGACTCTGGCCTACGACACCGAATACGCCATGGTGGATCGGGAAGACGATCGTCCCCTGGGAATTCATTCCACGGCGCTCCTCTTCGGGGACCGGGACGTGATCCTGATCATGATGTTCTACGGACTTTGCCTGCTCCTGCTAGGCTGGACAGGCTGGCACTTTCATTTGGGCGTATTTTTTTATGGGGGACTATGCGGCGCAGCAGGCGTGGCCAGTTTTCATTACACCTTGATCCGCACCCGCGCACGCGCCCAGTGTCTGCGCGCTTTTCTGCACAACACCTGGTTTGGCGCCACCATCTTTGGAGGAATTTTCTTATCCTACGCCATGCGGTAAAGACGACGATCACGCCCGCCCCCGAGGACGCGTGACATTTGCTTCAAAATCCGTAACGCAGCCCCAGCGACAACAAATCGATGTTGGAATTGCCGTTGATCCGGTTGTAATTCAACTGGTAGTGATCCCAACCCCCTTGAAAGCGCAAACGCTGACTGAGATCGTAATGCATCCCCAGGCCTGTCATGTTGTAAGGCAAGGCATCATACAATCCCACCGTCGACGTATTGGCAGCGCTGCCCATTCCTTGATTGCGAATGGTTGCCAGACTTCCCGTCAGGGCCAGGCGGTCTCCCAAAGGCAGGGTTCCCGTACCGCCCAGGACCCAACTGCGGGAAAGCCCGGAAGTCTCCGAACCCCCCAATCCTTCACTGCGCATATGACTGGACAATGCACTCCCTTCCGGAGCCAGTTCCGTATTCCATTGCACCGAAAAGGGCAAGGCACTGATCCCGGAAAACCAGCCATTTCCCTGCTCCTGAGCCAAAGCCGATTGCATCATGAGGAGGAGCACACCCACTCCCTGCATACCCTTTTTCATGACGATCTCTCCCGATGGCGGACGCCATCCCCCAGTGATACTTCTACACTTTCCATGTTAGCGCAAGGGGTTTGGTTCAGACAATACCCTTGTATCCGAAACAGTGCCGGACTGTGGTATTTTTGATTCAGTACGGATCCAGCGGAGCAAGGCTTCCTGAACCGCTACCGTACTTTCTGCCCCTGTTCCGTTGGCCAGAAAGACTACCGCCACCCAATGGTCTTGCGCATCCAGCCCGTAACCCGCCAGGGCTTTTACGCCGTCCAACGTACCGCTCTTGAGATGAAAGCGGGCGTGCAATCGTGGATCATCAAAGGAATGACGCAGCGTTCCATCCACGTTCACCAGCGGCAGGGTGGCCATGAATTCATTCCCATAAAGACTTTTCTCCTGCATCCAGAGGAGCAAACGCGCCAGGTGTTCCGCAGAAATACGCGCCTTGCGCGATAACCCGGCACCATTCTCCAGCACCATTTCAGGAAAATCCAACCCTCGCTCCGCCAGAATCTGAAAGACTTTGGCTCGACCGCCCGACTCCGTCGCCGCGTTGGCGGCATTCGATCCGCTCATCGCCAGATCGAGCAACAGGGTTCGTGCCACCACGTTATTGCTGTTCTTGTTCATTTGCAGGAGCAACTCGATCAAAGCGGGAGATTCGCTGGACGCCAGCACGGGCCAGTCACTGGGCACGGCACCCTGCTCCAGGGTCCCCGTAAACGTTCCTCCCAACTCGTGCCACAAGGTCCGGAAGGAGGAATCGAGATAGGCGGGATTGGTGAGCAAGGAAAAACCCATGACCTGAACACCGCAATCCTGTGGCATGGTCCCCGTCAACTCCAGAATCACCCCGGTATCCAGGCGGTTATCGGGATGAGAGATCGGCGCCTTTCCGGGAAATTTGGCGCGAATGGCATAGCGCAAACCCGAACGCCACAGGGCAGGGCAGGGGCCGCTGACGGTGTGGGTCCGGTTGCGCAGCATGATCCGGGGAAAAGGGAATTCCGGCCAGATCCGGAGCGGCTCGCCAGCCCGCTCCCCGGGACGAATGAACCACCACTGGGTCTGCTGTCCCACCTGCAAGGCACGGGGAACGACGTTGTAGGCTCGAAAACCTTCCTGATCAAATGTTTCAGGGGATGACTCCGGGGAGACAAACCCACTCTGATCGAAACGAACCGGTCCCGACAGTTGGTGGACCCCCTGTTGATACACTTGACGCCAAAGTTCCTGCCAACGTTCCAGCGTCAGTCCCGGATCTCCCACTCCGATCACTCCGAAGGGTCCCTGTCCCCTCTGTGCCTCCAAACGAGGCACGCGAACTTCCGTGCGCCATGTTTTGGCAGGGCCCCAATTTTCCAGGGCCGCCAAGGTCGTCACCAATTTCATGACGGAGGCTGGATTGCGGGGCGTTTGAGCCTCCCAAGCCAGGCGGGGACGGGGTTCGTTGATACCCCAGACCACGACCGAAATCTCTGAAGCCGGAACCCCGGCCTGGGCCAGTGCCTGACGCAGGGTTTGAGGAAGTTCCTGAGAAGCGGTGGAAGAGGGCTCAGGGCCAGCGCAGGATATCCCACCCAAGGCCAGGATCCACATTCCCCAGACAAGCCTGCCAAATTTATTTATAATTTCGTTTTTACTCAATTGGATATAAAGATCTTCCGAAGACCGCCGGGTTTTGGAGGATTTTTATACCCTTCCCCTTGAAAACCTTCGAAGACGCCCATACACTGTTAGCACTCGCACTTGACGAGTGCTAATCCTGCCTCAATTATTTTCTCAACATGGAGAATCGTCGTATGAAAATTCGTCCCTTGCATGACCGTGTGATTGTCAAACGCCTCGAAGAAGAACGCAAGACCGCTTCTGGCATCGTCATTCCGGATTCCGCTGCAGAAAAACCCGATCAAGGTGAAGTATTGGCCGTGGGCAAAGGCAAGATTCTGGAAGATGGTACCTTGCGCGCCCTCGAACTCAAAGTGGGCGACCGTGTTCTATTTGGCAAATACTCAGGCCAAGCCGTCAAGGTGGACGGCGAGGAACTGCTGGTCATGCGTGAAGAAGATGTCATGGGTGTCGTCGAGGCCTAAGCCTCCCCATTTTCAATCGAGTCGGTTGGATCCTCTGGGTCCGCCCCATTAAATTCAGGAGTCTCAAGATGTCAGCTAAAGAAGTCCGTTTTCATGATAGTGCCCGCGCCAAGATGGTCGTGGGTGTCAATGTGCTGGCCGATGCGGTCAAGGTCACCCTCGGACCCAAAGGCCGGAATGTCGTACTCGAGCGTTCCTTCGGCGCTCCCACCATCACCAAGGATGGCGTATCCGTCGCCAAGGAAATCGAACTGAAAGACAAGTTTGAAAACATGGGTGCCCAGATGGTCAAGGAAGTGGCTTCCAAAACCTCCGATGTCGCAGGCGATGGCACCACCACCGCCACCGTCCTGGCCCAGTCCATTGTCAAGGAAGGCATGAAGTTCGTGGCCGCCGGCATGAATCCCATGGATCTGAAGCGCGGGATCGACCGTGCGGTCGTGGGCATCGTGGAAGAGTTGAAAAAGCTCTCCAAGCCCTGTACCACCAATACCGAAATCGCCCAGGTGGGTTCCATTTCCGCCAACGCCGACCATTCCATCGGCGAGATCATTTCCCAAGCCATGGACAAGGTGGGCAAGGAAGGCGTCATCACCGTGGAAGATGGTTCCGGTCTGCAAAATGAATTGGAAGTCGTGGAAGGCATGCAATTCGACCGCGGCTACCTCTCTCCCTACTTTGTCAACAATCAGGACCGTCAAATCGCCTTGCTGGAAGATCCCTACGTGCTCCTGCACGACAAGAAGATCTCCAACATCCGCGATCTGCTGCCCGTACTGGAGCAAGTGGCCAAGTCCGGCCGTCCGCTCCTGATCATCGCCGAAGATGTGGAAGGGGAGGCTCTGGCCACTCTGGTCGTCAACAACATCCGCGGCATTCTCAAAACCACCGCCGTCAAGGCTCCAGGGTTTGGTGACCGGCGCAAGGCCATGCTGGAAGATATCGCCATCCTGACCGGTGGAACCGTGATTGCAGAAGAAGTCGGCTTGTCTCTGGAAAAAGTGACATTGAATGAACTGGGCCGTGCCAAACGCATTGAAGTGGGCAAGGAAGAAACCACGGTCATCGATGGCGCCGGAAACGAAGAGGCCATCAAGGGCCGCGTGACCCAGATTCGCAAGCAGATCGAAGAAGCCAGCAGCGACTACGATCGGGAAAAGTTGCAGGAACGCGTAGCCAAGTTGGCTGGTGGCGTTGCAGTCATCAAGGTGGGTGCCGCCACTGAAGTGGAAATGAAGGAAAAGAAGGCGCGCGTGGAAGATGCTCTGCACGCCACCCGTGCAGCAGTGGAAGAAGGGATCGTTCCCGGGGGCGGAGTGGCGCTGTTGCGTGCCCGTTCCACCCTGACCGCGCTCAAGGGCGACAACGCCGATCAGGATGCCGGCATCAAGATCGTGGAACGTGCCATTGAAGAACCCCTGCGCCAGATCGTTGCCAATTGCGGCGATGAGCCTTCCGTGGTGGTCAACAAGGTCATGGAAGGTAAGGGAAATTTCGGTTACAACGCTCAAACCGGAGAGTATGGCGATCTGGTTGCCATGGGCGTGGTCGATCCTACCAAAGTCACCCGTTTTGCCTTGCAAAATGCGGCCAGCATTGCCGGTTTGATGCTGACCACCGATTGCATGGTGGCGGAATTGCCCAAGGAAGAATCCCCCATGCCCGGCGGAGGAATGGGCGGTATGGGTGGCATGGGCGGCATGGACATGTAATTTCCCTGTCGTTCTCTCCGGTGTTTCATTCCGGAGTGTTGCGCCAAACCCCCTTCAGACCATGTCTGAAGGGGGTTTTTCCTATTTGATCCTACCCGTTTGATAGGTAAAGGGGGCGGTCTGATTTATAATGGGACGGTTACCTTCTGTTCGAGCCTTTGATGACTTCTTCCGACACTCCAAAATCCTGGTCCGGACGTTTCAGTGTCCCCGTCGCCGAAACCGTCAAGCGTTACACGGCATCGGTGCTTTTCGACAAACGACTGGCGACCTATGATATTCAGGGCTCTCTGGCTCATGCCCAGATGTTGTGCGAGGTCGGCATCCTGACGGAAGACGATTTTTCTGCCATTCGGCAGGGTTTGGCGGTGATTCGCCAGGAAGTGGAACAGGATCGGTTTCCCTGGACTTTGGACGATGAGGACGTCCACCTCAATATCGAAAAACGACTCACCCAACTGGTGGGAGATGCAGGCAAACGCCTTCATACCGGACGCTCGCGCAACGATCAAGTGGCCACCGACATCCGCCTCTATCTGCGGGCCGCCATCGATCAGCACCAGATTCAACTGCGCACCCTTCAGTGCGCCCTGATCTGTCTGGCAGAAGGGCATGTGGACACGCTCATGCCCGGGTTTACGCATTTGCAGGTGGCACAACCCGTCTCCTTTGCCCACCATCTGCTGGCCTATGTGGAAATGCTGGGGCGGGATCGCCAACGTCTGACAGACTGCCGCCAACGGGTCAACCAGCTTCCCCTGGGTGCCGCAGCCCTGGCGGGGACCAGCTATCCCATCCGACGCGAACGGGTCGCCGAGTTACTGGGATTCGAAGGTCTCTGTCGCAACTCTCTGGATGCCGTTTCCGACCGCGACTTCGCCATCGAATATTGTGCCGCAGCTTCCTTGCTGATGGTCCATCTGTCCCGTCTGTCCGAAGAACTGATCCTGTGGATGAGCCCACGCTTCAATTTCGTCCGGATCGGCGATGCCTTCTGCACGGGTTCCTCGATCATGCCCCAAAAACGCAACCCTGACGTGCCTGAACTGGTGCGCGGCAAATCCGGACGCGTCATCGGGCATCTCATGGGCTTGCTGGTCCTCATGAAAGGACAACCTCTGGCTTACAACAAGGACAATCAGGAGGATAAGGAGCCGCTCTTCGATACCGTGGAAACGCTGTCTCAAACCCTGATCGTCTATGCTGAAATGATGGGCGATGTGCAGGTCAATGAAGCCGCCTTGCGTCAGGCAGCGCAGGAAGGATTTTCCACTGCCACCGATCTGGCCGATTATCTGGTCAAAAAAGGGACCCCCTTTCGGGATGCCCACGAAGTTGTGGCGCGTGCCGTACGTCATGCTGAATCCGAAGGCTGTGATCTGGCTGATCTGCCCCTGACCACGCTCCAAACCTTTTCTTCCACCATCGAATCCGACGTCCATGAGGTGCTGACTTTGGAAGGTTCGGTCGCCAGTCGCGACATTCCTGGCGGAACGGCCCCTGCCCGGGTCCGTTCCGCCCTTCAGGAAGCACGGCAGCGCTGGGATCATGGGGGTGAGTAACTTCCATCCCCGCGCAAGGGGAGTGCGTTCGGGGTTCTGGACATGGTGCGGCCTGCTGTGCCTGTCCCTGTCGGGATGTGGACTCAAGGGTGGGCTCTTTCTGCCTCCTGGAGAAACGCCGGTTTCAGCCACCGTGCCAGCGCCTGCTCCGGCACCTTCGGGAACTTCGCCCTCTTCTTCCACCAATCCTGTCCCCCCTCAAACTTCTCCTTGACGCAGACCGCCATGTCCCGACCTCTCACCGTTTTTGGCCCATACCGTTCGCCCACCGATGGCACCCTGATGCTGGAGTCGGTTTCCTTGAACGAGGTCGCCGAACGCTATGGGACCCCCTGCTATGTGTATTCCCAATCCGTCCTGCTCCAGTCTTATCAGGAGTACCGGGACGCCTTTCAATCCTTGGATACCCTCGTCTGCTACGCCGTCAAGGCCAATGCCAATCTGTCTCTTCTGCGCCTCCTCGCCGCGCAGGGTGCCGGTTTCGATATCGTGTCCGGAGGAGAGTTGTTCCGCGTGTTGCAAGCCGGTGGAGACCCGCGCCGCATCGTATTTTCAGGGGTCGCCAAGTCCCGGCAGGAGATCGATGAAGCATTGATGGCCGGGATCCTCTGTTTCAACGTGGAATCCGCCGCCGAACTCCGGCGACTGTCCGAACGCGCTACCCGGTTGGCGGTGACTGCGCCCGTCTCCCTGAGGGTCAATCCGGAGGTCGATGCACGGACCCACCCATACATCGCCACAGGATTGCGTACCAGCAAATTCGGTGTGCCCGCGACCGATGCACTGGCCCTGTATCGGGAGGCGAAGAAACTTCCTCACCTGAAAATCGTCGGTATCGACTGTCATATCGGATCCCAGATCACCACGCTGGAACCTTTTCTTGAAGCCACCGATAAAATTCTCGACCTCGTGCACCAACTCGCCGAAGAAGACATTCATTTGGAACACATCGATCTTGGGGGTGGCGTAGGCATTTGTTACCGGGATGAAAACCCTCTCTCCCTGTCCGACTATGCGAGCGCATTGAAACCGCGTTTCAGTCAGTTCCGGGGACGCCTGCTCTTTGAACCCGGACGACGCATCGTCGGCAATGCCGGCCTGCTCCTGACGCGCGTGGAGTACCTGAAAAGCATTCCGGAACGTCAATTGGTGATCGTCGATGCCGGCATGAACGATCTGATGCGTCCCTCCCTCTATCAGGCCTGGCATGAAATCGTTCCCGTCGATGCGCCCCGAAAAACGGATCAGAAGGTGGATATCGTGGGTCCCGTCTGCGAATCCACCGATGTGCTGGGCACAGAACGCGTACTCGATGTACAGGCGGGTGACCTGCTGGCCATTCTTTCCTGCGGCGCCTATGGGGCCTCCATGTCTTCTCGCTACAATGCCCGTCCACTCCTCCCCGAGGTACTGGTCAATGGATCCCTGACCACGGTGATCCGCCGCCGGGAAACCTACGCAGACTTGATCCAGCATGAATTGCCCTGAGTCACGCCCCTCCTTGTTCGCCTCTGTACGAAAGGAAGAATTCGGCCTACAATGACCTCCACACTTCTCGTGCAGGGGTTCGTCATGGTCACCGCAAAGAAATCCTCATCCGCTCTGCAGTCCCCCGAGTCCGAAGTCCTTTTGGAACTCAAAAAGAGTAAGAAAAAAGCCGCGAAAAAGGAAAAATC
Source organism: Pseudomonadota bacterium (assembly GCA_021832305.1). Taxonomy (GTDB): domain Bacteria; phylum Pseudomonadota; class Gammaproteobacteria; order Burkholderiales; family Ferrovaceae; genus Ferrovum. The sequence continues at coordinate 2,513 of JAKBLB010000010.1, read as the reverse complement.
CCAGGGCGGTCCAGAAATCGAGAAAGAGAAAAAAGGTAAGAAAACCAAAAAAGCGGAAAAGAAATCCGGCAAGAAAGCCAGGAAGGCCGAGAAAAAAGCGCGCAAGGCCGCGCAGGAACTCGGGGATGTCGCGGCGGTAGTCACTCTGGTCGATACCGTCTCCGAGGAATTCACCCCCGCCGAAGTCACGGCCCCCGCCAAGCCTTCTCCTTCCCCCCGGAAGAAGAAATCTGCAGAGGCCCTGCCCAGCCCCTCTGCCGCGAAGCCCCGCCGCCGCAAGGAAACGCCTTCACTCCCCGAAAATAGTGTCACCCCCCCCGCCAAGCGCGCTCGGCGGGTTTCTGCACCCGTGGAAGTTGCCACGCCACCGCTGGCCGAGCGCAAGACACGCCGAACTCCTGTCAAAAAAGCTCCTTCCGTCCCACCGGTCCCTGCCGCGCGCAGAAAACGCGCAGCGCCCGCGCAACCGCCCATTGTTTCTCCAGACACCAGCGCCGTATCTTCCCCCAAAGCGCCTCGTCGCCCTCGTACCCCCAAAACCCTTCCTCCCCTGATCAAACCCATGACTTGAGGGGGGAGACCGCCGTGCCTAATCGGGAATCGCCACCTGACTTCTGCGGTTCTCGATCCGGTCGGTCTTGTCCTGTAAACGAAGGCTATTGCCATGACCCTCATAGAAGCGCGGACGGGAGATCATGGAAGCCAGACGCGCGGACTGCGCGGGCGTCAAGTCCCGGACCGGCTCATGAAAATAGTGCTGAGCGGCGGCGGCACACCCAAAGATGCCATCTCCCCACTCGATGGTATTGAGGTAAACCTCAAGAATGCGCCGCTTGCTCCAGGTCGCTTCAAGCATCACCGTGATCAGCGCTTCCTGGCCCTTGCGCCATAAACTTCTCTGTTCGGACAAAAACAGGTTCTTGGCCAGTTGCTGGGTCAGGGTGGACCCGCCTGCCACGAACCGGTGATGTTTCAAATCTCGTTGGTACGCCTGTCGGATGCCTTCCCAATCGAACCCGTGGTGGGCCATGAAGTGACTGTCCTCGGCCGCCACCACCGCCTGCTTCAGGGTGTTTGGAATCCCCTGGTAAGGAACCCAGGGATGGGGGAAGAGGGGAGGGCGCCGTTGAGACTGGAGAGAGGCGGCGCGCGCACGCATGAATGACGTCTGATCAGGGTTATGGGTCCGCCACCATAAAACCTGTGCAAAAATGAAGGTTTCCCACAGGAAACCCATCAGCAGGATCCACTTCATCCCGAGCCAGATCCAGGCCACAAATCCCTTGCGCCCAGCCAGAAGCGCCCCGTTCAGTGACATGCGGCGCGCAGCGCGCGTAATACCTCTGCGCCGGGGGGACGTATGCCGCGCCACAAATAGAAGGATTCGGCAGCCTGTTCCACCAGCATCCCCAATCCATCCTCCGTCCGGCCTGCTCCTGCCTGCCTGGCCAGTTCCAGAAACGGGGTCGTACCTTTGCCGTAGCCCAGATCATAAGCCAGGGTTCTCTGGTCGAATAACGCTGCCGGGAGTGAGGGCATATCGCCTGCCACCGCCGTAGACGTGGCATTGATGACCACTTCATAAAGGTGCCCAGGTATCTCGCTCCAGGAAAACGCATGGCAGGGAACTTCGCTGGAAACCGACTCCAGTTCGCGGACCAGGGTCTGCGCCCGCATCAAGGTCCGGTTGGCGATATCCAGTTGCGCGATCCCCGCCTTCAGCAAGGGCTGCACGATGCCCCGTGCAGCCCCTCCCGCACCCAGAACCAGCACCCGTGAACCCGCGAGGGTCACGCCCAGATTCAGGGTCATATCGCGAACCAACCCCTCACCATCCGTATTGTCGGCCCAAAGCGTCCCCTCGGTCGTCATCCCCAGGGTGTTGGCCGCACGCGCCACCTGAGCGCGCGGCGATCTCTGCGCCGCCAAGGCGAAGGCGCGCTCCTTGAAGGGCAGGGTCACATTCAAACCCAGTCCTCCCGCCGCAAAGAAGCGGGTAACCTCGCCTTCAAAACCCTCCAGTGTTCCTTCGATCCGCTCATAACTGAGAGACTGTCCCGTCAGAAGGGCAAAATCTCGATGAATGGCGGGAGAACGGCTGTGCCGAATCGGGTGTCCGATCACCCCGTACCGATCCATCAACTCTGTTTCCAGGGCAACCCGGCAGCCTGCCATCCATTCAGATGACCGCGGTGCCCCTGCGGGTCGCGATCCCCCTCGAAACCCTGAAGAATGTTGTAGCATCCCGTCCAGCCCACGGAAGTAGCCACCTCCGCCGCTGCGTGGGACCGGGCACCGGAACGGCACAAAAAGAGCACCAGCGCCTCTTCAGGAACCCGTTCACGCAAAGTATCCAGAAACGATTCGTTGCGCACGCCCATGGGATAAGACTGCCATTCCACATGCACCGCTCCGGGCACGGATCCGACCCAGTCCCACTCCGCTTGCGTACGAACATCCACCAGTACCGCCTGGGCGTTCAGATTCAGGAGTTCGAAAGCCTCGGGCGGAAG
>JAKBLB010000053.1 GCA_021832305.1 Pseudomonadota bacterium | reverse complement strand
ATTTGCACAAAGGAGTGCGCATGCTCGTCATCGCCGTATTGAACCAGAAAGGCGGGTCCGGTAAGACGACCATCGCCACCCACCTTGCCCGCGCCTTGCAGATCGAGGGCGCAGACGTTTTGCTGGTCGATTCCGATCCGCAGGGCAGCGCCCGCGATTGGGCTGCTGTGCGCGAGGATCAACCCTTGACAGTTGTAGGCATCGACCGGCCGACTATCGAACGGGACATCAAGAACATCGCTCGTAAGGATTTCGTGGTCATCGACGGAGCGCCCCAGGCGGCCGACCTAGCCGTGTCCGCGATCAAGGCCGCCTCGTTCGTCCTGATCCCAGTTCAACCAAGCCCCTACGACATTTGGGCGACCGCTGACCTGGTGGAGCTGGTGAAGCAGCGCATCGAGGTCACGGACGGCAAACTGCAGGCGGCTTTTGTGGTGTCGCGGGCGATCAAAGGGACCCGCATCGGCTCGGAAATCGCCGAGGCCCTGGCGGGCTATGGCCTGCCCATCTTGGAGTCGCGTATCACGCAGCGCGTGAGCTATCCCAGCACCGCTGCGGCAGGGACGACAGTTATGGACACGGAACCGGCAGGCGACGCGGCGGCGGAAGTGCGCGCTCTTGCGGCCGAGCTAAAACAAAAACTCATTTAAACATTTGAGGATTTACACCAATGAGTAAACAAGTAACCCTGACCGCCGGGCGGCCGAGCGCCACCAAGAGCCGGGCCGCAACCCTCGCCAGCCTGGCCGACGACACCGCCATGAAGCGTGTGAATTTCGAGCTTCCAGCCGACCAGCATACGAAACTGAAAATCTACGCAACTAGGCAGGGCAAGACCATCAAGGAGCTACTAACGGAGTACGTCGCCCAGCTTCCGGAGAGATGAGTAATTGAGTGTTTGCACATTAGCGCATTCGCGCATTTGAGGCGTCTATGGGTGGCACCAAAAAGAAAATCGACGGCCCCGTGCACCTGGACGATGCTCTGGCCGCATCGTTGGCCCGCTTGAGCCAGGCCGTGCGGGCGCGGAACAGCGCCAAGCCAGGCGGCGAGAAGGCTGGACAAGCGGAATTGTCGCTTGACGATGCCGCGCCCATCGCCCAGGACCGCGCCGAGGTCTTGGGCGTTTTCGAGGACGACGCAATCGAAAACTGGGACATGCCGACCGAGCATATCCCGCTTGATAGCCTGGACGCCTTGCGCGACGCGCACCGCACACTGTCCGAGCGAATCGTGGCGGCCAATCGTGAGTTGGCGCGCATCGCCAGGCCGGACAACCTCGATAGTCCAGAGGTTCGCGCTGTGCGCGACTACCTGGCCGCGTTACAGGCGCCGCGCGCCGGGCTAGATGCGGCTATCGAGGATCAAGTTAAGGCCCTCAAGGATCGGCAACGCGCCGAGGCCCGCGCTGCCGCGCCGACGACCGATAACCATGCAATGGGCGGGCTGGTCAAGATTCGTCATCCGAACCGCGATTTCTTCCTGGCCGACCTGTTCGACTACGCCTTGAAGGATGATGGCGCGAGCATGGAGGCGCCGATCTTCACTCTAGCGACCAAGCCAGACTTGAGTATTTGGGAATGGACGAGCCGCGACGGTAACAAGTCCGTGCGGGTCATGCCGTCCGTGCTCGGCCGCGCCACGCAGCACGACAAGGACGTGTTGATCTATGTGGTATCGCAGATGACCGAAGGACTGAACCGTGGCCGCGATGACGCGAAAAACCGCACTGTGCGCTTCACGGTCTACGACTACTTGGTGACTACCAATCGAGGGGTTGGCGGCGACGACTATCGCCGCTTGCAAGAGTCATTTGACCGTCTGGCGGGCACGCGCATCAAGACAGACATCAGGACGGGCGGCCAGCGCGTGACAGATAACTTCGGCATCCTTGAGCGCGTCAGGATCGTGGAGAAGTCGCAAGGCGATGAGCGCATGATCGCTGTTGACGTGACCCTCTCCGAATGGCTTTACAACGCCATCCAGGCGTACGAGATCCTGTCCATCCACCCAGACTATTTCCGGCTACGCAAGCCCATGGCGCGGCGGCTCTACGAGCTAGCCCGCAAGCACTGCGGCCACCAAGCGCAATGGAAGATCGGCCTTGAGCTGCTACAGGCCAAGGCCGGTAGCAAATCCACCCTCAAGGAGTTTCGGCGGGCCGTGCGTGCCATCGAGGCCGACAACAGCCTGCCCGAGTACCGCCTTGTCCTCAACGATAACGACACCGTGACCTTCCATACCAGAGACGCCAAGAAGTTGCTTGCAGGTATTGTCGGCCGGTCATGATGCCGGTCATTCAGAGGCGTGTACACGCCCTCTATCGGTGTTTCACCCACCGCCACCGAATTATCGTGATTTCACCCACCGAAGGCACGGTGTTTCACCCACTCAAAAGGGGCGTGCCTGTGGATGGGCACGGTGTTTCACCCACCTTTTCCTGTGGATGGGCACGGTGTTTCACCCACCGAAGGCACGGTGTTTCACCCACCGGAACCCACCGAAAACTCAATAATGGCGCTGGTTTGCAAAACCGTAACGCGCGCGCGCGTTTTTAACTTTAAGAAAAGCTTTTAACGCCTCCGGCGGT
>JAKBLB010000052.1 GCA_021832305.1 Pseudomonadota bacterium | reverse complement strand
GCCAGATCCACTGCCATCATGGTCTCCCTAAATGAAAGAACGGGGCCGCACAAACTTTCCCCCGACAGATCAGGACCAGTTGCTCTGACTGCCCCTCGAGTTCAGCCCATCCATCACCCGGCAGATCATGAGAGGTATAAGCAATGACCAGCCCGTCTGTAAGACAGGAAGGGGGACTGACAATGGCCGGTCGATCAAAATGCCGGCTGTCGATGAGCGCCACCACGGACAATCCCACCGAGGACCAGTTCAAAGTATAAATGGGATAGGGGCCCGCCAGCGCCTCGACCTGGCTTGCCATACGCGCATAGTCGTCCCCGCGCACACGCTGTTGATAGAGGGGGTACCCCACCGCAGAAATGCCGAGTCCCAGCAGAACCAGACCCACCACCCAGCGTTCCGGACGCAGGATTCCGTTCTGAAACAAGGCAGGTTCGTGGGTCAGGTAATACGTCGCCACCAACACCACCAGACCATACTCGGGTAAAACGTAGCGTGGGGCACTGTGTGGCGCAATCCAGTAGGGGAGAAAATTGAGCAGTGCCATGCCGGCCAATGATTTGACCGGAAGAGGCCAGGGAATGCCCTGTCGATGCTGTGAGACCAGCCCCCGGAGCGCCCACAGTGAAGAAGGCAGAAGCCCCGCCAGGATCGAAAGCGGGAATTCGCCCAGTTTCAGGAGCCAGGTCCCCAACGCATCGGCGGACAACAGTTTATCGCTCACATCGGCCAATTGCCCGGTCACCTGCTGGGTATCCTGGTGCCCCACGGTTCCCAGCCAGAGTCCCATGGGCAACAAGCCCAGAATGTAAACGCCCATCGCCTGACGGGACCACAGGAACGCCCGACTGGAGCGCTGACCGAGCAGAACCAGCCAGATGCCGCCATAATAAGCATAGGCCGTCATCACCTTGGTCAGATAGGAAGCAAAAATCGCCAACAATGACAGGAAAAGACAGAGCAAACTGCGCCGCTGCACCGCGTTCCATAACAAAAAAGCCGACAACACCATGAAAAATGCGAAAAGAGGGTCCGCATAGGCCAACCAACCTCGGTAAAACAGGACATCAGCAGTCACCAGATAAAGCAACCCGGCTACTTTCCCCGCACCCACCCCTGGCCAAAGGGCGCGCGCCCACCCGGCCAGAATCAGGGCGGTACCCAGAGTCGCCCCCAGGGTCACCAGGCGCGCTGCCAGCAATATCCGAGGCCAACCCACCACCCAGTGTGCCAGGGGAATCATCGCCCAGTTATACAGCGGGGGACGTCCGCCTACGCCGCCCAGCGACACCACACTACGAAAAATCTGGCGCTGCCACATTTCCATGGACATGATGGTGTAGTTGGCCTCTTCACCGACATAGGCGTGCAACAGGGACAGCCCGTAGGAAGCCAGTACCAGCCCCAGAATTCCCCAGTAATATCGGCGTAGAAACGACATTCATTCTCCCAGATAGGCTGCCCGCAATGCAGGACTGGCCAAACAGACCGCCGCACGGTCAGAAAACACCACACGCCCCGACTCCAGGATCAGAGCCCGATCACACAGTTCCAGGGCTCGCCGGGCATTCTGCTCCACCAGCAGCAAGGTCGTCCCGGCCTGTACCATTTCCGCAATGACCTCGAAAACCTCATCCACCCGCTGGGGGGCCAGCCCCATGCTGGGTTCGTCCAGCATCAGAAGGCGGGGTCGGGCCAGCAGTGCTCGCCCCAGGGCCAGCAACTGCTGCTCCCCACCCGAGAGTGTACCCGCAGCCTGGGTCCGTCGTTCATATAGACGAGGGAAACGCGCGTAGACCTTCTCCAGCGCCACCGGGTCGGAATGTCCCATCTGCCCCATCTGCAAGTTTTCCACGATGGACAAACGCGGGAAGACCCCTCGCCCTTCAGGAACCAGAATCAGGCCGGCGCGCGCCCGTTGCCAGGCCGGTCGGCGGGTCCAGTCCATGCCGTCGAACCTCAGACTTCCCTGCGCGAAAGGTACCACCCCGGCCAGAGCCTTCAGGGTACTGCTCTTGCCCGCGCCATTGGCCCCGATCAATGCAACCTTTTCCCCCTCTTCGAGTTGCAGGGAAAAGTCACGGACGGCTTCGATCCCCCCGTAATGCACCGCCAAATCGCGTACATCCAGAACAGGCTCAGCCATGGGACCCATGCCCCAGGTAGGCTTCGATGACTTGTGGGTTGGCCTGAATTTCCGCAGACGTTCCCTCGGCCAAACGTTGCCCATGATCAAGAACGGTGATGCGTTCGCACAATTGCGCAATCCAGCGCACATCATGCTCGATGACCAGCAGGGCAATCCCCGCAGCACGAATGCGCAGGATCAACTCGGCCATGTGCCCCCGTTCTGCCCCATTCATACCAGCCACCGGTTCATCCAGTGCCAGCAGACGGGGGCTCGTGGCCAGGGCACGGGCAATTTCCAGTCGTCGTTGCGCCCCATAGGACAGGGTACCGGCCACCCGGTGCGCCATTTCCTGCAACCCCACCCATTTCAACAATTCCTGAGCCCCTTCCCGAATCTCCCGCTCTTCGCGCCGCACGGCCGGGCCGTTGAACCAGGCGCCCAGCAATCCGCTGTGCGTCCGCCCATG
>JAKBLB010000009.1:59081-81682 GCA_021832305.1 Pseudomonadota bacterium | reverse complement strand
CCTGCCTTGGCGCCAAACCCGATCAGCGCCAGAAGAAACGTCATGCTCGACCAGAAACCCGTCAAGGAATGGTGCCGGAGTGTGGCAAAAGCATAATCACCGCCAGCGCCGCTTTGTAACAGGCCAAAACACAGCAGCAAGGCAATGGCGCCCAGATGCGCCATCAGGAGATAAAGAAAACCCGCCTCGCGAATCGCCGGAATCTCATGGTCGGTCGTCACCAGAAAATAGGAGGAAAGCGCCATGCCTTCCCAGGCCACCATGAAGAAATAGGCATCATCCGCCACCAGCACCATCCCCATGCTGGCGAGAAAAAGCGCATAGAGCAGGATCAGGCGCTGAAAATCCCCTGCTCGAGTTTCTGCCATATGCCGGAAATACCCCGTCGCATAAGCACTGATCCCACTGCCCGCCAGACCCAACAGAGTCAGAAAGAATGCCGACAACACATCGAGCCGCAAATGAAAAGGCATACCCGGCAAACCCATGGGCAGGACCAAGGTCTGTGCCCCTCCCTGCAAGGCCCAAAACCCTGCCCCTGCCATCAGGACGGATAACGCCGTGATCAGGGGAAACAACAGACACCGCCCCAGGCGAGCGGGCACCACCAGCCCCAACAGTCCCAGTCCTCCCCACCCTGTCAGGATCAGACCAATGAGATCGAGAGGCAGCAGGGACATGGGTTCAGTCCTGCGACAGGCGGCCGCGCGGCATGCGTGCCATTTGGTCAGGTGAACCCCGGCGGTGGATGAATTCGCGGATCATCTGGCGCACCACCTGCGAGGGCGTCAGATCATGCAAACGACAGATCTCCTCAAAAATTTCCTTCTTGACGGGATCGATGAGGATGCTCAAACGAGCCGTACGATTTTCCATGGCCTTTACAATGTAAATTAAATTTGTTTTTAATAATATCTCATTGTAACAAAAAACTCCTCCCGGCGCCCACTGTACTGTGGCAACCTTACTCCTGTTCCCGACTGACCGTCAAATGCGGAACCCCCCGCTGGATTACAATGGCAGCGACAGAAAACATTGGAGAGACTTCAACCATGAAATTGAACGATCGGGTCATTCTGATCACCGGTGCCAGTTCCGGATTGGGACGCCATGCTGCACGCGCGCTGGCGGCCGCGGGGGCCACCACGGTCCTGCTTGGCCGAAATGAACCCCGCCTTGATGGGGTATACGACGATATCGTCGTCGCCGGACACCCCCAACCGGTGATTCTTCCCTTCGACCTGGCCAAGGCCGACGATTCTCGTTTCGATGCGCTGGCGGCAACCCTGGAACAGTCCTTGGGCAGACTCGATGGAATTCTGCATAGTGCCAGTCAATTCGTAAAGTTAAGCAGACTTTCCCAGCAAAGACTGAATCATTGGGAAAAAGCTTTCACCACCAATCTGTTCGCGCCCTTCGCGCTCACGCGCGCCTGTCTGCCCCTGCTGGAAGCGGCACCGGACGGTGCGGTTCTGTTTACCGCCGAACAGCATGGCTTGTCCCCAGAGATCTATTGGGGCGGATTCGGCTTGAGTCAGGCCAGCCTGATCGCCTTGGCGCAACTCTTTGCCCAGGAGCACCGGGACGACCCCAACCTGCGCTTCAATGTCCTGATTCCAGGCCCCGTCGCATCCCCGATGCGCCATCGCACTCATCCCGGCGAATTGCCGGAATGTCTGCCGAATATTTCATCCCTCATGCCTCATTACCAGTACTGGTTGGGTCCGGACAGTCGCGGACGAAGCGGCGAAATCATCCGGTGCGAGAGTGATTACGATCCCTCCCGAAAAGCCTGAACCGCTTCTTCGACCCGTTCCACCGCAATGAGACGAATCCCGTCCGGTACCTGCCGGGGGACGTTGGCGCGCGCCATCAGAGCCACCGCAAAGCCCAATTTCGCAGCTTCCCGCAAACGCTCCAGGCCACGCTGGACGGGTCGCACCTCCCCCGCCAACCCCACTTCACCAAACACCACCCAACCCGGAGGCAGAGGTCGGCTGCGCAAACTGGAGACGATGGCCAGCAAGATAGCCAGATCTGCAGCAGGTTCACCGATGCGCACCCCGGCCACCGCATTGACAAAAACATCCTGATCCCCACAGGACACCCCGGCATGGCGATGCAGCACCGCCAGAAGCAGGGCCAACCGGTTTTGCTCCAACCCCACCGTGAGTCGGCGCGGAATGCCCAATCGGCTTTCGTCCAGCAGCGCCTGAATCTCCACCACCAGGGGGCGTGTGCCTTCCAGGGTCACCGTGGCGCACGAACCGGGCACCGGTTGGGCATGACGGGACATGAACAGGGCAGACGGATTGCTGACTTCGCGCAAACCTGTCTCGGTCATCCCAAAGACCCCCAACTCATTCACCGCCCCGAAACGGTTCTTGATCGCGCGAATCAAACGGTAACTGGAACTGCCATCTCCCTCGAAATAAAGCACCGTGTCCACCATATGCTCGAGGATCCTCGGGCCGGCCAGAGTGCCCTCCTTGGTGACATGCCCCACCAGGATCATGACCGGACCACCACTCTTGGCCAGGCGGGTCAACTGGGCCGCACAGTCACGCACCTGGGATACCGAACCCGGCGCGGCTTCCAGCGCATCACTGTACAGGGTCTGTATGGAGTCGATGACCACCAGTTGCGGCTGACGCTGCCGAATCACCGCTTCCACTGCCTGCAGGTGCGTTTCGGCCAACAGGTCCACCGCAGCCCCCGACAGTTGCAGACGACGCGCCCGCTCTGCCACCTGCTCTGCCGATTCTTCCCCGGTTACATACAGTACGCCGTGCTGTTTTCCTACCTGGGCCAGGGATTGCAGCAGCAGGGTGGACTTGCCGATCCCCGGATCCCCGCCCAGCAACACCACCCCTCCTGGCACAAATCCACCACCCAGGACCCGATCGAATTCCGGCAGTCCGGAAGACAAACGCTGCAAGGATTCGGCCTTGACCTGATGGAGGGGCTGAACAACGGAAGGAGGCGTCAGGGAAGAGCGCTGTGCGCCCCCCTTTCCTTCTCCGGCCCGAAACTCGGTCAGGGCATTCCAGGCCTGACAATGCGGACATTGACCCTGCCAGCGCGGAGATTCCCCGCCGCATTCCCGACAGACGAAGACACTTTTGGCGCGGGCCATCGTCGGCTCAGAACGGGCGGCCCGAGTACGTCTGGGCGAAGTTTTCGAAGCGGGTGTAATGGTTCAGGAAGGTCAGACGCACCGTCCCGATGGGACCATTGCGTTGCTTGCCGATGATGACTTCCGCCGATCCCTTGTCCGGGCTGTTCTCGTTGTAGACCTCATCCCGGTAGATGAACAGGATCACATCGGCATCCTGCTCGATGGCGCCGGATTCGCGCAGATCCGACATGACCGGACGCTTGTTGGGGCGCTGTTCCAGACTGCGATTCAACTGTGACAGCGCAATCACCGGGACCTTGAGTTCCTTGGCCAGGGCTTTGAGGGAGCGGGATATTTCTGAAATTTCCGTGGCGCGGTTCTCCCCCGCCCCCGAACTGGACATCAATTGCAGATAATCGATGACCAGCAACCCCAATCCCCCGTATTGACGGTGCAAGCGCCGTGCCCTTGCCCGCAGGTCCAGGGGATTCAAGGCGGCGGATTCGTCGATTTCCAGAGGCGCCTGACTCAAATCCCCCAGAGCCCGTGTCAAACGACTGAAATCCTCGGGTTGCATGCGCCCGGTACGCAAACTTTGCTGATCGATGCGCCCGTGCAGGCTCAACAAACGCAAGGCCAACTGTCCTGCCGACATTTCCATGCTGAAAATCCCCACGGGCAATTTGGGGCCCAGGGCGACATGCGCTGCCATGTTCAGTGCCAGGGCGGTTTTTCCCATGGAAGGACGTCCGGCGATGATGACCAGATCCCCGGCCTGCAAACCGGCCGTCATTTTATCCAGATCCACGAATCCCGTGGGGACCCCGGTCACCGGATCATGGTTGCCTGCCCGGTAGAGTTCATCGATACGGGTGACGGTTTCTGCCAGAGAAGTACTCAGAGGGCGAAACCCCTGGGCGCCTCGGGAACCATGTTCGGCAATGTGGAAGATTTTTGCTTCGGCTTCATCCAGCAGGGCACGAGCGGAGCGTCCCGTGGGGGCGAAAGCACTTTCGGTGATTTCTGTCCCCGCCTGTACCAGACTGCGCATCAGAGCACGTTCCCGCACGATTTCGGCATAGCGCCGAATATTGGCGGCACTGGGCGTATTTTGGGCCATGGCCGCCAGATAGACCATGCCGCCCGCGCCCTCCAGTTCCTGGCGTTGGCCCAGCAAGTCGGACAGCGTCAACAGATCCGCAGGTCGATTCTGCTCCAGCAGCAGCAGAATGGCACGGTAGATGCGCCGATGATCCTCGCGGTAAAAATCGGAATCGGCGATCAAATCGCCGATCTTGTCCCACGCCTGATTATCCAGGAGCAACCCACCCAACACCGCCTGCTCCGCCTCGATGCTATGAGGCGGAACCCGCAGGGAATCGAGCGCGCTGTCCATGAAGGGAGAACTACTCGGCCACGACCACCACCGTAATGTCCGCTGTCACATCGCTGTGCAGGGCCAAAACAACGGCATGATCCCCGATCATCTTGAGCGGACCATTGGGTAACCGAACTTCCGACTTATGGGTGTCAAAGCCTTGAGCCTGCAGGGCAGTGGCGATGTCCTGAGTGGTGACGGAACCAAACAGACGTCCATCGACTCCGGCTTTCTGGGTGATCTGCACCCGCAGCCCGGTCAATTTTTCAACCCGGGCCTGGGCCTGGGCCAACAATTCGGTCTGGACCCTTTCCAGTTCCGCACGGCGTGCCTCGAAGGCTTCCTTGTTGTGGGTCGTGGCGCGCTTGGCCTTGCCCGTGGGGATCAGAAAATTACGCGCGTAGCCTTCCTTGACCTTGACGATGTCGCCCAGTTGGCCGAGGTTGACCACTTTTTCCATGAGGATGATTTCCATTATCTTTCCTCTCCTTAGTGCAGGTCAGTGTAGGGCATCAGGGCCAGGAAACGGGCACGCTTGATGGCGGTACCGAGTTGGCGCTGAAAACGGGATTTGGTGCCGGTGATCCGGGCAGGAATGATCTTGCCGTTCTCGTTGACAAAATCTTTCAGGATTTCCACATCCTTGTAATCCACCCATTCGATCTTTTCCACGGTGAAGCGGCAGAATTTGCGGCGGCGGAACATCCCCCCGCGATTGCCACCCCGGGTATCCTTTTTGGCATCCTTTTTATTTGCTCTCATGATCTCCATTTCCTTCAATCAATTGGTAAGTGTTGGCCCTCAAGACCAACTGTCGGCTCTGGCGACTGGGGGGAGCCAAAAAGCCCCGACACACCAACCGCTGCCCGACGCAAAGTGTACTGAGACGGTGCGCCATGTCTCCGGCTACCCAGACCCTGATCTCGAAATCCGTAACCACCTCGTGCCCCACTTCCTGCTGGGTCGAGCGATGGTGCAGAACCATTTCGATGACGGGCAAGCCACTGGGCGTATAACGCAGGGGTTCGACTTTCACCACCGCGCCGCTCACTACGACGACATTGCGGTTCAACGAGGTGTCGCGGCTTCCGCACTCTCCACTTCACGATCTTCACGGGGGGCCCGTTTCTCTTCCCGCAACATGGGTGAGGGAGTGGTCACCGCATCCTTCATCAGAATGGTCAGATGGCGTAGCACCGCGTCATTGAAGCGAAAGGCATTTTCCAGTTCGGTCAGAACTGCAGGTTCGCACTCCACGTTCATCAACACGTAGTGCGCCTTGTGAATTTTCTGGATGGGATAGGCCAATTGACGTCGTCCCCAGTCTTCGAGACGGTGAATGGTTCCGCCGCCCTGGGTGATCAGGCCTCGGTAACGTTCCACCATGGCCGAAACCTGTTCGCTTTGATCCGGGTGAACGATAAATACAACTTCATAATGCCGCATAACATCTCCTTATGGATGAAATCGCTTTGGGCGATTCAATCGAAGAAATTCGTTTTCTTCGACAAGGGGTTGAGGGAGCGTGGAGTCTATCTCATTTTCCCCGGCGCATCAACCGGGATGCGACGCGCCGTGCGGGCGACGCCGACGCGTTTCATACAGACAGATCCCCGCTGCCACGGAGACATTGAGCGATTCCACCGCGCCCAGCATGGGAATGCGCACCCGCTGATCGCAGGCCTCGCGTGTCAGTCGCCGCAAACCGCTTCCTTCCGCTCCCAGCACCCACACCATGGGCTGCGCCACAGCGGCCCCTTCCAGATCCGTTTCTGCCTGGTCATCCGTTCCCACTACCCAAACGCCATGGTCCTGCAAATCACGCAAGGTGCGCACCAGATTGGTCACAGTCAGGTAGGGCACGGTATCCGCAGCCCCGGAAGCCACCTTGGCTACCGTGGCCGTCAAGGCAACGGAACGGTCGCGCGGCGCCACGACCGCGTGTACCCCCATGGCATCGGCCACACGCAGACAGGCACCCAGGTTATGCGGATCCTGTATCCCATCCAGGGCCAGGATCAGAAGGTCTGCCCCAGCCTCGTCCACCACAGTATCGAGATCGAGAGCCGCATGGATCGGGCTCACCTCGGCCACCACCCCCTGATGACGACGGGTCCCTGCCATGCGGTCAAGCCGTTCGCCTGCCACCATGCGGGGATGATGGCCCGCTGCTGTGGCCTGGGCAAGAAACTCGCGCAGACGCGCATCCTGACGCTCGCCATCCACATACAAAGTATGGATGGAAGCAGGATGGTGGCGCAAACGACTGGTCAACGCATGAAAACCGTACAACAACTGAAATTTTGACATCACACTCTCTCGGACCGACCAAAGGTCGATGATAGCCTGCCGCCTTTACCCTCTACCCCATGGGTAGAGGGTAAAGGCGGCCCCTACCGGTTCCCACTCAGCGTTTGCGCTTTGCACGAGCCGGCTTGCCCGCAGGAATTTCTTCCTCTGCTGGCACAAAATCGATCTTGAGGGTTTCCATGTCGACGCGCACCAGGCGCACCCGCAGACGATCTCCCAGGCGATAACGCTGACCCGTGCGTTCACCCAGCAACTGGTGGCGGGCCGCATCATGATGAAAATAGTCCGAACCCAGCTCAGAAATGTGTACCAATCCTTCCACATAGACCTCATCCAATGCCACGAACAACCCGAAGTGCGTGACCGAACTGATGGAGCCATTGAACAACTCCCCAACCCGATCCTTCATGAAGAAGCACTTGAGCCAGCCCTCCACCTCGCGCGTCGCTTCATCGGCCCGTCGTTCCGTATAGGAGCAGTGAATCCCGATATCTTTCCAGGCCGTGCGGGGCGTATATGTACGCCCGCCCAGTACCGCCCGAATGGCACGGTGCACCAGCAGATCAGGGTAGCGCCGGATCGGCGAGGTAAAGTGCGTGTAGGCTTCGTAGGCCAATCCAAAATGGCCGATTTTTTCCGGGCTGTATTGCGCCTGTTGCAAGGAACGCAGCAGGACGGTTTCGAGCAGGCGCTGGTCGGGACGGCCCGCAATGCGCTGAATCAGTTGCGCGTAGTCTGCAGCGCCGGGTTTATCCCCACCGGGCAAATGCAAACCAAATTCCCCCAGAAAGTCCCGTACCGCCTGGACACGCTCGGGAGCGGGAGCCGCATGGATCCGCAGAAGGGTAGCATGGTGATGCCGGTCCAGAAAATCCGCCGCACACACATTGGCCGCCAGCATGCACTCTTCGATCAAACGATGGGCATCATTGCGCTCCACTGGTTCGATGCTCTCGATCTTGCCGAAATCATCGAAGATCATGCGTGTTTCTGCGCTGGAAAAATCAATGGCGCCGCGCTTCTGGCGGGCAATCAGAAAAGCCCGGAAAACCCCATCCAAAGCCAGCAGATGGGGCACCAAAGAGCGCCGTGCCGGTGGGGGAGCCTGAGGATGCGCCAAAATGGCCGCCACTTCCGTATAGGTCAAACGTGCTTTGGAGTGCATCACCGCAGGATAGAAACGATACCCCTGCACTTCCCCCTGGGAAGAAACCTGCAGGTCACAGACCATGCACAAACGATCCACTTCGGGATTGAGAGAACATAATCCATTGCTCAGAACCTCGGGCAGCATGGGGATGACCCGGCGCGGGAAATACACGCTGTTGCCCCGGGCGTAGGCTTCCTGGTCCAGGACATCCCCCGGCTGTACATAATGCGACACGTCTGCAATGGCCACCACCAGACGGAATCCTTCACCCTGACGTTCGGCATACACCGCATCGTCGAAGTCCCGCGCTGTCTCCCCATCGATGGTGACCAGGGGCAAAGCGCGCAAATCTTCCCGTCCCTCCAGGTCGGCCGGCATCACGGTACGGGGCAGACGGGCCACCGACTCTTCCACCTCCGGCCCGAAGGTATGGGGCAGATCATGCTTGCGCAGGGCAATCTCCACTTCCATGCCGGAGTCGGCGTAGCGCCCCAGAATTTCCGTAACCCGGGCCACCGGCTCGGACTGCCGGCTGGGTTGGGATAGCAATTCCACCATCACCACCTGGCCAGGTTCTGCCCCTCCTTCCTGACCCGGCGCCACCAAGATGTCCTGGTGGATGCGTCGGTTCTCCGCCACGGCAAAGAGCACCCCATGCTCCTTGGCAAGGCGGGCCACCAAATGGGTATTGACGTGCTCCAGAACCTCCACGATCACGCCTTCGGGGCGTCCCCGATGGTCCGTTCCCACCGGACGGACCATGATTCGGTCGCCATGCAGGACGCGCGTCATTTCCTTGGGACTGAGAAAGATATCCGGTCCGTCGTCTTCCCGTAGCGCAAAGCCATAACCCTCAGCGTGGGCTTCCACCCGCGCCCGCACCAAATCCAGTTTGGCGGGCAGACATAGCGCATTCTTGCGATTGCGCATCAACTGGCCTTCCCGTTCCATCGCGCGCAGCCGGCGCCCAAAGGGATCTCGTTCCTGGCTCCGGATGGACAGCAGGCGTTCCAGGTGCTCCACGGTCAGAGGGACCCCTTCCCGCTCCAGAATCATCAGGATATATTCCCGACTGGGCAAGGGCTCGTCGTATTGGGCTTGTTCCCGCTCCAAAAATGGATCCTGGGCACGGAGTGATTTTTCGGTTGACAAAGTTTATAGATCCTATAGAATGCTTGGGCTTGTAGGGCCGAGATGGCGAAATTGGTAGACGCACCAGGTTCAGGTCCTGGCGGTGGCAACACTGTGGAGGTTCGAGTCCTCTTCTCGGCACCAGCAAACGAGGGAAAATTCCCGAAGCGAACTATAACATATCGACCCTAATGGTCTGCAGGTTTTTGGCGAGATTCGCACAATGTCTCATCAGGACCAGGTTCTGAAATCCTACTGCACCACCCGTGAAGCCTCGAAGCGACTGGGGGTTTCTCTGCGTACGGCGCAACTTTGGGTGGAACAGGGAATTCTCGAGGCATGGAAAACCCACGGTGGACACCGCCGAATCTGCCGGGACTCCGTGGAAAGCCTGGTTTCGAAACGGGAACAAAACCTGCCCGGCATCGCAGCAGGTGCTCCCTTTGAAATTCTGTTCGTGGAAGACGATGAGACTCTGCGTACATTGTACTTGGCACAGGCTCGCCAGTGGTCGATGAAGCCGCACCTGCGCTCGGCACGTAACGGTTACGATGCGCTCGTTCAGATGGGACAGCATGTCCCCGACCTGCTCATCACCGACCTGCGTATGCCCAATATGGATGGATTCGAAATGCTCCATACCTTACCCACCATTCCCAGTCTCACATTCATGAGCATTTTGGTGGTCACCGGCCTGGATCCGCAGGAAGTGGCACAACACCCGAAGTTTCCCAAGGGCATCCCCGTCCTTCCCAAACCGATTCCTTTCGATCAGATCCATGACCACGCACGCCGCTGCTGGATCTCGAAAGTCCGCCGTTCATCCGGGGCCCCCCTGAGTCTGGTGCGCTGAACGCGATCAGACCTGCTCTGTCAGGATCTGGCGCAAAACGACCCGATGCTGATCCAGCAACGTCTGCAACCGTTGTGCAGAGCGCGCGATCAGCAGGAGGTATTCCTGTTCCTCGGAAGCGTTCACCCCCCCCTCCTGAAGAAGGGCGACAAACCCCTGGATTGCAGCCAGGGGGGTGCGCAGTTCATGATCGAGCGAAGAAGAGGTGGGCTGACCGTCAGGCATCGTAGGGGTGACGCAGAACGATGGTTTCGCGCCGATCCGGACCGGTAGATACCACATCGATGGGCACCTCGCAAATCTCGATCAAACGTTCCAGATAACGGCGCGCATTGAGCGGCAACTGATCGTAGTTTTCCACACCCACGGTGGACTCGCTCCAGCCGGGCATTTCCTCGTACACCGGCTGACAACTCTCCAGAAGCTCTGCACCCAGGGGCAGAATATCGCAGGATTTTCCATCTGCCAGACGATAACGGGTACAGATCCGGACGGTTTCCAACCCATCCATGACATCCAGTTTGGTCACGCAGAGACCGGACACCCCATTGATCTGGATGGCGCGTTTGAGAGCCACGGCATCGAACCAACCCGTCCGGCGCGCCCGTCCCGTCACAGCGCCGAACTCATGTCCGCGTGTCGCCAGACGCTGCCCCACTGCATCATCGAGTTCCGTAGGAAATGGGCCGGAACCCACACGGGTGGTATACGCCTTGGTGATCCCCAACACATATTCGAGTTGTTGCGGGCCTACGCCACACCCCGGCGAAGCAGCACCGGCAACGCAATTACTGGAAGTCACAAAGGGATAGGTGCCATGATCGATGTCCAGGAGGGTTCCCTGAGCCCCTTCAAACAGCAGGTTATGTCCTGCCCGTTGTGCGTCATGCAAACGTCGCGACACGTCGGTCACAAGGGGGCGCAGCCGATCGGACCAGCGGAAAGCCTCATCCTTGACTTTTTCCAGATCCAGTGCTTCCTTCCCAAAATAACGGGTCAGGACAAAGTTATGGTAGTCCAGTACCTCCCGCAATTTTGTCTCGAGACGGGCAGGGTGGAATATGTCCTGAACCCGCAATCCACGCCGCGCCACCTTGTCTTCATAGGCGGGGCCGATTCCCCGTCCCGTGGTCCCGATGCGACCCTCTCCCCGCGCTTCCTCGCGCGCCTTGTCGATGGCGACGTGGTAGGAAAGCAAAAGGGGGCAGGCCTCGCTGATCAGAAGGCGGGAGGTGACATCTACCCCCGAGGTTTCCAGCATCTGAATCTCGCGCATCAGGGCATCCGGTGACAGAACCACGCCATTACCGATGTAGCACGTCACCGTATCCCGCAGAATCCCTGCCGGGATCAAACTGAGTATGGTTTTTCGTCCACCGATGACAAGCGTATGACCCGCATTGTGCCCTCCCTGAAAACGCACGACCCCCTGAGCCCGATCCGTCAGCCAGTCCACCAACTTGCCCTTGCCCTCATCGCCCCATTGGGTTCCCACCACCACCACATTGCGTGCCATGCGCGCCTTGCTCCCTTGTTTATTGGAATGTTTTCAATCGGGGCAGAAGCGCCTTGAGATCCAGACTGAACCCCACGGCCGGACGCGCCTGCCCAAAACTCTCACCAATATCATCGTACCGCCCCCCGCGCGCTATGGCCTCGGCAAAACCCGGACAATAGACAGCAAAGACCAGTCCACTATGGTAATGGACACCGCGCAACTCCGCCAGATCGAAAGACAGGGCCGTGTGTGTGGGCAGATGTTGTCGGACGGCATCGAGCGGGGCCAATACGGATTCCAGATCCGCCCATCCCGCCAGCGCCTGACGCACAGCATCCAGGACCTGCCCAGGCGGACCATCGAGCCCACCCAGAGCGGAAAAACGCTGATTCCACGGGGCTGGCAAGGCATGCGCCCAACGCTTCAAGGAAGGCACATCCCGATATTGCAAAATCTCGGTCACCTGCGCGGTCTGACTGCGATTCAATCCCGCCTGTTCGGCCATCCGCCGGAACAGGGCCACCTGTCCCACATCCACGCGCACGTCATTCAGACCCAACTGCTCCAGGCAGGCCAACAGCAGGTTCAAGATCTCGAGGTCGCCTTCCACACCTGCAACTCCATACAGTTCTGCCCCGACCTGAAAAGGTTCGCGGGAACGCGCCGGGGCCTCCGGATGCGTATGCACCACGGGGCCCGCGTAACACAACCGATTGACCCCCTGATGGTTCATGCCATGGGCGTCGATGCGTGCGGCCTGCAACGTCATGTCAGGGCGCAACCCCAATTGGCGCCCGCAGAGCGGATCGACCAGAGAAAAGGTCAGCGGTCCCAGATCCTGTCCTTCCTCCACTGCCAGAGACTCGACAAACTCCACCAGGGGCGGAATGACGAGTTGATACCCCCGTCCCCGCAGGGTATCCAGCAACAGACGGCGTGCGCCTTCGAGGCGCCAGGCGGCTTCCGGCAACAAATCTTCGAGATGATCGGGCAACAGCCAGCGATAGGTCATGATTCTCCTTTCCGGAATGGGCGCCTAACCCGCCATCCAGACCACACATTGAAACAGGACAACCCCCAGCACGATCGCGCCAAAACCGAAGGAACGAACTTGACGGTCGCTCATCTGGCTCAACCGGATCACCGTTTGACGCCACCGCTCGGGAACCAGAAAGGGAAGGATCCCCTCCAGTACCAAGACCAGCGCAAAGGTTCTCAGCAACACTTCCATGGTCAGTGCTTGAGGGGCGTTGAGCCCGCCCCCGTGGGAGAGTTGAAATAGCGGAAAAAAGGTGTCGCAGGGTCAAGGACCAGCACATCGGCCTTGCTCTTGAAGCCCTGCTTATAGGTTTCCAGACTGCGGTAAAAAGCGTAGAACTCCGGGTTCTTGCCATAGGCCGCACTGTAGAGGGCCGCCGCTTTGGCATCCCCTCCCCCCTTGATTTCCTGGGCCGTGCGGAAAGCGTCGGCCAAAATCACCTCGCGCTGTCGATCCGCATCAGCCCGAATCTTTTCTGCTTCACCCGCACCGGTGGAGCGCAACTCATTGGCTACCCGTTTACGTTCCGCTTCCATGCGCCGATATACCGATTCCGTCACCTCCGGCGGCAATTCGACACGACGGATGCGCACGTCCAGGACACGCACCCCAATCTGCTGGGCATCTTTTTCCGCCCGCTGACGCATGGACTCCATGATGGATTCACGGTCCCCGGATACCGCCTCATGCACCGTGCGCTGGGCAAAGGCTGCACGGAGGTCGTCATTGACCGTTTGGGTCAGGCGAATCTTGGCCCGCTGTTCATCGCCGCCCACACTCACGTAGTACTGTTTGGGATCATCGATCTTCCATTTGACGAAATAATCCACCAACAGGGGTTTTTTCTCGGCCGTGATGAACCGTTCCGGATCATTGTTGTCCAGGGTGCGGATACGGTTATCGAACAAACGTACGTTCTGAACCAGGGGAAATTTGAAGTAGAGGCCCGGCTGGGTCCGGACTGCCACCACCTCTCCCAGTTGAAAAACCACTGCATACTGGATCTGGTTGACCGTATACAGGGTCCCCAAAAGTAACAAGCCCAATCCGGCAATGAAAACGACGCCCAAGCCCCAATTCTGCCTCATGGCCGAACCTCCCGCTCTCGATTGCGCAGGGCATCACGCCCGCGCAAGTCACTTTCGGGTGGAGTCTCCTGAGGAGTAGCAGACGTCCCCGTCGGGGGAACGGCATTCGCAGTGGAGTCGGAACCCGCCAGATTGGCCAAGGCACTGGCCTGGATCAATTTATCCAGAGGAAGATACAACAGGCCCGTCCCGGATTTCTGGTCAGCCACGACCTTGCTGGTGTTGGTCAATACCTGTTGCATCATGTCCTGGTAGAGGCGCTGGCGAGTCACTTCCGGGGCCTTGAGGTACTGCACCAACACCTGATTGAAACGGCTGGCATCGCCTTCGGCCTGGGCCACGACGCGCTGCGCGTAAGCCTTGGCTTCTTCGTTCAAACGGGAAGCCGCGCCGCGTGCGCGGGGAATGACATCGTTGGCATAGGCCTGCCCTTCGTTATTCTGTCGGTCACGGTCTTGTCCGGCTTTGACGGCATCGTCAAAAGCCGCCTGGACTGGTTCGGGAGGCTGGGCATTCTGCATGTTGACCTTGCTGATGGCAATGCCGGTATGATAGCGATCGAGGATCTGCTGCATCAATTTTTCCGATTCGGCTGCAATCTGGGAACGTCCTTCATACAGGACATAGTCCATCTTGCTGCGTCCCACTACTTCGCGAATGGCAGTTTCAGCGGCCTGGACCACGGCCCCGTCAGGATTGCGGTTATTGAACAGAAAATCCTTGGGATCCTTGATGGTGTACTGAATGGCATACTGGTTGTCGATGATATTCTCGTCATCGGTCAGCATGAGGGACTCATGCAGGACCTTGGACTTGAGGGTATTCCGATACCCCAGTTCCACAGTACGCACCTGCGCCACATTGAGCGGACTCCCCACGGCTTGCGCCTCGACGGGATAAGGCAGGTGCCAGTGAGGTCCGGGGTCGGTCAGTTCCTGGAACTTGCCAAAACGCAGGATGACGCCCACCCGCCCCGCATCCACGATATAAAACCCTGACAGCAGCCAAATGGCCGCCACCACCGCCACTCCGATCAGGACCATCCGCTCGGGCGTCGGCAGGGGAACCAGAGGAATTCCCTTGCCGGGGCGAGGGGCCGGTGCACCGGCCCCTGGCTTGCCCCCTTTCAAACGACGCAAGAACTGCCGCCATACCTCGTCCAGATCGGGCGGGCCCTGATTGAAAATCCACCAACGGGAATGTTTATGTGCCATGAATATCCTGTATTTCCTGAAGGACCGGCAATTCACCCGGCCTGCCTGGGGACTGGCACCGTTCCAGAAAGGCCTGCCGGATTTCGTTCATGCCCAAGCCTGTAAGTGCGCTGGCCCAAACCGCAGAGATTGTACCACAGGCATCCCGTTCTATCCGCCCACCCTCCTGGGTCAGCAAGTCCACCTTGTTATAGACGCGTAACTGGGGGACCTGATCCGCGCCGATCTCCGCCAGCACGAGGTTGACCGCCTCGATCTGGGCCTCCCGCTCAGGATCGGCATGGTCCACCACCAGCACCAGCAGATCCGCCTCCCGGGTTTCTTCCAGAGTGGCACGAAACGCATCTACCAGGGTATGGGGTAGACGGCGCACGAAACCCACCGTATCAGAGAGCGTGACCTGCAGACCCGGCGCAAGATACACGCGCCGGGTCAGGGTATCCAGGGTGGCGAACAACTGATCCGCCACATAACTGTCCCCCTGGGTCAGGCGATTGAAGAGCGTGGACTTGCCCGCATTGGTATACCCCACCAGAGAGACATTCAACACCCCGGCCCGTTGTCGCGCACGACGCTGCAACTGAACGGTGCGGCGTACCTTGACGAGACGGGACTGCAGCATTTTGACGCGCACTGCCAGTAAACGCCGGTCCGTCTCCAGTTGGGTCTCCCCCGGCCCGCGCAGCCCAATACCTCCCTTCTGCCGCTCCAGGTGAGTCCAGCCCCGCACCAGGCGCGTGGACAAACGCTTCAACTGAGCCAACTCCACCTGTAACTGACCGGTATGGCTGCGCGCGCGCTGGGCAAAGATATCCAGGATCAGACTGGTCCGGTCGATGACCCGACAGCCCAGGCGCTGTTCCAGATTGCGTTCCTGCACGGGGGACAGTTCATCGTCCACGATGACCAACCCGATGGCCTCGGCCTGAACGCGCGCGGCCACTTCCTCGACCTTGCCCGACCCCAGGAAAGTGGCCGGGTCGGGACGCTCGCGGCGTCCTTCCATCCACCCCACCACCGTGAGACCGGCACTTTGTGCCAAGCGCTGCAATTCATCCAGGGAGGACTCCGCAGGGCCACGCCCCAGAACCAGACGCACCAGCAACGCACGGTCGGCATTGGCGGATTGCTCCTCCGCCGCACGCTCCAAGCCCCCCGGTCCCGCCTTGGTGCGCACGGATGCACGGCCTCGACCCAGAAGTGGGCCCAAATCCGTCATGAAGTCAATCTTCGGTACCGGGTTCCGGAGTATGGAGGGTAATGCTCCGCGCCGGGACGACTGTGGAGATGGCGTGCTTGTAGACCATCTGGGTCGTGGTATTTTTGAGCAGCACCACATATTGGTCGAAGGATTCCACCTGACCTTGCAACTTGATGCCATTGACCAGATAGATGGAAACGGGGACATGCTCCTTACGGAGTGCATTCAGGAACGGGTCTTGTAACAGTTGCCCTTTGGCGCTCATCATGATTCCTTGTTGAATTTGGTTGTATTGTCAGCAAAGCAGCCCTCTCACCGAGAGGTGAACTGTGCATTCTACCGGATTCGAGCCGTCACCGGGCAAAGAGTTCCCCATATCCGGTTAGAAAAAAACCGGGGAGACATAAGGGAAAAAACGGGAGGGAATCTGGTAGGCGCGATTGGATTCGAACCAACGACCCCCACCATGTCAAGGTGGTGCTCTAACCAACTGAGCTACGCGCCTACGGATCGTGTTTCAAGTGCCGCATTCTACCCGATGATGGCGCGCACGTCCAGTCAATACAGGACTTTTCAGAAAAACCTCGAGCGAGGACCCAGCCCCCACCCCGCTCATCCAGGCACGTCCAAGCGCCTGGTTTTGCCCCATGGCCTTAAAATGGCCTTGATTTGGCCTTGGCGTGGCCTGACACAATTTCAACCAGGATGGTGATTTTGAACACCACTCTGTTCACTTTTTTGAGGTGGTGTTCACCCGAGTTCAACAGTTGAGCCTATAAAACCGCCGTTTTTTACCATGCCCCTCATAATAAAATCATAGAAAAGTGTCGAACCCGGGCGGGCAGCGCTTTCGTTTCAGGCTGCGAGCCAACCCATGTGTATCGCGCGATGGTAAACGACTGGGGTTGCTGCGGACGGATGAGCAGGAAACATGGCTTGAACGAAAAGGAAAACAGCACGGGTTTTCATTACCTCAATTGGCATCTTTCGATTTTTCAGAAGCACCGCAGGAGCGTATTGATGTGCGAATTTCTCAGGAGCAGATGCTCCGAGGGAAGCAACATACAGGCAATGGTATCCGAATTTATTCTGTGTTGTATGATGGTATTCTCGTAGTCTCTGAACCAGACAATTTCAGGTCCACCCTGGAAACCGGCATTGGGCATGGAAAGGCTATGGGACTTGGGCTAATGTCGGTTGTGCCGATAGCATGAGAAAATGCGTCATTGATCACGCCAAAGTCTCCGGCTGCGATCCGTTGTTGGTTCGGTGAATTTGTGTGGATACTTCCGTCTTGGCGACTTTAGAGTAAGCGAGGGACTGACATGAACTGGAAAGATCGCATTGAAGTAAACCCGGCAGTTCTGGTTGGCAAGCCGATTATCAAGGGTACGCGTATTTCAGTCGAATTAATCATGGATCGTATGGCAGACGGGTGGTCGATGGAAGATGTGCTTGCTTCGTATCCCCATATCAGCCGGGAAGATGTGTTGGCGGCTTTGAGTTTCGCATCAGAGTTGTTCAAGGAAGAAACTTTTGCAGCCATTGGAAAAGCGACCACATGAATGTAGGCTGGCTGGTTAACGAAAACTTTCCTGCACCATCCATTATCGTATTGCGTGCGGCCGGACATGATGTTCTGTCTATTGCTGAATCATACTCCGGAGTTGCTGATACGGAGGTACTTTCCCTCGCACGGAAAGATAAGCGTTGGCTGGTAACATTTGACCGAGATTATGGAGAACTACTGTTTGCGCGCAATCTCGCTCCGCCGCCAGCAGTGATTTTACTGCGGGTTCCGTCGTATCGGCCTGACGAACCAGCGGCTTGGTTAGAACTGCTACTCCTTGATCAGGAAAGTCTGATTGACAAATTCACTGTTTTCACTGGCAAGACATTGCGTAGCCGGCCTTTGTTGCATCGGGTCGAGATATGAAATTTCATCACTGGAATTGTATGCAACTCGCCCTGACGGGCCGATTGCTGGCAGAAAGGCGGAGGGCATGGACCGGGAAGTAGTCGAGCAATCTCAAAAAAGCCGTGGGTTTTCGTAATATCGCGGTTCATAACTACGAACGTATCAACTGGGCCATTGTGCATAACATCGTGAAATATCACCTCAAGGATTTTTCAGAGTTTGCAAGGGTGGTTGCGGCGAAAAGAGAATTGGATCGGTAGAATCATCAACCTCAGACCCCAACAAAAAATCTCGCTTCAGGGGTTGGCGGTAACGGAAAACCAGTCCCCTCCCGACCGCACGATCCTGCAGTCTCACCTCCCCCCCCAGACGTTGAGCAGCCTCACGGGCGATGGTCAGTCCCAGACCGCTACCCGACACATTGGACCCCATCACCCGGTGAAACGGGTCGAAAACCCGAAGTTTTTCATCATCCGGAATCCCAGGACCGGTATCCTCCACTTCAAATACACAGCAGGGCCCCTCTGTTTGGATCCGCAGGGTCACCTCACTGCCCTCCGGGGCGTAACGCAAGGCATTGTCCAGGGCATTGCGCAGAATGAGGAGCAGCAACTGGGCATCCGAAACCACTTCCAGGCGCTCCGGACACTCTAGTCCCAGGTCCATGTGCCGAGCCTCGGCCAGCGGCATCAAATCGCTCACCAACGTGCGCCCCAACTGGAAACAGGAAACCGGAGCCCATTGCGTCGACCCCACCTGACTGCGCGCATGACTCAGCAACTGTTCCACGAGTTGGCAGGTGCGCACGATGCCTTCCTTGAGCGGTTTTATCCGCCCGGACAAGGAGGGCGGCGCAGACTGTTCCAGATTCTGGACCTGAAGCAGTAATGCCGTCAGCGGACTGCGCATCTCGTGGGCAGCATCGGCAATGAAACGACGCTGCGTTTCCATCAACGTGCGAATGCGCGCCAGCAACTGGTTGATGGAGAGCATGAAGGGGACGACCTCGGCCGGGATGGACTGGGCACTCAGAGGTTCCGGTTGCTCCGGCGACTGATGATCCAGTTCTCGGGCCAGGCGCGGCAAGACGGCCAGTTCCCGACGCACCACATGCGCCACCAGCACCATCAACAGCAGGAGGAGCAGGAGCAGGGGCACGAGAGTCCAGAGGGCGCTGTGCAGCGCCAGATCATCGCGGGCATCGATGACCTGGGCCACCGCGATCTTGCCCCGGGTGCCCGGACGGACGAATACCCGCCACGCCCCTTCCGGTCCCTGTACGGTATGAAACCCCGCAGACAAACCGGAGGAAATCCAGGAAACCTGTTTGGAGGGCAGCACGCTGACCAGAATGCGCGTCTCGGGATCGATGTCACGGTCGATGGGAAGCCCCAGTCCATTGTTGTGGCGCAGAAATTCCGTGTCCACCAGGGCAGCGATCTGACGCAGGGTATCATCCTGAAAATCTTCCCCTTCGTCATAGGCAAAACGGAAGGAAACCATCCCGGCCAATACCCCCGTCACCAGGATCGTCAGCCCCAGCGCGCGCAGCAACTGCCCTTGCAGCGACCGTTTCATCGGCGTTCCACACGCCAGCCCGTCCCCCGCACATTGCGAATGACATCCGCCCCCAATTTGCGCCGCACCCCATGAATCAAAAAGTCCACAGCATTACTTTCCACTTCTTCGTTCCAGCCATAAATCCGTTCTTCCAGCTCATGGCGGGTCAAAATATGTCCGGGGTTCAGAAGCAGGGCCTGCAGCAAGGCAAACTCCCGCGCACTCAGAACGACCTGGACCTCCCCTCGCCCGGCTTCGCGCGTGGCCGGGTCGAGAGTCACATCGCCATTGCTCAGGAGCGGCGACGCCTGCCCTCCCTGGCGGCGAATGACAGCGCGCAGGCGAGCCAGCAATTCATTCAGATCGAAGGGTTTGATCAGATAATCATCGGCGCCGTAATCCAGGCCGGCTATCCGATCTTCCACGGCATCCCGTGCCGTGATGATGATGACAGGCAGGCGCTGCCCTGCCAGACGCAGGCGTCGCAAGACCTCCAGTCCATCCCGGCCGGGCAGTCCCAGATCCAGCAGCACGGCCTGATAGTCACTGTTCTGCAAAGTCCCCGATACCGCCGACCCGTCGGCAATCCGATCCACGGCGTAGGCATGGTCACGCAAGGCCAGAGCCACCGCTTCGGCGATCATGTCGTCATCCTCCACCAACAGGATACGCATCAGGGTTTCGGCCTCCGCTTCAGTTTGAAACGGTGCGAGGTCAGGACATGAAACAGGAGGGGCATCACCACCAGCACCAGGGGCAGTTGCACCATCATCCCGGAAATGATCGCAATGGCCAGGGGTTGCTGCATCTGTGCCCCCTCTCCCCAGGCCAGCGCCAGGGGAAGCAGGATCAGGATGGCCGCCAGGGTGGTCATGGCGATGGGGCGCAGGCGATTCTTCCCGGCCAGGATCAAGGCCGTTTGCCGGTCCAGAGCGGGATCGAGACTGCACCATTCGGAAAAGTAGAAAATGGCCACCTCCGTGACGATGCCCACGATCATGGTCATCCCCATCATGGCCGAAATATTGATCTCGATGTCCGTCAGCCACAGTCCGATCATGATGGACGCCAAAGACAGAAGGGGCATCAGCATGACCACCAGGGCGATACGGAAACGCTCGTAGAGCGCCAGCAACAGCAGGAACACCAGGGCCACCGCCGCCAGGAAAACTTGCACCAGGCCCTTGAATGCCGCCTGCTGCTGCTGATACAGTCCGCCCAGCGCATAGTAGCCCCCCGCCGGCAAGGTGACGGAATTCATGACCTTTTGCACTGCGCGCAGGGTCGAGCCCATGTCGCGCCCACTGATGCGTGCCGTCACTGCGACCATCCTTTTCAGGTTATCACGATTGATTTCAGGTTGCCCATTGACGCTATGCAGGGTAGCGATCCTCCGCAAGGGAAAGAGATGACCATCCGGTGCACGCAGCATCAGTCGTTCCACCTGAGTCACGTCGGTCCGAACGGACTCCGGGACCCACACCCGCACATCGATCATTTTATAACTGTTTTGCACCTGGGTCGCCACCACCCCGGAAAGTTGGGCCGACAACAGTCCCGTCACTACGGCGGGATCCACCCCTTCCAGGGCGGCCCGATCCCGATCCACATGAATTTCCAGGGCGTCCCCCGCCGGATTGATGCCATTCTTGACATCGACCACCCCCGGGATCCTGCTGATGGCTTCGGCCGTCTTCACGGCGACTCCCTGCAAAGCCTCCGGATCATCGGAATACAGTTTGATTTCGATGGGTTCGGGGACCGAGGTCAGATCCCCGATCATGTCCTCCATCAACTGGTCCAACTCGATTTGCAAGCCCGGTACCTGCATTTCGACCTCGTGGCGAATCCGGTCCATGACCTGTTCGATGGGCTGTCGGGGCTTGCCCTTGAGGCGGATGAAGAAATCGCCTTCATTGGCCTCGGTGACCCCGCCACTCAATTGCGTGCCGGTGCGCCGGGAGTAGGTCTCCACGTTGGGGTCCGCCTTGATGATGGCCTCTACCTGACGTAACAGGCGGTCCGTTTCACTCAGCGACGTTCCCGGCGGAGAACGGTAATCGAGCACGAACCCCCCTTCATCCATGGTGGGCATGAATCCGGACCCCAGCCGTTCCCAGGCCAGGCCCCCGGCTCCCAGCAGCGGCAGAATGAACAGCAGAACCCTCGAGGGGCGCCGAAACAACCCGCGCATCAGCGTCTCGTAATGAACATGCCACCAGCGGGTCAGACGGCCCCCTTCCTCCTGAAAGGCGTCCCGCTGACCAAGAAAAATATCCGCCAGCAGAGGAACGGCCAGCCAGGTCACCAAAAAGGACAGGAACAAGCAGATCACCATGGTCAGGGATAACGCCTTGAAAAAGGCCCCCGTCACGCCATCGAGAAACGCCAGAGGAATGAAGATGATCATGGTGGCGGCGGATGACCCCACCAGGGGGGCGGCAAACTCCCGCGCCGCGCTCATCACCCGCTCATGAGACAGTTCGTGGCCGGAACGCAGGCGACGGATGATGTGTTCCAGCATGACGATGGCATCATCGATGATGAGCCCCACCGCAGCGGCCATCCCCCCCAGGGTCATGATATTGAAACTCATGCCCAGCACCCTGAGCAGGATCATGGAGGTCGCCAGGACGGCGGGAACCACCAGCACGGCAATGATCGTCACCTTGAGATTACGCAGGAACAGAAGGAGGATACCCGCTGCCAGAGCCACGCCGATGAAAATCGCATCGCGCACGCTGGCGGCGGCCTGCAACACCAGTTGGCTCTGGTCATACCAGCGCGCCAGTTTGACTCCGGGCGGCAGATGAAACGCCCGAATACGCTGCTCGATGGCGCGGGAAATCTGGACACTGTTGCCCGAGGGCTGCTGATAGACATTCAGCAGGACAGCATCGCGTCCATCGGCATTGACCCGAATCCACTGAGGCGTGGTGCCGGACGATACCACACCCACATCCCCGACCCGCACCACCCCGCCGGGACTGCTCAGCAGTACGGTCTGACGGAGATCCGCCAGGGTCTGCAGGCGCGTATCGGAAATCCCCAGATATAACTTGTAATGGTCTTCCAGACGACCGATGGCCGAAATCACGTTGGCCGCCCCCAGGATCCGCGCCACATCCGCCACGGTCAGGCCG
>JAKBLB010000009.1:32216-58981 GCA_021832305.1 Pseudomonadota bacterium | reverse complement strand
CGTACCCAATGTCCCCAGTTCATCGTCCGGACTCGCGCACGGCCATGCCGTCGGTCAATTCATAGTTGCCCTCCACCACCACCGGCAAGGTTGGGTTCACCTCTCCCTCCACCCCCGTCATGGCCCCGTTTTCAAAGGCGGTCACGACCACGCGACGGGCGTGATCCCCCTGTACCTGAAAAAGGTACGCCTCCCCCGCCTCATCGCGCAACACTGCAGAACGCGGTACGACCCATAGGCTCTGGGTCCGCACCTCGAGTGTCGCGCGCACCTTCATGCCCAGGACTGGATCCACGCCGGGATCCAGTCGGACCCATAGATCCACCCCCTGCGTCTGGGCATTGATCATGCCATGAAGGGCTACCACGGTTCCGTGCCAGGTTTGTGCCTGCCCGAAGAGCGGAGTCAGGGTGACAGGCATGCCCTCGCGCACCTGCCCGGCCTCCTCCACGGGAAGCGTCAATTGAACCTGGGGCTGCGCCCGTCGCGCCAATTGTAAAATGGTGGTCCCCGCCGGAATGCGTTCGCCCTGTGCCACGCCTTGACTCAGGACCACCCCGTCAAAAGGGGCGGCAACGGTCACCCGTTCACTGCCCGCCCCCAACCGGTCCTGGGCCTGCAAGGCGCTTTCGGCATCGTGCAGTGCCTTGCGGGCGGCCTCCAGTTGGCTGACAGTGACCAGTTGTTGTTCGTACTGCCGCTGAAGACGGGCATATTCGTCGCGCGCAAAGATCCACGCGGTCTGCGCCTGGGTATGACCCACCACGCTGGTCGGGTCCGTCACGAACTCGAAGAGGGGGTCTCCCCGTGCCACCCGCTGTCCGGGCATCACCCGCACCTGATCCACCATCCCGGCACGGGGCAGGGCAATGCTTTGAGTATTGTGCGGGGTCGAAGTCACCGTCCCATAGCCCGTCACCGTAAAACTCATGGCTTGGCGCAGCAAAGGCCGGGTACGGATTTGTACCGTGCCCCCCTCCTCCCCCTGGGCAGCCACGGCGCCCAGGATCATCGCCAACACCCACAGTCTGGTCGCGAATCGATTCATTTCAACTCCTTGTCGGGAAACTCGCCACCCACCAGCATCTCGAGCGCCACGCGCTCTTCCTGCATGGCCTGTTCGAGCATGATTTTTTCTGTCGACTTGACCAGGCGCGCTTCCTGTACCAGCGCATTGGCCGACAGATCCAGGGTACCCGCTTGCAAGGCCAGCGCCGACTGTCTGGCGACCCGGGTTTGCAAGGCCAGATTCTCGTCGAGGGAATGCAGCGTGTGTTCCAGTTGGGTCAAATCCGACAACAACTGCGCAATTTCCTGTTGCGCCGTATTGATGCGCAACTGATATTCATCGTGCAGGCGCTGGCGAGTCGCCTTCTCGATGGCGATGACTCCGCGGTTGCGATTGAAGATGGGAAGATTCGTGCTCACGGCATACCCATGATAATTGGTGCCGTTATTGTCACGCGCCTTGAGAAGGCCGAAGTTGATGGCCGGGAACTGACCCAGAATGGCTTGCCACAAACGCTGGTCCTGTGCCTCATAGCCCGCCGCCAGGGCACGCAGATCGGGGCGTCGTTGAGGAAGGCCCGGCAATTGGGCACGCACCACTGCCGGATCGAGAATCGGCACCTCGGCCTCGCCCACCAGAGTCAGCACCGTTTCCGGGGCCAGACCGAGCAAGGCGTTCAGGGCCATCCGGTTCTGGGACAGCACCAATTCCGTGTCGCTGATCTGACGCTCGATCCCCTGCTGTATCGTGGCATCCGCGCTCAGTGCCGTCACGGTCAGATTCCCTTGAGCCAGTGCGCCTTCTTCACGGTGCCGAAGTTGTGCCGCAACCTGCCGACTTTCCAGTAGGGTGGCTCGTAACTCTTCTTCGGAGCGAATGCGCACGAACAACAGTCGGGCCTGCCCCACCACCTGCCACTCCTGCCAGAGCAGGGCCAGATCCGCCTTGCGCGCCTCCGCTTCAGCGGCGGCCTGACGCGCATGATGCAGGACCAGGGCGCTCAAGTCATAATTGAGCCCCACATCGAAAGCGATGACATTTTCTCCCGGCGTATTGGTCTCGGGAATCTGCGGCGAGTAATTGAACTGGGGATCAGGCAACAATCCGGCATCGAAGGCTTGAGCCCGCGCAATCCCCAGATCGTCACGCACCAACTCGAGATCGGGATTGTTGACCACCGCCAGGGTGGCCACTTCCGTCATGTCCAGACCATCGCGGGGATCGAAGGGATGGGCGGCCAGTTCGGGAAAGGGCAGGCTTTTAGGATCGACCTGGAGGCGAGGCAATCCTTGGGGCCAGGTGGGCGTGCTCACCAGGGGCTCGGGCTGATAAAAGGAGCACCCCGTCAGCAGGGTCAACCCCAGAACCCACCCATTTTTGTACCCTCTCCCCACGCCTTTCTCCCCTCGCAGACCATCCACCCTCAGGATAGCGCAGAAGAATTAGGCTTGGATTAGCCCTCGTGCCAGATCGCGTTGCAAGTCGCTCACTGCTTCAAGCCCCACGGACAGACGCAACATTCCTGGCGTAATGCCCGCCGCCTGACGCACTTCCTCGCTCAATCGGCCATGGGTCGTGGTACTCGGATGCGTCAGTGTACTTTTGGTGTCCCCCAGATTACCCGTGACGGAAATCAGACGCAAGGCATCGACGATGCGCCAGGCTGCCCCTTGCCCTCCCGCCACTTCAAAGGTCACCACAGCCCCCCCTTTGCCGCCTTGCTGACGCAAGGCCAAATCATGTTGGGCATGAGAGGGCAACCCGGGATACAGCACGCGTGTCACCCCTGGCAGGGTTTCCAGCCATTCGGCCAGTACCTGGGCGCGGGCGCATTGGGCTTCCATGCGCAAGGCCAGGGTTTCCATTCCCTTGAGGCAGACCCAGGCGTTGAAGGGACTCAGGCTCGGACCCGCCGTGCGCACGAATTGGTAGATCGGACTGTCCATGACCAGTGCCTGGGAACCCAGGATCGCTCCGCCCAGGACCCGCCCCTGTCCATCCAGATATTTGGTGGCTGAGTGCACCACCAGATCCGCTCCCAGTTCCAAGGGGCGTTGCAGGATGGGCGTGCAAAAACAGTTGTCCACCACCAGATGGATTCCATGGTCATGGGCCACTGTGGCCAAACCGGCCAGATCCACCAGTTCCATGGTGGGGTTAGCGGGAGTCTCCACGAAAAACAAACGGGTTTCGGGGCGTACTGCCCGGTCCCAGGCATGCAGATCGCTCAGGGACACAAAGGTGCTGGTGACCCCGAAACGCGCCAGAATCCCGGTCAGCATTTGCACCGTGGACCCGAACAAACTGCGCGCGGCCACCACATGGTCCCCGGCTTTGAGCAACCCCATGAATACCGTGAAGATGGCCGACATGCCACTGGATGTCGCCAGACAGGCTTCGGCCCCTTCAAGCGCCGCCAGCCGCTCCTGAAAGACGTTCACCGTCGGATTGGTAAAACGGGAGTAGATCATGCCCGGCTCGCGGTTGGTAAAACGGTCTGCCGCCTGCTGTGCATCATCGAAGACGTAACTGGAGGTCAGATAGAGGGCTTCGGAATGTTCGTTGAAAGCGCTGCGGTGAATCCCCGAACGGACGGCGCGGGTTTCCAGGGCCCATTCATCATCCGCCTGCGGAATATCTTCTGTCGTCATCATCGGCCCTCCCTTACGCCGCCGCCGTCGCGCGCAAGTTGAAATCCAGATCCAGTTGCTGGGTTTGCTCTTCCTTTTCATCCGTGCGCCGATTTTCCAGCGCTTGCAGGTAGGCCTCGTCCACATCTCCCGTGACGTACCAACCATTGAAACAGGAAGTATCGAATTCATGGATCCCATAACTCTCCCCGTCCACAGACAGCACCAGATCGTCCAGATCCTGATAGAACACCCGATCTGCCCCGATTTCCCGGGCAATGGCCTCATCATCCCGTCCGGTGGCCAGTAATTCGCGCCGAGTCGGCATGTCGATGCCATACACGTTAGGGAAACGCACTGGGGGAGCTGCCGAAGCAAAGATCACCTGTTTTGCGCCACAGTCCCGCGCCATCTGGACGATTTCCCGGCTGGTGGTGCCCCGTACGATGGAATCGTCCACCAGCAGGACCGACTTGCCGCGAAATTCCTGGGCAATGGCATTCAACTTCTGGCGAACGGAACGTTTTCGCTCCGCTTGACCAGGCATGATGAAGGTGCGTCCGATGTAGCGATTCTTGATGAATCCCTCGCGGTAAGGCACGCCCAGCGTAGTGGCCAGTTGCAGGGCGCTGGGCCGGCTCGTGTCGGGAATGGGAATGACCACGTCCACCACCAGATTCGGTGCCAATCGACAAATCCGCTGTCCCAGCCTCTCCCCCATCCGCAGACGGGTTTCATACACGGAAATCCCATCCATGACCGAATCGGGTCGGGCCAGATAGACGAATTCGAAAATGCACGGCACCTTGCGTGCCTGCGGGGCACAGAGGAGCGTGTGCAGGCGCCTGTTCTGATCGATGAAAAGGGCTTCGCCGGGTTCGACATCACGCAACAGGGTAAAGCCCAACGCATCCAGCGCCACGCTTTCCGAGGCCACCATGTACTCCGTGCCCTGGGACGTTTCATGAGATCCAACCACCAGCGGACGAATGCCGAAAGGATCACGAAAAGCCAGCAAACCATGACCGGCAATCAGGGCCACCACGGCATAAGCGCCGCGGCAGCGTTGGTACACCCGTGTCACCGCCGAAAAGACTTCCGGAGTACTCAGGCGATGTCCCTGAGCCACGTCATCCAGTTCATGGGCCAGCACATTGAGCAGAACTTCCGAGTCCGAACTGGTGTTGACATGGCGCCGGTCCTCTTCAAACAATTCGGCGCGCAGGGCAGCGGTATTGGTCAGATTGCCGTTATGTCCCAGAACGATGCCAAAGGGCGAATTGACGTAGAACGGCTGGGCTTCTGCGGACGAAACGGCAGACCCTGCCGTCGGATAACGGCAATGGCCGATGCCCATGTTGCCCAGCAGGGAGCGCATGTCGCGGGTACGAAAGACATCCCGCACCAGCCCCAGTCCCTTATGCATGTGAAAGGTATTGCCTTGCGCGGTCGTGATGCCTGCGGCGTCCTGACCGCGGTGCTGCAGGAGCTGGAGGGCATCGTACAACAACTGGTTGACCGGTGAGTTCGCCACGATCCCGACGATTCCGCACATGAGCCCTGTCCTCGCAGAGTATGACAAGACGTCATTTTAGCGGATTTATGCCGGTTCGGCTGGGTAAAGCGCACTGCCCAAATTTTACCCCGCAATCCAGCCACCGGAACAGGGGTCGATGCTAGAATGGACGGCCCCGCCTTCATTCTGGAATGAATACTCCTTGATCAACGATATCCTGCACAGTTCCCTCTGGACCTACTTCGCCACCTATACCTGGATAGACCTGTTGCTGGCAGGAATACTGTTGATTTCCACCCTGTTCGGTTGGGCCCGGGGCATGGTACGGGAATTTTTCAGTCTGGTCAGTTGGCTTCTGGCCTTCTGGGTAGCGCATGCCTGGAGTGAAAAGTTGGCCCATGCCCTGCATCCCTGGATCGCTCAGGAGGTCTTGCGCTGGGTACTGGCTTTCCTGTTGATTTTTTCGGGAGTCCTGATTCTGGTACGTTTGATCAGTACTCTGCTCCAACGCATCGTCAAAAAGATCGGCCTGGGTTCCCTGGACGGCCTGCTGGGGGCACTGTTCGGCCTGCTGCGCGGCGGATTGATCCTCCTGGCCCTGCTCCTGCTGGCCGGGTTGACCCCCCTGCCGCGTCAGGCCGACTGGAAGGATGCGCGCCTCCTACCCTACGCCATGCAGGGCGTCCACCGGGTTCTGAGTTGGTTACCGCCGACTCTGTCCCAACCCTTTCACTATTGAGGCGATGACACTCGCATGCCCTGTATGCCCAACTGATTCAGTCGTTGCAGGGCAGAACCCAGCGCGGGATCATTGAGAAAAGGGCCGATGCGTACCCGCCAGCGCGGTGTTCCCGCCGACTCGAGGGTATCGATTTGGGGGGGGAATCCCAGTTTGAGCAA
Organism: Pseudomonadota bacterium; assembly: GCA_021832305.1. Classification (GTDB taxonomy): domain Bacteria; phylum Pseudomonadota; class Gammaproteobacteria; order Burkholderiales; family Ferrovaceae; genus Ferrovum. The sequence continues at coordinate 52,926 of JAKBLB010000009.1, read as the reverse complement.
TTTTTTTTCCAGTTGAGCCACCCGCTCCTGGTGGGCGAACACCCCCACCTGGATCCAACTCCCCGTTCCTGCTGCCGCGTCCCCCGTTTTGGCTTTGACCGCCTCCGGTTTTTTCTCTGGTGCCGGGCTGGTTTTTTTCTGTGCCGGGATCGCCACCGGATGAGGGGGCTCTTTTTCAGCAGACAGGTCCACCAGTTCTTCCGTAGTCACTGTACGGTTTGGCCCAATGGCGGCGGGCGCCCCTGCGGGCGTCTCAGAACTGTAGAGTTGCGGTACTGCGGGGACGATGGCTGCTGGCGGTGGAGAGGTTTGACTGGCGGTCCCTTCTTTGGGTGCGCGCGCCTGATCGAGCAACAGGGGAACGCCAACGGCAGTCGTCATCGCCAGTACCCCCACCCCGATCAGGCGCTGGCGATGACGCTGACGCATCAACTGAAGGTCGGGATTGTTTTCCATGAGGTCAAAGCGCAGACACTTCCTCGGGATCGATGGTCAGAATACCCAGAAGATTGGCGATGCGGGTACGCTGCTGGCGCCGATCCATGATCATGTCGATGGCTCCCTTGGACAGCAGGAACTCGGAGCGCTGAAACCCGTCGGGCAATACCTCGCGCACCGTCTGCTCGATCACCCGGGGTCCGGCAAAACCGATCAGGGCATTGGGTTCGGCAATCACCACATCCCCGATCATGGCAAAACTGGCCGATACACCGCCCATGGTAGGATCCGTCAACACCGAGATGTAGGGCAGACGCGCTTCGGCCAAACGAGTCAACGCAGCACAGGTCTTGGCCATCTGCATCAGGGAAAGCAGTCCTTCCTGCATGCGCGCTCCCCCACTGGCCAGAAAACACACGAAGGGACATTGCGAATCGAGGGATGCCTGGACCGCGCGCACGAAACGCTCCCCAACCACGGATCCCATGGACCCCCCCATAAACTCGAATTCGAAGGCTGCCACCACGATGGGCATCCCCTCGAGAAACCCCTGCATCACCACCAAGGCGTCCGTTTCTGCCGTATTGGTTTGCGCCTCGCTCAACCGTTCGCTGTAACGCCGGCTGTCCTTGAACTTGAGGGGATCGACGGGCACGATTTCCGCGCCCAGTTCCACCCGTCCTTCCGGGTCCAGAAAACCATCCAGACGAATGCGTGCCGTAATACGCAGATGGTGCGCACACTTGGGGCAGACGTGCAGGTTGGCCTCGAGATCGGTACGGTAGAGCACCGCCTCACAGGATGGACACTTGACCCATAACCCTTCAGGCACCGATCCCTTGACATTTTTCTTGTCGCGCTTGATGCGTGGGGGCAATAGTTTCTTGAACCAGCTCATTGGGCACCGTCCATGGCATGACGAAACTGGCGCATCAGCGCCTCCGCGCGGCGGGTTACCTCAGTCGGCGCACTGGCTTCGATTTCTTCGACCAGACGGGACCCGACCACCACCGCGTCCGCAATTTCCGACAAACGTCGGGCCGTGGCCCCATCGCGAATGCCAAAGCCCACCCCGACCGGAACCTTGGCATAGGAACGGATACGACCCACCTGAGTGGCCACTGCATCCACCTCCAGGTGTCCTGCACCCGTCACGCCCCGCAAGGAGACATAGTACAGATATCCCGTGGCAAGTTGCGCGATTTCGCGCATGCGCTGCTCCGTCGTGGTGGGCGACAACAAGAGGATGGTATCGATCCCCACTCGGGTCAGCGCAGCCTTCAGGAGCTGCCCCTCGAGCGGGGGATAGTCCACCACCAGCACTCCATCCACGCCAGCGGTCCGGGCCTGGGCGGCAAAGACATCCAATCCCAGGCGTTCGATCGGGTTGGCATACCCCATCAATACCACCGGTGTCACATCGTCTGTCTGGCGAAACTCGGCCACCACGGCCAGCACATCGGTCAGGGTCACCCCGTTCTGCAAGGCTCGCTCGCTGGCACGCTGGATCGTGGGGCCATCGGCCATGGGGTCGGAGAAGGGAATCCCCAGTTCCAGGATATCGGCCCCTCCTGAGACCAGCGCCTGCATGGTAGGGACTGCCGACTCCAGCAAGGGGTCTCCCACGGTAAAAAATGGGATTAGAGCCTTCCGGTTCGAACCGGACAGGCGTGCAAAAGTGGATGCAATTCGCGACAAAATCAACCTCTCTTAAAGATGCAGACCACTGCGTTCGGCCACCGTCGCCATATCCTTGTCCCCACGCCCGGACAAGTTGACCAGAATGATCTGGTCCTTTCCCAGCGCAGGGGCCATCTTCATGGCCTGCGCCACGGCATGACTGGATTCGAGAGCCGGCAGAATCCCTTCCAGACGACATAGGGTATGGAAGGCCTGAAGGGCTTCCTCATCGGTGACGGCCACATAGGACGCCCGACCGTTGTCCTTGAGCCAGGCGTGCTCCGGCCCCACGCCCGGATAATCGAGTCCGGCCGAAATGGAATGGGTTTCGATGATCTGACCGTGCGCGTCCTGCAGCAGGTAGGTGCGGTTGCCATGCAGGACGCCGGGTACGCCGGCGGACAAGGAAGCGGCATGACGTCCGCTGGACAGGCCGTCACCTCCGGCTTCCACCCCGATCAGGCGGACCGATTCCTGCGGGATGTACGGATAAAAAATCCCCATGGCATTGGACCCTCCACCCACACACGCCAAAATCACATCGGGCTGACGTCCCACCAGTTCTGGCATCTGAGTCAAACACTCGCGCCCTACCACGGCATTGAAATCGCGCACCATGGTGGGGTAGGGATGGGGACCGGCCACCGTGCCAATGATGTAGAAAGTGTCATCGATATGGGTGACCCAGTCACGCATGGCTTCGTTCAAGGCATCCTTGAGGGTTTTTGAGCCGCTTTCCACCGGCACCACCTGGGCACCCAACAACTTCATGCGGTAGACATTCTGGGCCTGGCGTCGTACGTCCTCGGCCCCCATGTAGACCACGCATTCCATGCCATAGCGCGCCGCCACGGTGGCGGTCGCCACCCCATGCTGGCCGGCCCCGGTTTCGGCAATGACGCGTGGTTTACCCATACGTCGGGCCAGCATGGCCTGACCGATGGTGTTGTTGACCTTATGGGCGCCGGTATGGTTGAGATCCTCACGTTTCAGGTAGATCTTCGCCCCCCCCAGATGTTCGGACAACCGTTTGGCATAGTAAATCGGGCTGGGGCGACCTACATAGTGGTGCAACTCATGAGCCAACTCGGCCAGAAATTCCGGGTCCTGGCGGTAACGCTCATACTGCGCCTTGAGTTCCTCGATGGCAGCCATCAGAGTTTCAGATACGAAGGTCCCCCCATAGGGACCAAAATACCCTTCCTGGTCTGGCAAATCATACACGTTCATCACTTCTCCCTATCAAAACCATCGGCCTTGGCCACCGCTTCCAAAAAATGCTGCACACGCAGGCGATCCTTGCGTCCTGGTACACGCTCCACGCCACTGCTCACATCCACTGCCCAGGGATGTACCGTCCTGACCGCCTCCCCGACGTTATGGGCGGTCAAACCGCCGGACAGTACCAGCGGACAGGGTAACCGATGGGGCAGCACCGTCCAGTCGAAGGTCTGCCCGGTCCCTCCGGGGATCCCCGAGACATAAGCGTCCACCAGAATCCCCTGAGCCTTTTCATGACGTGCCGCGAATTGTACCAAATCGAAGCCCTCCTGAACGCGCACCGCCTTGATATAAGGCACCCCGTAGCCCACACAGTCCGGCGGCATCTCTTCGCCGTGGAACTGGAGACAGTCCAGGGAAACCGCCGCCAGGGTCTGTTCAATGACGTCTCGAGCAGCATCGACGAACAGTCCCACCACGCTGACGAAGGGGGGCAGAGCCGCCCGGATGGCCTGCGCCTGTTCCAGGCCGACCGCACGGCGACTGGGAGGATAAAATACCAGCCCCACCGCATCCACCCCGGCTACCGCCACTTCCAGCGCATCCTCCACCGTGGTCAAGCCACATACCTTGACGCGGGTCCTCATCCCTGACGCCCCCCTGGCAAATTCCATGCTTCATCATACTCCACTGCGCTCAGACAAAGGCCCTCCGGTGCAAAGGTCGGCGCAGCGCGGGTACGATCCCTCTGCCGTAACAATTCCGCTATCCATTCAGGGGGCGCCGCACCACTGCCCACCCGCACCAGGGCCCCCACCAGATTGCGCACCATATGCTGGAGAAAAGCATCCGCCTGAAAAGTGAAATGAAATTCTTCTCCCACCGCCTCCACTTCGGCCCGCAACAGCGTCTTGACCGGCGTTTTGGCTTGACACTCCGCCGCACGAAAGGCGCTGAAATCATGGGTACCCAGGATCCACCCACATCCCGCGCGCAATTTCTCCAGCGCGAGGGGATAATGCGTCCACCCCAACACTCCGCTGGCATAAGCCGGACGCACCGGATGACTGAGCAGGCGGTAACGATAAGTGCGCGAACGGGCCGAAAAACGCGCATGGAAAGGTTCGACCACCGGCCATGCCCACAGAACCGCGACGGTGGGCGGCAAATGGGTGTTGGTGCCACGCACCCAAGCCTGAAGAGAACGCTCCACTGACGTGTCGAAGTGAACCACCTGACCGGTGGCATGCACCCCCCGGTCGGTACGCCCTGCCGCAATCACGCCCACGGGTTCTCCCGCCACGGCCGCCAGGGCGCCTTCCAGAACGCCTTGCACCGTCAGGTCCCGGAGTTGACGTTGCCAGCCGTGAAAGCCACTGCCCTGATACTCCACCCCCAAGGCAATTCGCCCCATTGCTCAACGATCCAGCAAGAGACGCAACATGCGACGCAGCGGTTCGGCAGCCCCCCACAACAACTGATCGCCCACCGTGAAAGCCCCCAGATACTCAGGCCCCATGGCCAGGGTATGCAAACGTCCCACAGGGACCTGCAAGGTGCCGCTCACTGCCGCAGGGGTCAAAAATCGTTCGCTGGCTTCACGCTCGTTGGGAATGACCCGCACCCACGCATTGGCCTCGGTGATCCGCGCCTCCACCTCGGACAAGGGTATGGAACGACGCAACTTGATGGTCAGTCCCTGGGAATGACAACGCATTGCCCCCACCCGCACACATAAACCGTCCACGGGAATGCTGCCCGGACTCCGAAAAGGAGGCAGACCCAGGATCTTGTTACACTCCGCCCCGCCCTTCCATTCCTCTTTGCTCTGGCCATGTTCCACAGGCACATCGATCCAGGGGATCACGCTCCCGGCCAGGGGAACTCCACGAAAATTTCCGGTAGGCAATCCAGAGGACCGGAGGGTTTCAGTGACCTGTCGATCGATATCGAGAATGGCTCCTGCCGGATCGTCCAGAGCCGTGGCCACCGCACCGTACAATGCACCCATCTGCTGGAGCAATTCGCGCATGTTCTGGGCTCCGGCACCCGATGCCGCCTGATAGGTCATGGCCGAGACCCACTCCACCCATCCGGCCTGAAAGAGACCGCCCAGAGCCATCAGCATAAGGCTGACGGTGCAGTTGCCCCCCACGAAGTCACGCACCCCTGCCGCCAACCCCCGCTCGATGACCGGGCGGTTGACCGGATCGAGAATGATCAAGGCATTCTCCTTCATGCGCAGTGTGGACGCCGCATCGATCCAGTACCCGGTCCAACCGCGCGCGCGCAAGGCCCCATGCACCTGCTGGGTATAGTCCCCGCCCTGACAGGTGACGATGATGTCGAGGGCCGCCAGAGCATCGACATCATGCGCATCCTGCAGCGGCGCTGCAGCGCCCCCGAGGGCCGGACCCACCTCCCCTGCTTGCGAGGTACTAAAGAAGTGCGGCGTGAAGTGTGCAAAATCTCCTTCTTCGCTCATGCGCTGCATCAGCACCGACCCCACCATTCCCCGCCATCCCACCAGCCCAACGGTTTTCATGAATATCTCCTCAGCCGACACGCAGGGCCGTCACCACCTCATCGCCCATTTGACCCGTAGACACGACTCCTTCGCCGGCTTGGACAATGTCAGCCGTCCGGATGCCTTGGGCCAGCACGGAACGCACCGCCTGTTCGATCCGTTCGGCCAGATCGGATCGATGCAGGGAATAACGGAACATCATGGCCACCGACAGGATCTGGGCCAGAGGATTGGCCTTGCCTTGCCCTGCGATATCCGGGGCGCTGCCGTGAATGGGCTCATACAAGCCCTGACCACGGGCATTCAGGGAGGCAGAAGGCAACATACCGATGGACCCCGTCAGCATGGAAGCCTCATCGGAGAGAATATCCCCGAAGAGGTTGCCGGTGACGATGACATCAAACTGACGGGGGTAACGCACCAGTTGCATGGCCGCATTGTCCACCAGCATGTGACTCAACGTCACCTCGGGATACTCGGGCGCGATTTCCGTCACCACGTCGCGCCATAACTGTGTGCACTCCAACACGTTCATCTTGTCCACGGAACAGAGCCGCCGCTGGCGACGCATGGCCGCCTGGAAACCCCAGTGGGCCACCCGCCGGATTTCCGATTCGGAGTAGACCATGGTATTGAACCCTTCCCGTTCACCCGCCACATTGGTTCGGATGCCACGGGGTTCGCCAAAATAGATGTCGCCCGTCAATTCCCGCACGATCAGGATATCCAGGCCGGAGATCACCTCGGGGCGCAAGGTGGAAGCCGCCGCCAGTTCGGGAAAGACCTGGGCAGGGCGCAGGTTGGCAAACAGGTCCATGGCCTTGCGCAAACGCAACAGACCCCGCTCAGGACGCTGTTCCCGTGGCAGGGTATCGTACTGCGGCCCGCCGATGGCACCGAACAGGACGGCATCGGCCTGTTCACAGAGCGTCAATGTGGACGGAGGCAGGGGATCTCCGGTCAGGTCCACCGCCGCCCCCCCCACTGGGGCCACCTCCAGTTCCAGGGGGACGCCCTCGGCACGCAGAACTTCCAGTATCTTGAGAGCCTCGGCCACGATCTCGGGTCCAATGCCATCTCCAGGCAATACGGCGATTTTCATGATTCCTCCTGAACGGACCCTGTCGGGGCCCCACTGTCGAAACCGGATATTATCGCATAGCCCGCCCGTTCAGGGCTCAAAACTCAGGGATAGTCCTGGCGGGTGGGGCGAATCAGGAGGTCGCCGACGTGAACATGGGGCGGACGACTGAGAATGAAATGGATGGCCTCTGCAATGTCCTCTCCGAACAGAAGGGGACCGAAGTTGTTCTTGAATTTGTCGACCATGCCTTCCGAATACCCTGCACCCTCCTGAAAACCGCTCAGTACCAGGCCGGGCTCCACCAGGCTGACGCGGATGCCCTGTGACCCCACTTCCCGGCGCAATCCCTCCACCAGTGCGTGCACGGCAAATTTGGTCGATCCATACACGGCGCTGAAGGGAGAAATATGGCGCCCCACCACCGAACCGATCACCACGATGTCTCCGCCCCGCCGAGGATAATCCACCAACGGACGCAGATGATGGGCCGATTTTTGCATGAGGGACAGGGTGGCCGTCACATTCAGTTTTAGCACCTCCTCGAAACGGGAGAGATCGACCTCGGTCACGGACCCACCCAACCCACGCCCGGCGTTGACCACCACGGCATTGGCGGGTTGTCCAAAGTATGCCTGGGCTGCACGAAACAACTGCGACTGTAGAGCCTCCTCTGTAATATCTCCCGCCACCCCATGAAAATGTGGGCCCCACTGGCGTTCCAGTTCCTGCAATTTGGCGGCATTGCGCCCATTCCCCAGCACCCCATAGCCCTGGGCAATGAGGGTACGGGCTGTCGCCTCACCGATGCCTGAAGTGGCACCGGTCACAATCACGATCCGGGAAAGAGAACTCGTCATTTATCGCTCCTCAGGGGGCAAAAAACTGGTAGGTGGCCGCATAGGACGCCTTGGTGGTCTTGCCCACTTTTTCTGCCGTACATCCTTTTGTGGGCGACAAGCCACCGCGCGTGCGAATCTGCCGGATGCTCGTCACGCGCGCCAGGGTCCCTTTGCCCGTTGCGTCGCTTCCCTTCCACAATACCCAGGGAATGTCTTCGTCTTCCTTGGGCGCAAGCGCGCTGGCCACGACCACCCCGGTAATGGCGCTACCCTCCGGCGTGCTCCAGCGCGGCCCCTTAGCCAGACTGGCCAGCGCATTCCCCGTCCCGTCATAAAGATCGGCCACCTGCCCCGACGCGACCCAGGCATAGGCGTTGTCGCTGCTCTTTTCACAGGTATAGATCTGTACGCCTTCCCCCATGGCCTGCAGAATCATTTTCTGGTCTGGAGGAGGAATCAGGGATGCCGGCATCTTGTCGACCTGATTCGTGGCACAGGAAGACAGGGCCAGAAAAACCAGCCCGAGCAGGGGAAAAGATTTCGGAAACTGTACACACCGCATGACGTCACTCCGACAGAACTCAGGGAGGAACAGTATAAAATGCCGGCGCCCCTTCTGTCACGACAGAACCCGACAACATCGGGATTTTTTCCAGCCGGGTTTGTACCAGACCGATAACTGATAGAATCCCCTTCGTCCCAACGGGTTTGATAGGATTGAGGCATGATAGTTCTGGGGATAGAAACTTCCTGTGATGAAACCGGAGTAGCCTTGTATGACAGCGCAAGAGGACTGAGAGCAGAATCATTGCACTCCCAGATCGCCCTCCATGCGGCCTATGGCGGGGTGGTCCCGGAGCTTGCCTCGCGGGACCATATCCGTCTCCTGGTCCCGCTCATCGAGCACACGCTGAAGGAGGCCCAGGCCACCCTGGCGGATCTGGATGCCATTGCCTACACGGCAGGCCCCGGGTTGGCCGGCGCGCTATTGGTGGGGGCCTCGGTGGCCAGCGCGCTGGCACGGAGCCGACATCTGCCCGCCTACCCGGTGCATCATCTCGAAGGTCATCTGCTTTCCCCCTTTCTGGCCGCCGAACCGCCTTCCTTTCCCTTCGTCGCACTTCTGGTTTCCGGCGGACACAGTCAATTCATGGCCGTGGAAGGGTTAGGACGCTATCGCCTGCTGGGAGAAACGGTGGACGATGCCGTCGGAGAGGCGTTCGACAAGACCGCCCAATTACTTGGATTGCCCTACCCCGGAGGACCCGCACTGTCCCAATTGGCTCGCCAGGGAGATCCGGCACGCTTTCGTTTGCCCCGTCCGCTCCTTCAGAGCGGCGACTTGCAACTCAGTTTCAGCGGCCTGAAAACTGCCGTTGCCCAACGGGTACGCCGTCAATCCCTGGCGGATTACCCGGATATCGCCGCCGCTTTCGAAGAAGCGGTGGTGGACGTGCTGACCCATAAAACCCGTCTGGCCTTGCGCATGACCGGATACACCCAATTGGTGGTAGCGGGCGGGGTAGGGGCCAACCAACCCCTGCGTCAAGCCCTGCGTGCACAACTGGAACCTACCGGCATCCGCGTCACCTTTCCGCCGGCTCATCTGTGTACGGACAATGGCGCCATGATCGCTTATGCGGGCTACTGTCACTTACAGGATCCCGCGCTCCGGACCCGTCATCGAGATTCCCTCTCTCCCGGCTTCACCATTCACCCGCGTTGGGATCTGGCTGCCTACGCCGCCCATCTCTGACCGGGGCCGGGATCAGGGCCCCGCGCTCGTCCCATACCCACAGACCGGGCAACAGGGATCACGCAACAAACGCACGGTACGAAATTCGCCACTCAGTCCATCCAGAAGAAGAACGCGTCCCACCAGAGGATCTCCCACCCCACTCAATACCTTGAGCGCCTCTCCTGCCTGCAGGGTTCCGGTGGTACCTGCCAGGGGGGCAAAAACGCCCAGCAAGGCACAGCGTTCCTCCTCCGGCCGGCTCTCCGGCGGATAGAGACAGGCATAGCAGGGGGTATCCTTCCGGCGAAAATCGAACACGCTGATCTGTGCCGAAAACCGGATGACAGCCCCCGAGACCAAGGGGATGCCGAGCGCGCGGCATGCTTGGTTTAGGGCAAAACGAGTGGCGAAATCATCACAGCAATCGAGGACCAGGTCCACCCCACCAAGGCGTTCTCCCCATACTTCGGGAGCGATTCTCCGGGGATCGGTATGGATGTGAATCGTGGGGTTGAGTTGCTGCAAGCGCTCGGCTGTGGCATTCACTTTCAAACGTCCCACGTCCGAACTGGAAAGGGCAATCTGGCGCTGCAGGTTGGTCAGATCCACCACATCCCCGTCGCAAAGGGTCAGGGTCCCGACTCCCGCTGCGGCCAGATAGAGGGAAGCCGGCGAACCCAGCCCTCCCACTCCGACGATCAGGACATGCGCACGGGTCAACCGTTCCTGCGCTTCCGTCCCCCACGGTTCCAGCAACAAGTGCCGACTGTAGCGCAACAGTGCCGAATCTTCCACGCCCTCCTCTCCCGCACGAAGCTCAGTGCGGTTTGGCCAACTCCTGCTTGAGATAGGCGCGGGCAGCATCCAGTTGCGGATCCGGCAATTCGTCACCCTTGGCCCCCGGCTTGTGCGCGGGTTTACCCGCTTTGTCTGCCGCCGGCGGAGGAGCCACGGGTTGGGCGGGGGTCGTTGCGCCATCCTCGGCAGGTTTGGCGGCAGTTTCCGCCTTACTCGGCCCATCCGTGGGATTGGTCAGATGTCCTGTCAGATCCGACTCATGGATACCCAGGGTGGCTTCCACCGCATCCGCATCGTCAGCCATCACCTTGTCGGGTTCAATCCCCTTGGCCTGAATGGAACGTCCATTGGGCGTGAAATAACGGGCCGTGGTCAATTTCAGCGCCGTATTCCCGGACAGGGGCAAAATGGTCTGTACGGATCCCTTGCCGAAGGTACGCACCCCCAGGATGAGGGCCCGATGGTGGTCCTGCAAGGCGCCGGCCACGATTTCCGAAGCCGAAGCCGATCCGCCGTTGACCAACACCACCAGTGGCAACTTCTTGATACCCTTGGGCAGATTCAACAGATAATCTTTTTCGCTCGCATCGCGCAGGTAGTTTTCAGGGGTCACCGTCAGGTGCATCTTGGCATCGGCCACCCGACCTTCGGTGTAGACCACCAGGGACTCCGGCGGCAGGAATACGCCTGCCACCCCCACAGCCGAGTTCAGCAATCCCCCGGGATTGTTGCGCAGATCGAGGATCAATCCTTTGGGCTGATCCTTGTTGTCCTTGTAGAACTGTTCCACGGCATTGGCCAGATCCTCGCCCGTATGTTCCTGAAACTGGCTGATGCGAATCTCGCCGTAGCCTGGATCAAGTTCCTTCAACTTGACGCTCTTCATCTTGATGATGGCCCGTTTCAGGGTGATCACCAAGGGTTTGGGTTCATTCTTGCGCAGGATGGTGAGGGTGATGGGGGTGTCTGGTTTGCCGCGCATGCGTTTGACCGCATCATTGAGGGTCATGCCCTTGATCGCCGCGTCATCCAGTTTGATGATGTAATCCCCGGATTTGATGCCGGCCTTGGATGCAGGCGTGTCATCGATGGGCGTCACCACCTTGACCAACCCATCTTCCATGGTCACTTCGATCCCCAGTCCGCCAAACTCGCCCTGGGTGCCATCCTGAAGCTCCTTGTAGGCTTCCTGATCGAGATAGGCCGAATGGGGATCCAGTCCCGCCACCATGCCGGTAATGGCTTCCTTGATCAGTTTATGATCGTCCACCGGCTCGACATAATCGCTTTTGATCCGTCCGAAAATCTCACTGAAGACGCGCAGGTCTTCAATGGGCAAGGGACTCCCAGCAGGCGTGGTCGCCTTGTCGGCCACCGCCGAAAAATTGAGGGTCAGGGCAAACCCGAGCAGGGCCCCCAACAGGATCAAACCCAGTTTTTTCAACGGCCCCACCATAATCTTTTTTCCTTTTTCAAACCCAAAAGTTAAGGGAAATTTTCATCAGGGACTCCCGACCCAGCGCATGGGATCGATGGGCTTCCCCTGATAGCGAAGTTCGAAGTATAGCCCCGATTCGTTATTCTCACCGGTGTTTCCCGAACTGGCCACCACACTCCCGGTCTGGACCTTTTCACCCACCCGGGCGGAAAAGCTCTGCGCACCCCCATAGAGACTCATGTAACCGTCTCCATGGTCAATGATCAACAAATTGCCAAACCCCCTCAACCAATCCGCATAAACCACCTGCCCAGCCGCCACCGCCCGCACTTCCCTGCCTTCGGGCGCATGGATGAACACCCCTCGCCAGGTCAGGCCGGTTTCTGCTCGTGGACTGCCAAAGTGGTTTTTAAGTTCCCCAGCCATCGGCAAACGCAGGTGACCCCGCAAATGGGAAAACGCACTCTCATCCGTCCCGACTTCCGGAACCTGATCGATGGTGGCAACGGTGCTTTCTCCCGCCACCGGGGCAACATGTCGGTGCGAAACCGCTCGATGCGGGGGAGGGATTGCCGCATGACGGCGCGCTTCACGCGCCAGGCGATCGATCAATTGGGTCAGACGGGCTTCATCGTGACGCAGCGATTCCAGATTTTTACGTTGACTGTCAAGACGACTGGAAAGGGATGCCATCAAAGCCGCCCGCGTAGCATTTTCTTCCTTCAGATGCTTTTGCTGAAGGGCCATTTCCGTCTCGACCCGGGCCAGGGCCTGCATCTTCCGTTCGCGATTTCGGGTGATCTCTTCCAAAGCCTGGAGGTTACCATTCAACTCGTTGATTTTCGAGGTTTGATGGCGTGCCAGCACATCCACATAATAAGCCTGTCGTGTCCATTCGTCGGGATGAATCACCCCCAATGCTTCGGGAAGTGGGGTACCTGCCTGCCAATAATACCGATATTGAATCCAGCGTTCCAGGCTGCGTTGCTGACGCGACACCTCGGCCTGGGTATCTTCGGATCGAAGATGCAACCCTCCCAGTTCGGCCTGCAATTGGGTCTGCTGGAGTTCCAGTTGATGCAACTGGCGTGTCGTGACACTGATGGTCTGTTCGGTGCGTTGCAGTTCTTCCCGAACCTTCTGACGGGATCCTTCCGTGGTGGCGACGTCTTTTTCCACCTGATGGATCCGTTTTTTGAGGTCGTGCAGGTCCCGACCAGGACTGGCCTCTCCTTTCCCTACCCACAAAACCGATAAAATCAGTTCCCCCGTCAGTACTGCCCGAAAACACGCACGGAGTACCGGTTTCACCGCATCCTCAGGACTGGAGACGACCCTGATTGGCCACGGCCTGGGTCAACGCCGCAACTTTGGCGGGGTCACCAAGATAGTAGTGATCGAGCACGGCACCCTGGTCATCCAACTCATAAATCAGGGGGATGCCCGTAGGGATGTTGAGTTCCATGATCTCCTCCCGGGTATGATGTCCGAGATGCTTGATCAGCGCCCGCAGGGAATTTCCATGGGCCACCACCAGCACCTGTCGACCGGACTGAACCATGGGGGCCATGGCCTGTTCCCAGAGGGGAACCACCCGCGCCACCGTATCTTCCAAGGTTTCCCCCACCATGGCTTTCAGGGCATCCGAGTGGGAATAGCGTGGATCATGGCGTTCTGAACGAGGATCCGACTCCGCCAACGCGGGGGGCGCGGTATCGTAACTGCGCCGCCATACCAGCACCTGCCGTTCCCCATATTTTGCTGCAGTCTCGGCCTTGTCCAAGCCTTGCAGGGCACCATAATGACGCTCGTTCAGCCGCCAGTCCGGAATCGTGGGAATCCACATCCGTTCGCAGACTTCCAGCCCCAGCCAGAGCGTCTTGATGGCGCGTTGCAGCACGGAGGTATAGGCAATGTCGGGCAGTAACCCCGCATCCTTGATCAGTCGACCCGCCTCCACGGCCTCCAGCAATCCTGCAGGAGACAGTTCCACATCAGTCCAACCGGTGAAGCGATTTTCCAGATTCCAGACACTTTGTCCATGACGCAGCAGCACCAACTTTTTCATAGTCAACCTTGACGCTCTCTCGATGAAACCTCGCCATTCTATCAGAAACCCCGGGCTTTCTCAGAAGGCGGCTCCAAACGTGGAAGAGTGTTCAGTAGATGACCTCCACCGGGTCGAGACTGCGCCATAGCACCCAGGTCACCACACTCCGCCACGGACGCCAGCGCTCCGCGTACGAGACCAGATCCGGCACGGAAGCCTCCTTCAGTTCGGGGAAATGCAGGCGCAGGGCACGTTGCAACCCCAGATCCTCCACCGGAAAAATGTCCGGACGACGGAGATGAAAAATCAGGAACATTTCCGCACTCCAGCGCCCGATCCCATGCACCCGGGTGAGAAGGGCATGCGCCCGGGCATCGGAGGAAGCGCGCAACTCCGTTTCCGTCACCAATCCCGTGCTGAAATGGCGGGCCAGGTCCCTGAGATAATCCACCTTGCGCGAGGAATACCCGCACTGACGCAATCGTTCAGGGCTCAGTTCCCACACCGCAGCGGGTTCGAAAGCGCCGAGCGCACAGAACCGTTTCCAGAGGGAATCGGCCGCCCGAACCGAGATCTGCTGGCCGGTGATGGCGCGCGCCAGGGTCAGGAAGGCGCTCCCCGACTCCGCCCAGGTCGGTCGGTCGTAACGAGCCATCAGAATATCCAGGGCGGCATCGATCCCTGTCAACGCCTGAATCGCCTGCTCCCAGGCCCCTTCCCGATCGAGACTCACGGGGGCATCTTCTGTCCGAGAATTCATGGAATTCCTCATCCCAAGGGTTCTTTTACACATGAAAACACGGATCTCAGTAAAATGGGGGAGTTTTTGGATATCTGAAGGAAATGACTGTGCTGGATTTTCTATTGCAACACGCTGCGCTGGTTGTGCTGGTCCTGGCCAGTGGCCTGATGCTGGTGTGGCCTGAAGTCCAATCCCTGATCGCTCAGGAAAAATCAGTGACCACCCTCGAAGCCACCCACCTGCTCAACCAGCGTCATGCACTCGTCATCGACCTGCGCCGGGAGAAGGATTTTGCCCTGGGTCACCTCCCCAATGCCCGCCACTATCCCACAGATGAACTGAACGCACACGCGGCAGAACTGTCCCAGTGGAAGGAGCGCCCCGTCCTTTTGGTGGCCTCCGCCCAAAGTACCGGGGCTGCCCGCCAGATTCTGCTCAAGGCGGGCTTCGTGGATGTTTTCGTTCTCAAGGGAGGAATGACGGCATGGATCGAGGCGAATCTGCCCATTGCCCAGTCCTCCTCTCCACAGTGAGCCCCTCCATGCCCCACGTTCAAATGTATTGCACGGCACTTTGCCCTTATTGCGCCATGGCTGAAAATTTGCTGGCGCGTAAGGGCGTCACCCCCGTCGAAAAAATCCGCATCGATCTGGACCCCGCCGAGCGTGATGCGATGATCCATCGCACCGGGCGCCGCACCGTCCCGCAGATTTATATTGGTCAGACGCATGTGGGAGGATTTGATGATCTTGCCGCACTGGACCGTCAAGGCCTGCTCGATCCCCTGTTAGAGAATGCCTGAACCTTCTTTTTTATTGACCCCACGCCAGGACCCACGCACCATGAGCCAAAACGGACTAGCCAACACCCCCATGTTCTCCATCGAAAAAATCTATTTGCAGGATTCCTCCCTGGAAATTCCTCTTGCCCCCAAGGTATTTCTGGAGCGTGAGACCCCACAGATCGAGATCCAGTTGACCAACGACAGTCAATCCATCGAAGAAGGACTTTATCAGTGCACCGTGACCGTCACTGTCACCGCCAAAATCACCGATAAAACCCTGTTTCTGGTAGAAGCCAAGCAGGCGGGGATTTTCCGCATCCTCAATATTCCGGCGGAAGACATGCCCATCCTGATGAACGTGACTTGCCCCAATATCCTTTTCCCCTATGTGCGCGAAGTGGTCTCGGATTTATCGACCCGCGCCGGATTTCCGCCGGTCATTCTCAACCCGGTCAATTTTGAAGTGCTCTATCACCAGCAAGCACAACAAAACGCCATGCCTGCCCCCAGTACGGTCCAGTAACTCATGCGCCTCACGGTTCTGGGAACGGGTGCGTGGGGTACGGCCCTGGCACTCTCCCTGACCGGGTTTCATCTCGTCACCCTCTGGGGACGCGACCCCGTCCAGGTCCAGGCCTTGCGCCAGGAACGGGAGAACCGTCGCTATCTGCCGGGCCATGCCTTGCCCTCTTCCCTGCAACTCTCTTCCGATCTGCCCAGTGCCTTGCAAGATGCCGACCTGGCACTGCTGGTGGTTCCCGTCGCCGCCCTGGAGGAAATCCTGAGCGCACTCGCCACCCTGCGTCCACACCTGCCTTTTTTGTGGGCCTGCAAGGGTGTAGAACAGGGAACACAACGTCTGCCCCACCAGATCGTTCATGCCCACCCTGCTTTACGGGGGCCGCACGGCGTGCTGTCCGGCCCTTCTTTCGCCACGGAGATTGCTGCCGGCCTGCCTGCCGCCCTGACCCTGGCCTCGTCCAATGAGGTCTTTGCCCAAAGCACGGCACGCTCCCTGCATCACCCGCGCCTCCGTCTTTATTCGAGCACGGACCTGGTAGGGGTTGAAATTGCTGGCGCCCTGAAAAACGTCATGGCCATCGCCAGCGGACTCTCCGATGGTCTGGGTCTGGGTCTGAATGCCCGAGCGGCCCTCATCACCCGGGGATTGGCAGAAATCACCCGCCTCGGCATGGTACTGGGTGGACGCCGTGAAACCTTCATGGGACTGACCGGGTTGGGCGACCTGATCCTCACCTGCACGACGGCACTCTCGCGCAACTACCAGGTGGGGCAGGGTCTGGCCCAGGGGATTCAACTGGGACCCTTGCTGGCCAGTCTCGGCCATGTGGCGGAAGGGGTTCCCACAGCGTCGGCAGCCCTTCAACTGGCCCGGGCGCATGAAGTGGAAATGCCCATCACTGCCACGGTTCAGGATGTCCTGAGCGGGGCATTGAACGTTCAGGACGCCGTCATCCAGTTGCTGGCGCGCGACCCACGGGCGGAGTGATTCCTTCGCCTCATAAAGCTCCACAAAACCCCTGCTGCCGCCAAGCTTCAAATACCACGACTGCCACGGCATTGGACAGGTTGAGACTACGGTTGTGGGGGCGCATGGGCAGACGAATCCAGGTCGACCTGTCAAACTCCTCCAGGATGGGCAGGGGCAACCCCCGGGTTTCCGGGCCAAAGAGAAAGACATCCCCAGGCTCATAGCGCGCTTCCGTATGGGGTCCACTCCCGCGCGTGGTCAGCGGAAACCAACGCCGCGCACTCAGGGCCTGGCGGCAAGAATCCCAGTCCGGATGCACCGTCAGTACCATCTGCTCATGGTAATCCAACCCGGCCCGCCGCAAATGACGGTCACTCACCTCGAAGCCCAGGGGCGAAACGAGGTGCAGACGGGCGCCGGTATTGGCACAGAGGCGAATGATGTTGCCTGTATTGGGAGGAATTTCTGGTTGGTACAGCACCACATCGAACATAGGAAGTCCTTGTCTGTTCGGCGCATTGCGTTTCAGAAAGGGTCCGGAACCGGCGCCTCGGCACAGACCCACACGTCAACCCCGCCTACGCCCACCTGATGCAGGGCCGCAGTCGCCGCTTCAAGGGTGGCCCCCGTCGTCAATACATCGTCCACCAGCGCCACCTGCCGTCCCTGCAATCGGTCACTGGCACGAAAAGCCCCAGCCACATTGCTCTGCCGCGCTGCACGCGGCAGTTCGGCCTGGGGCAGGGTCGCGCGCAGACGGGATAACCCCTCCTGCACCGGACAGCGCAACCATTGGGCCAAGGGACGGGCCAACTCGAGCGCCTGATTATACCCGCGCCTACGCCAGCGTTGGCGCGACAAGGGAATGGGAATCACGCAATCGGGCAAACGGACGGGTGGAGGAAATTCCTGCCAGACCTGGGCCAACGTTGGCGCAAGATACACTGCCTGACCGAACTTGAGGGCACGAATCAGGGAAATAACCGGATAGACATAGTCGAAGCCCACCCACACCCGTCCCACGCCCGCCAGGGCGCGCTGACGCGTCGCGGCATGACGGGGAAGGGACGCCCAGCAGACAGCGCAGAGCGTACTGCCCGTGCCCACCGACGCACCGCAGAGAAAACAGGAAGAAACCACGCCGCAGTATAGGGCCTGCCTTCCCTTCGCCCACCACAGAGCAAACCTTTCGATGATTTCAGCCCTCCGGAATCCCCTCTCTCCCCCTTTTTCTGGAACGCTTGGCATTTGACACCTTCCTCCAGTTACCGGACAATCCGCTACCATGATGAATGATAGCCCCCTCCGTACCCCCCGCCCCTTTCAAGAACGCGCTTCCACTGCGCCTGTTTGGACCCGCGCCAGCCTGACTGCGCTCTTTGAATTGCCCTTCAATGATCTGCTGTGGCGTGCCCAATCGGTACACCGCGCCCATTTCGATCCCAATGGCGTGCAACTGTCCACCTTGCTCTCCATCAAGACGGGCGGCTGTCCGGAAGATTGCGGATACTGCCCCCAGTCGGCCCATCACAGCACAGATCTGGCGCGCCAGTCCCTGCTCACGACAGAGGAAGTACTGGATGCCGCACAGCGCGCCAAGTCGGCCGGAGCCACACGGTTTTGCATGGGCGCGGCATGGCGCAGCCCCAAGGAACACGATCTGGATCAGGTCATCCACATGGTCCGCGCCGTGCGTGACCTGGGCCTGGAGACCTGCGCCACCCTGGGCATGCTGAGCCCTTCTCAGGCCGAGCGCCTGAAGGAAGCAGGCCTGGAGTACTACAATCATAATCTGGACAGTGACCGGGAATTTTATGGGGATATCATCAAGACCCGCCAGTTTCAGGATCGTCTCGATACGCTGCAAGCCGTACGTAGCGCAGGCATGAAGGTCTGTTGTGGCGGCATTGTCGGGATGGGCGAAACCCGTAGCCACCGCGCCGGCCTGATTCACGAACTCACCCAGCTCGAACCTGCCCCGGAGTCCGTACCCATCAACCTACTGGTCCAAGTGCAGGGCACTCCACTGTATGGAACCGAGGCGCTGGATCCCCTCGAATTCGTCCGCACCATCGCCTGTGCGCGCATCGCCCTGCCTCATTCGCGGGTACGCTTGTCGGCAGGACGGGAAGGGTTGTCCGATGAATTGCAGGCCCTCTGTTTTCTGGCCGGGGCCAATTCCATATTTTATGGGGAACGGCTGTTGACCACCGACAATCAGGATATGCAGCGCGATCGCCGCCTCTTCGAGCGTTTGGGCCTGCACCCCGAGTAGTGGACCGGGAAATCCTGCGTCTGCGCCGAGGGTTCCTGCGCCACTCTCCGCGCGCCAATGACCCTTCCCCCTTTCTGAGTCGGGAAATCGGAACGCGTTTGCTCACCCGTCTGGAGTATGTGACGCTGACTCCCCGTCGACTGCTTGATCTGGGAGCCGGTGGCGGCTGGTCCGGCACCTCTCTGCAACACCGTTTTCCCGATACGACCCTGCTGGAAGTAGACTGGATTCCTGAATTGCTTCCTGTACCCGTTGAACGTGCCTGGTGGGGAAAATGGAGACGGGGCCCTCCCCGTTTCTCTCTGGCGGCCGACGCGCTCCAGTTGCCTTTGGCCCGACACAGCATCGATCTGGTCTGGGCCCACCTATTGTTGCCCTGGACCCCCATAGAGCGGATATTTTCCGAAGTGGCTCGGGTACTTGCGCCCGGTGGACTGTTTCTGTTCTCCACCCTGGGGCCGGACACCCTGCGCGAATTGCGCCCGGCTCTGGCTGAACTGCCGGAAGGAACACAGCGCCTGGGTCCGTTCAGCGACATGCACGATCTGGGCGATGCCCTGGTACAGGCCCGACTGGCCGATCCAGTCATGGAACGGGAGGATCTACACATCGATTATCCTGACCTGAATCTGCTTCTGCAGGATCTGCGCACCCTGGGCCCCGCTCCGGCCCCCCGTCCGACCGGTGGGGTGGGGCAACAGGCCTGGCAGCGCCTGACCCATGCCTACGAGGGACAACGCTCGGCAACGGGGTTGCCCGCCACTCTGGAAGTCATTTACGGGCAGGCGTGGAAGCCTCAACCGCGCACCTTGCCCGATGGGCGCGCGGTGATCGAAGTGCGTCCCGCGCCTTAGGTCAATCACCCACGACAGGGTGGGATCGAAGATGGTTTTCCACTCCGGACAGAATCTCCGCATGGGCTTCCTGAGGGCCCGCCCAGCCATCCACCTTGACCCATTTGCCTTTTTCGAGGTCCTTGTAATGCTCGAAGAAATGCACGATCTGTTGCAAGGTCAATTCCGGCAGGTCCTTGACATGCTCGAGGTGCCGATACAAGGTGCAGAGTTTGTCCACCGGCACGGCCAGTAACTTGGCATCCTGCCCGGCTTCATCGGTCATCTTCAGCACGCCCAGAGCCCGGCACCGCACCACCACCCCGGTGATCAGCGGCACTGGGGTGATCACCAGCACATCCACCGGATCGCCATCCTGAGAGAGGGTTTGAGGAATATACCCATAGTTGCAGGGATAATGCATGGCGGTGGACATGAAACGGTCCACGAACATGGCCCCTGTTTCCTTGTCCAATTCGTATTTGATGGGGTCCCCATGCATGGGAATTTCGATGATGACATTGAAATCGGTGGGCAGGTTGCGCCCGGCAGGCACACGATCCAGATTCATGAGTGATCCTTATGGTCAGAATGAAAAATGCAGAGGAAACTCCCCTCTCTGCGTACCCTCGGGATTATAGCGCCTGGGGCCTGTCCAGTCTGCTAGAATCGACGTTTTGAGCAAGGAAGAGTCATGCACGTCACGGTATTGGGAGCGGGAATCATCGGCGTCAGCACGGCCTGGTACCTGCGCGCGGCAGGCTTTGAGGT
>JAKBLB010000009.1:0-32116 GCA_021832305.1 Pseudomonadota bacterium | reverse complement strand
CTGCTGCGCCCCCTTGGACTGAATTTGCCCATTTATCCGGTCAAGGGCTACTCCATCACCGTGCCCCTGTGCCAACCGGAGAATTCCCTACAGGTCAGCATTACCGATGATGCCCACAAGATCGTCTTCACTCGTCTAGGTAACGACTTGCGCGTGGCCGGCACCGCCGAGTTTTCCGGCTACGACCACAGTTTGAACCGCACCCGCCTGGAAGCGCTGGTTCAGCGCGCCCGCCAACTATTCCCTCATCTGGCCGACTATTCGCAGGTGACCCCGTGGACAGGACTGCGTCCCTCCACCCCTTCCAATTGCCCCCTGATCGGCCCCACGCGGTGGGAAAACCTGTTCCTCAACACCGGCCACGGAACCCTCGGCTGGACCCTGGGAGCGGGCAGCGGAAAAGTGCTGGCGGAACTGATGCAGGGACACCGGCCCGAACTCGAATTCGACTTCACCCGCCCGGTGTGGTAAATCCCGGGATTCAGGGCTTCAGGGCCGCATAGAGGTAAGGCAGACTGCGGTCCAGACGAAAATCGATCCCCGAATGGGTGCCATCAAATTCTTCATGGAGGTGAGGGACTCGAGCCCGGTTCAAGGCAGCAGACAATTGGCGTACTCCATAATGCAAGTGGTATTGATCGCGCCAGCCACAGTCCAGAAACAGGCACTTCAACCGACGCAGGGTCGATGCATGACGGGGTGCTGCGTGAACGGGATCGCAGGCCTGCCAGCGGGCCCAACGCTCGGGAAGCCACTCCCCGGTCTCGAGATGGAAAGGCAGACGAAAACCATTGGGGGCGGTGGGATCGGGATCATAGGTCGCAGCCATGCCCAGATTCATGAGGGCATGGGTCTCGGCACTGGAGGGCCGGTCCAGATGACAGACCGCTGCCAGAAAGGACGCCACCCGTCCATCGTCCAGACCCTGGGTCAATGCCTGGGCCCGCGCTTGCTGCTCGAGGGTTCCTTCCTCCGCCGCAGGGCGGAAACGGGCCAGCACATCCAGGGTATTGGGCCAATCACCCCGATAGACCAGATCGAATCCCGCATCACCGGCATGGCTGACCACCCCTCCCCAACAGTCCGGGGCCTGCATGGCCTGAAACAGCGCGCCATAGCCGCCCGAGGATTTGCCAAAGACCCCTCGATGGTCACGGGTGGCCAGGGTACGAAAGGTGGCGTCGATGAAGGGCACCACTTCCTGGCTCAAATAGTCGCCATAGGCGCCCAATGCACTGGAATTGACGTACTGGTTTCCCCCCAACCGGGTAAAGCAGTCGGGAAAAGCCAGAATGACCGGCCCCATGACCCCACAGTGAATCAGGCGAGCAACCCGTTCAGGCACCGTCTCGTTGAAGGGTTGCCAGTTGACCTGACTGGGGCCACTCCCAAAGTATCCCGCCAATCCGTAAAATACCGGGTAACGTTGAACATTCCCCGGCAGGTCGTAACCTTCGGGCAACCAGACCGGAAAACGGCGCCGGGTCGGATCATTCCAGGGATTTCCCTGCAACACCCGTGAGTCGAATTCGACCCATGTCAGGCGCCCCGGAAAGACGGACTGGGTGCGCAGGGCCATGACGATCAGCCGTTGACGCGGCGGCGATATTCACCTGTGTTGGTATCGATTTCAATCTTGTCACCGGTCTCGCAAAACAGAGGCACGGCAATCTTGTGCCCATTCTTGAGTGTCGCCGGTTTCAGCACCTTGCCCGACGTATCGCCGCGCACGGCCGGTTCGGTGTAATCGATCTCACGCACCACCGAACTGGGCAACTGAACAGAGATGGCACGCCCTTCGTAGAGGGTAATTTCGCAAGCCATGCCATCCTCCAGATAGTTGAAGGCTTCACCCAGACTGTCCTTGTCCATGTCATACTGGTTGTACTCATGGTCCATGAACACGTAGGAAGGATCGGCAAAATACGAATAGGTCACTTCCTTATGCTCGAGAATGACCTGATCCAGTTTGTCGTCAGCCTTGAAGACGGTTTCGCTGGCGGCGCCGGTGAGCAGATTGCGCAATTTCATCTTGACCACGGCGGAACTGCGTCCCCCCTTGTTGTATTCTGCCTTCTGGATCACCAGGGGGTCCTTGCCCACCATGATCACATTCCCGACCCGCATTTCTTGTGCCTGTTTCATACGCCACCCGTGTTGAATTAAATGAGACTTAACCGCTTATTTTAACTCGAGATCGGAAAACTCCACAAGTTTTGTGACCAAATCGGGCTGTTCGGCCAAACCTTCGCTCCAGGCCAGAGCATGGCGTTCCCAGTCATTCCAATGGGGGGCCATCCCCTGCCAAGCCAGCGCCATGTCGCCTCTCCCGTTCCAGGCACGGAACAGGTCCGCGATGGCCGCCGCCAGCACCGCTTCCAGGCCTGCCAGATAGCGTTCCAGAAAAGCCTCCAGTTTCACCCGGTGCTGCCCCCCCGCCTGCGGATAGAGATGCCACAGGAAGGGTCTTCCGGCCCATTGGGCGCGCACGAAGGAATCCTCTCCGCGCACCAGATTGAAATGGGAGACCCACAGCAGACCGTCATACTCGTCCTGAGTGCGCAACGCCACCCGGACCGGCTCGATCTTGCCCCACACGCCACCTTCGGGGGCATGAAACGCATCGGCCCGGCCAATCCGTTCGGTGATCTCCATGCCTTCAAACAGTACCCAGCGCCAGGCCTGCCCCGTGCGCCGCATGGCTTCCCGCAGGGACTGCCAGGGGGCGTCCGGGTACGCAAACAGGGTGAGAGTCGAAAGATTCGTTCTTTCTGTCAGCCCCCAGGAGCGCCAAATGGTTTCTTGACGAGTCAGGGAGGCCCGGATTTCGGAACGGCGGGCAAGCAGGCCAAGTTCGCGCAGCAAGCCGCCCGTGCGCGGGGTGAACCCCGGGAAAAAAAAGTGCCGGGGGCCCGGATAACCCGGAATGGGCGCAGGCAACCCGTGGCACCCTTCCACCCAGGATTCCGCGCTCAGGTAGTCAAATAAAATCCAGTGCGGAGCGACCTGACGTTGCTGAAGGAATGCTTGCACCGAAGCGGGCAGGTCGCAACTGAAGGCGCTCACCACCGTCACCGGCAGAGCAGGATCTTCCGCCCCCAACTGCGCCGGATCTTGCCCGACGAGCGCCCACGGCAGGATCCGCACTCCCTGAACCTGCTGGGTCGGGGTATCGGTCACCAGCGCAGGACAGAAGCGCGCCAGGGTCTGCAGGTGGTCGATCACCAGCGTGACCTGGCATGACCGGGCCGCCAACTGACTCGCCAGACGCCAACTGACGCCTGCATCCCCCAGGTTGTCCACCACCCGGCAGAAAATCCACCAGGCGTGCATGCTCACGGAGACGGATAACGAACGGTCACGCCGGCAAAGTCAGCCGTTCCACCACTTCCGCCCCTGCTGCCGCAATGATGCCGTCCTGAAAGGACTGTACGCCGGAAACCCCGATGGCCCCCACCAGTTGTCCTGCGCTGAAGAGAGGCAGGCCTCCTTCAACGGGGGTATTCCCCGGCAGATTGAGCATGACGATGCGACCGCCCGATACCGTTTCTTCCATCACCTTGGTGGAACGCCGGAACAGAAAAGCGGTGCGGGCTTTTTCCTGGGCCACCTGAACGGAACCCACCTGGGTCTGATCCGCCCGTTCCAGCAGCATCAAATGCCCACCTTCATCGAGGATGGCAATGACCACGTTCCAGTGATTTTCCACCGCCTTGGCGCGTGCAGCAGCAGCGATGGCGTGAGCGTCGGAAAGGGAGAGTGCGCGTTTCAGTTCCATTCTGTCATCCTTGTCGTATTCAATGATCCTGCCGGATCAAAAGTCGATATGCAAACGCAGTCCATACACGTCGATCGGACCACACGGTTGATTGTACGTGGGATTGCCCATGTGCTGCTTGCCCGTCGTCAAAAAGCTTGGCGTGCGCCGCTGATCTGGTCCCTCCCCCCAGCCCAATGTCCTCCCTTGGTTCACACGCACAAGCGCGCCCGTCAATCGATGGGGATGTCGATGATGGCCTTGAGGGTCCAGCCGTCTGCCGCCTGGGTCAAACCACGCCCCACCCCGAAATTGACGACCCAGGGTTTCATATTGATATCGATGGCGGCGAACAGCACATTGTTTTGCTGCGAGTAGGGAAACATCGTGGTGAGAGTGCTCAACACCGAATAGTACTCGAAGCCCGCCATGAATCCCGGCACGAGATTTCGCCCAACCTTGATCTGCGGACTGAACACCGGCCCTCCCTGACGATAGCCGGGGCGCAGATTATAATCCAATGTGGGGTTGATGTCATATAACCAGTCCGCATCCCGGTAGCCGATGATGGAGCGTAACTCCATCATCTGTTGCGTAGGTTCGTAGATCGGCTTGATATCCGAAATTTCCACATTCAACCCATAAAACAGACCGCCCGCATCCGGGGCTTTCTGCGGGATCCACTTCATGCGAACGCGCGGCCCGGCAAACTGGGTCCCATCGTAATACCCATGAACCACCGGCAGGTACAACCCGGCCTCCAGGGTGGGGGTCAGGCCATAACTGATTTCTGCCGTGCTTCGATATCCGTGGGTATCCACCATCCCATCGTTGGGGGGAATATACTGGGGGCCGGAGGGGGTGCTGTTGAGGTGCATCTGCAACCCCCACTGGCCTGGATCGTTGATGGTATCGTCATAGACTTGGATTTCATCCTGCAATACCGCGTGAGCACTGAGGGAATAAACCCCGCCGAGCAATGCCCCAACCCAACGGCCGAGGAATCCACCTCTCTTTCCTTTTACCGTTTTTTGCATCACCGACCCCATTCGCACAAAAGCACGAAATTATAGCGAAGCCGCCCCCCCTTCTTCATGAAGGTTTTATGACACGCACCTCAACTGGGCAAATGGGCCAGGATGGCATCGACACTCTTTTTGGCATCGCCAAAGAGCATCCGTGCATTTTCCTTGTGGAAAAGGGGGTTTTCCACACCGGAATAGCCTGTCGCCATGCTGCGTTTGAAGACCACCACCGTCTTGGCTTTCCAGACCTCCAGCACGGGCATGCCGGCGATGGGGCTACCCGGATCTTCCTGGGCACTGGGATTGACGATGTCGTTGGCCCCCACCACCAGAACCACATCGGTGTCCGGGAAATCCCCGTTGATTTCATCCATTTCCATGACGATGTCGTAGGGCACCTTGGCTTCCGCCAGCAATACGTTCATGTGTCCGGGCAGACGTCCGGCCACGGGATGGATGGCAAAGCGTACCGTCACCCCCTTGGCGCGCAGGCGACGGGTGATTTCGCTGATGGCCCCCTGGGCCTGTGCCACGGCCATGCCATAGCCGGGAACGATGATCACGCCCTGAGCATCGGCCAGCAGATGGGCAGTTTCTTCCGCCGACACCGCCACCACTTCACCCTGCGGGCCTTCTGCTGACGTAGAAGAAGTCGTGCCGCCCGTACCAAACCCGCCCAGGATGACACTGAGAAAACTGCGGTTCATGGCCCGGCACATGATATAGGACAGAATGGCCCCACTACTGCCCACCAAGGCACCAGTAACGATGAGCAAATCGTTGGAGAGCATGAAACCGGTGGCCGCCGCTGCCCAACCCGAATAACTGTTGAGCATGGACACCACCACCGGCATGTCCGCCCCGCCAATGGCCATGACCAGATGAAAACCGATGAACAGCGCCAGTACCGTCATCAGCAGCAAGGGCAACAGGGGTGCCATGACCGATTCCGCACCCACGAATCCAATGCCCAGATAGACCGAAATCAGGATCACCAGCAGGTTGAGCAGGTGTCGTCCCGGCAGGGCCAGGGGCTTGCCAGAAATGGAACCACGCAATTTACCAAAGGCCACCAGAGACCCGGTAAAGGTCAGCGCACCGATGAACACCCCCACAAAAATCTCGGTGCGGTGGACGCTCAGTTCGGCACCTTCGAATACCGTATGCGCATCCAGCGTACTGGCATAGCCCACCAGGGTTGCTGCCAAGCCCACGAAACTGTGAAGGATGGCCACCAACTCGGGCATCTGGGTCATCTCCACCCGTACCGCCAGCCGCCAACCCACCCCGGCTCCTACCAGAATGGCGGGAATCAGCCAGCCCAGATTGCCCATCTTCCCGCTCAACAGAGTAGCCCCGATGGCCAGAGCCATGCCCGCCGCCCCATAAAAATTGCCACGTCGCGCCGTCTCCTGGCGGGACAATCCGCCCAGACTCAGGATGAACAGAATCGCCGCAGCGATATAGGAAACCGTCAATACTCCATTACCCATGAAACAATCCTCAATCTTTGCGGAACATGTTCAACATGCGCTGGGTCACGCGGAACCCGCCAGCGATATTGATGGTAGCAATCAACACGGAGAACACCGCCAGTCCGACCACGCTGGACTCGGGGTTAGCCATCTGCAACAGAGCCCCCAGCACGATGATGCCGCTGATAGCGTTGGTCACGCTCATGAGGGGCGTATGTAAGGCCGGGGTCACATTCCACACGACCTGATAGCCCACGAAACAGGCCAGGATGAAGACCGTGAAGTGAGGCAGGAAGGCGGCGGGCGCATACATGCCCACCAGCAGGAAGAGTATCCCCCCTCCGCCGAATACCTTCACAAGGGTAGAGAGGTGGGCGGGGCCGGAAGATTCGCCATGCTTGGGGGCCGGCACCATGGCCGTCGCCGGTTTGGCGGGGGCAACGGCCTGAATCTTGAGCGGCGGCGCAGGCCAGGTCAGCGCGCCCTGATGGACCACGGTGGTTGTACGAATGACCTCATCCTCCATATTGACCACCAGTTGCCCCTCCTTGCCGGGCGTCATATCGGTGAGCAGGTGGCGCAGATTGGTCCCGTATAGTTGACTCGACTGAGCCGCCAGACGACTGGGTAAATCGGTGTAACCAATGAGGGATACGCCGTGGAGCACGGTCACCTGACCGGGTACCGTCCCTTCGCAGTTTCCTCCCTGTTCCGCTGCCAGGTCCACGATGACACTGCCGGGTTTCATGCTCGCCACCATCTCTGCGGTGATCAGCCGGGGTGCGGGTTTGCCCGGAATCAGGGCAGTGGTGACGATGATGTCCACCTCCCTGGCCTGAGCCGCGAAAAGCGCCATCTCGGCAGCGATGAACTCGGGGCTCATTTGCTTGGCGTAGCCCCCCGTCCCACTTCCTTCTTCCTTGAAATCCAGTTCCAGGAACTCCGCCCCCATGCTTTCGATCTGCTGTTTGACCTCGGGACGGGTATCGAAGGCACGCACGATGGCGCCCAGACTACGCGCCGTTCCAATGGCCGCCAATCCCGCAACCCCGGCACCGATCACCATTACTTTGGCAGGGGGCACTTTGCCGGCCGCCGTGATCTGACCAGTAAAAAACCGGCCGAAATGCTGGGCCGCTTCGACAATGGCACGGTATCCCGCAATGTTGGCCATGGAACTCAAGGCATCCAACTTCTGCGCGCGGGAAATGCGCGGCACGGCGTCCATGGACAGCGCGGTGATCCCCTGGACCCTGAAAGCCTCCAGCAAGGCCGGATTCTGGGCTGGCCAAAGAAAACCGATCAGCGTGGATCCGGCCCGCAAAGGATGGGATTCCAGCTCACCCGTGGCAGGATCCACCTCGGGCGGACGTACCTTGAGTACGATATCCGCCTGTTCCCATACCGCCCGGGCCGAAGGCAGAATCGTCACCCCTACCGCCGAATACGCCTCATCGCCCCATTGAGCTGCAGCCCCTGCCCCGGTTTCCAGGGCCACGACATAGCCCAATTTCATCAACTGGGTGGCCGTCTCCGGGGTAGCAGCCACACGCCGCTCTCCCGCATGGATCTCGCGCGGTATCCCGATCATCAACGCCATAACGATTCTCTCCACAGATGGGGCGCGCTGGGGCCCCTTTTCAGAAAACCCCCATTCTATCCTGAGCGCGCCTTCTTGGGGCACAGAAGTTGCACAGGATACCCCGATGCTTCCCAACGTGCCCAGTCGAAATGAGGGCCGGGATCGGTTTTACGGCCCGGTGCCACATCACTGTGCCCCGTGATCGCCTGGATGGGGTAACGTGCGCAGAGCCCCTCGAACAACGCCCCCAGCGTGCCATACTGCGCCTCCGTGAAAGACGTGTGATCGGTCCCCTCCAGTTCGATGCCGATAGAGAAGTCATTGCACCCCTGCCGTCCGCCCCACTGGGATACCCCGGCATGCCAGGCGCATGCATCGGTGGACACGAACTGGGTCAACGTGCCTTCGCGCCGGATCAGAAAATGGGCGGAAACACGCAAGTCACGCAGAGATTCAAAAGACGGGTGGGCGGAGATATCCAGGCGGTTGATGAACAGGTCCTCCACGGCCTGCCCCTCAAACTGTCCCGGCGGCAAACTGATCGAGTGGATCACCACCAGAGTCGGGGGAGATCCTGCGCGGGAACGGCCCCCGTAATTGGGGGAGGGGCAGTGACGGGCGCGTCTCACCCAACCTTCCGCATCTACAGGGAAAGGCGGAGGAGAGAGGTCGCTCCGCAGGGTCACTGGGCGCCCGAGCCAGCCTGGCGGTGGGCTTCGCTACAGTACCACTCGCCCCTCCGGGAAAGCGCCTCCTGCCGCGGCAAGAACAGTCCGCAATGCGCACAACGCACCATATCCTGGGCCGTGCCAGGTTCTTCGGAAACCTCGGAAGGGGGACGCCGTGCCCTTCCCGTTCCGGTAAAACCTGAAAACAGGGAACTCGTAGGGGTTCTACGCCCCGTGATCTGGCGATAAACCCAATAAATCACCAGCCCCCATAAAATCCACTTCAATGTCATCTATCTTTCCTTACGCTACGCCACTACTCTCTTTCAGAATGGAGAAAGAAACCGTGTCCAAACCCAACCCGAGCCGAAAAATCCCTGTAAACTGACGGCTTGGGCCTCGCGCCCCAGTGTCTGTCGTCATCACGATGACTGACATCATAGCTCACTCACAGGTTTTCCATCCATGTCTATCCCGCACACGCGTCCGCGCTGGAAAGGTTTTTTGGCCGCTGCCGTCGTGGTGGTCTGCTGGAGCGGTTTCAACATCGTCTCCCGTCTCGGTGGCAAAAGTGCCCTGACCCCCTACGATCTCACCGCACTGCGTTTCGGCGTAGCCGGTTCTCTCATGCTGCCGATCTATTTCATTTCAAAAAACCCCCTGTCCCTGCGCCGACTTCTGACCCTCGCCAGCAGCGGTGGGTTGTTCTACGCCTTGCTCATCTATGCCGGTTTTTCCCTGGCTCCAGCCGCTCATGCCGGGGTACTCGTCAATGGCGGAATTCCCCTGGCCAGCGCCGCCATTGCCTGGATTTGGCTCAAGGACCGCCCTAACGGCGCCACCTCGATGGCCTTGATATTGACAGCACTGGGATTGTTGGTCATTGGTTTCTCCCATTTTGCCCCGGGTTCTGCTCCCCCGTCGACGGAAGAAAAAAACTGGATGGGCGATCTCTGCTTTGTCGGTGCAGCCTTGTCCTGGGCCTACTACGGCCTGCTGGTCAGGGTCTGGAACATCCGACCTCTGGACGCGGTCAGCGGCATCACCGTGGGTGCCGCCGTGATCTACCTGCCCCTGTATGCCCTGTTCCTGCCCAAGGGATTGTCCGGCGTCAGTCCTTCGATCCTCCTGCTTCAGGGAATCTATCAGGGCATCATTGCCGCGCTGGTTGCCGCCTTCAGTTTCGCCTACGCCACCCTTTCTCTGGGCAGCGGCATTGCCTCCATGATGCTGGCCATCGTTCCGGGAACCACTGCCCTGCTGTCGGTACCTTTCCTGGGCGAAGCACTGACCCTCACCACGCTGGGAGGGGTTGCCCTGGTCTCGGTGGGTGCCGCCCTCGGAGCCCAAGTCAAAAAAACAGCACCAACCCCCACACCAAAGCCGCATTCATCAGACTGACCAGGACAGCGGCACTGCCGATGTCTTTGGCCCGTTTGGCAAGGAGATGATTTTCCAGAGAAATCCGATCAACCGCCGCTTCCACCGCCGAATTCAACAGTTCCACCAACAACACCAACAGGACACTGCCAATCAAAAGGGCATGCCCCTCCCCTGAGACGGGGAGGATCAGGGATAAGGGAACCAAAACGCCGGACAAGGCCACTTCCTGACGAAAAGCGCTTTCATGCCGGTAGGCATCGGCAAAACCGGTCAGGGAATAGCCCAGGGCATTCCAGATTCGCTTGACTCCCCTTTCCCCCTTATAGGGGCTTTCCTTCTGAATCATCCCATCTCCAATTCAGTCATGACGGGAAGGGCAGACACGACCGGCTGCAAATGCGCCACGAACTGGCGGGTGGCGGCGGCCCAGGAGAACCTCTCCGCATGGGCTCGGGCTACCTCTCGAGAAATGTTCAGGGCAGCGAGGCAGGCCGCCCGCAAATCCTCGTTCAGCGCGCCGGCGGGGGAATCCCCGATCACATCCAGAGGCCCCGTCACCGGGTAGGCGGCCACCGGGCAACCGCAAGCCAGGGCCTCCAGCAAGACCAATCCAAAGGTATCGGTCTTGCTGGGAAACACAAACACATCGGCCGAGGCATACACGGCAGACAATGCCTGCAGATTCAATACCCCCAGATAATTGACTTCCGGGTAGCGTTGGCGAAGACGGGGCAAAGCCGGCCCTTCCCCCACGACCCATTTGGACCCAGGCAAATCAAGGGACAAAAAGGCTTCCACATTCTTTTCTACCGCCACCCGCCCCACATACAGAAAAATCGGAGGTGCTGAATCCAATCGACGACCCTGTTCAGAACGAAAAATCTCCAGATCCACCCCACGACTCCACAACACCACCCGTTTGAAACCCTGACGTTGCAAATCTTTCTGCACCACCGGAGTCGGGGCCATCACGGCACGGGATGGCCCGTGAAACCAGCGCAGAAAGGCATAGGTCCAGGATAGCGGGAGGGCAAAACGAGCCTGGACGTATTCGGGGAACCGGGTATGGTACGCCGTGGTAAAGGGTAAATTCCGGCGCAGGGCATAGGCCCGTGCCGCCATGCCGAGGGGACCTTCGGTCGCAATGTGCAACGCTTCCGGAACGAAATCCTGCAATCTTCGGCAGACCTGACGCCCCGGCAGAAGCGACAGACGAATATCAGGATAGGTAGGACAAGGCAAGGTAAAAAAGTCCCGAGGCGTGATCATGTCGACCTCATGCCCCAGAATTTCCAATTCCCGGCGCGTATTTTTCAGGGTCTGGACCACACCATTGACCTGGGGTTCCCAGGCATCCGTCACGATCATGAGGCGCATCTCTCTTCACTCCTTGATGAGGGGTTGGCTTACTCTTCCTGTTCGGCCAGATGAATGGGACCGAGGTTGAGGGGAGAGGCTATTTTTTGGCGCCATTCCACGATGCTCAATACCCCTTCATGGGTTTCCACCAACGCTGTCAAACTTTCCACCCAATCCCCGTCATTACAGTACAGGGCCCCATTTACCTCGCGAATCTCGGCCTTGTGGATATGCCCACAGACGACGCCCTGACAACCGCGTCGACGGGCTTCCTCCACCATCACCTGTTCAAAGGCATGGATGTAATTGACCGCATTTTTTACCTGGTGCTTGAGATATTGGGACACGGACCAGTAGGGCAGACCAAGGCGGGCGCGGGCAGTATTGAACCACTGATTGAATTTGAGGATGAAGGTATAGAGCGTATCCCCGAGGTAGGACAGCCAGCGCGCATGGGTAGTCACTCCATCGAACAGGTCGCCATGCACCACCCAGAGTTTGCGTCCATCCGCCAGGGTATGGATGGCTTCATCCTGAACCACGATTTCGCCAAAAGCCAGATCACAGAACTGGCGCATCAGTTCATCGTGATTACCGGGCACATAAACCACCCGTGTCCCCTTGCGCGCCTTGCGCAACAGTTTCTGGACCACATCATTGTGGGTCTGGGGCCAGTACCAGGCCTTGCGCAACTGCCAGCCATCCAGAATATCTCCCACCAGATAGATGGTCTCTGCGTCATGACAGCGCAAAAAATCCAACAGGTAATCGGCTTGGCACCCCGGTGTCCCCAGATGGACATCCGATATCCACAGGGTACGGTAGTGAAACACCGGACTCATATGGAAGGAACGCCGCACAGGATCTTCATGCCCCCCATTGAATCAAGGCGCTGTGACAGGGATGTGACTATTTTATGAAATTTCGGTGACCGACTAGACCCAGTTGCCTCCGCCGGGCGGAGAGGGAGGGCGCCAGGGGGGATTTCCATCGGAGAGCAGTGCCCCGATGAACAGACTGAGTAGCGACACAAAAATACTGGCGAAGAAGGCTTCCCAGAAACCCGACACGGTAAAGCCGCGCACCAGGGAAGAAACCAGCAGGATCATCAAGGCATTGATGACCAGCAGAAAAAATCCGAAGGTGAACAGGGTCAGGGGCAAGGTCAGCAAGATCAGAATGGGTTTGACCACCGCGTTGGCAAACCCGAGCACCAGGGCCGAAATCACCAGGGCGCCCAGACTGTCGAACCGAATCCCTTTGAAAACATAACTGCACACCCACAGCGAGAAGGTGGTGGTACCCCATTGCAATAAAAAGTTCAGGATATTGGGTGACATGAGCGACTCCTTTCCCCTCCGCCCTCGTGGGCAACCAAAACGTCCAGACCTGCCGCAAGGGTCAACGGCGGTGACCACCCCAATTCGGTGCGGATGGCCGAGGCATCCACCACCAGGGAACCGAGCAAACGGTCGATCTCCGCACGACATCCCAGCAGGTTTCCCAGTCCACGCAACAGGAAGGGGGACACCATGAGCAGACGGGCCGGACAGTTCGAGGCATGAGCCAGATACCGGATCAGGTCGGGTGTTGAGACATCCTCTCCATCGCTCAGGAGGTATGTGCGTCCCGCCGCCGCCGGGTGCCTCAATACCCAACCCACGGCATCCACCAGATTGCCCAGTGCCAGCAAACTGCGCCGATTACGAACCCCTCCCAGAGGCAGGGGAATTCCGCGCCGCACCCAACGCATCAAACGCGCAAAATTGGCCCCCACCCCTGGACCATAGATCAGAGGAGGGCGCAGGATCACCACTTCCAACCCGGAATTCTTTGCCACCGCATGCAATTCTTGCTCTGCCGCCCACTTGGACTGGCCGTACGCATCGACAGGCCGAGGAACACTGGCGGCTGTCAAGATCCCCTCTTCTCCCAGTACTTTGACGGAACTCAGAAAAACAAGACGGCGCACCCCTGCCGACACTGCCTGCATCGCCAGATTCAGGGTCCCTGCTGCATTGACCCGGTGGAATGCCTGTCGAGAAGGAGGATCCTCCGCCTGCATCACGTGGACCCGTGCTGCCAGGTGCACCACAGCCTCCACCCCGCTAAGGGCAGCGCGCCAATCCGTGTCCGGACCGATCTCTCCGATGCCCACTTCGTTGTCTTCCCGCGCTACCCGAACGGCACGCACCACGGTATGACCCTGCATCTCGAGATAAGGAACCAAACTTTTTCCCACAAATCCGCTGGCGCCCGTCACCAACACTTTCATCGATGAATTCCTCGATAGTCACATGGACGACACTTGGCGTACTATAGCACCCTCATGCCGTCCACCTGAAAAATACCGGGTTCAGGACCGGAAAGGTATTGAGAAGCGATTTCACGCGCTGATCGGATGAGACCTAGAAGCAAGCAATGAAAACCGCGACAAACCATCCGACCAGGAACATTCCCCTTCACCCACTGGATTGAAACCATGAAAAAACTGTTTGCTTTCCTGTCTCTGACCTGTTCGGCTGCACTGGTTCATGCCGACGTCATCGGGTCAGTCAATACCTCCTGGAAAATGCTGGGCCCAGACAACAGGATCGTCGTGGAATCCATCGATGACCCGGATATTCACGGGATCACCTGTTACCTGTCACGAGCCAAAACCGGCGGAATCTCCGGGGCAGTAGGAATTGCCGAGGACAAGACGGAAGCCTCCCTGTCCTGCCTCGAGGTCGGTCCCATCGCTCAGACGGGTCCCCTACCCCGCCAGCAGGATATTGCAAAAATCCGTGCTTCCCTGTTCTTCAAGACACTGCATCTGGTACGCATGATCGACCCTGCCCGCCCCGTGGTCATTTACTTGACCTACAGCGACAAACTTATCGAAGGCAGCCCAAAAAACAGCATCAGTGTCGTTCCCCTGGAGAGCCCCATCAAGACGAAATGATTTCTACTCGTCATTCTCTATTCTCTCCCACGGTCGTGATTTTGAGCAGCATTGCGGGGGGGTGAATGGTCTCTGGAACTTGTTGTGGGCGTTGATTATTCGGAAATAACCATGGAACTCAAAGGCAAAAAAGTTTTATTGACAGGCGCTACCGGAGGTATTGGAAAACCCTTGGCTCAGGCTCTGGCACGACAAGGCGTCGCCTTGATCATGAGCGACCATTCCCCCCACGCGTTGAACGAATTGACCGTCGAATTACGCCGGATGGGCAGAACGGCCCTGCCCATCCCTGCCAACCTGCTGGTCCCTCAGGAAGTCAAACAACTGGCGGATACGGTCATCTCCCAGACAGAAGGCATCGACATACTGATCAACCTGGCAGGTATGACCAGTTTCAACCTGTTCCATCAAGAAACGGAAACAGGGATCGAAGACCTCTGGCGTCTCAATACTCTTGCACCCATGCAACTCACCCGCCTGCTCTTGCCTCACTTGTTGACTCAAGGCTCAGGACGAATCGTCAATATTGGTTCAGTCTATGGCTCTATCGGTTTTCCTGGATTTGCCGCCTACTCGGCCAGCAAGTTTGCGCTGCGCGGGTTTTCCGAAGCCTTACGCAGAGAACTGGACGGTACAGGGGTCGGAGTGACCTATGTAGCCCCCCGCTCTGTCACCCCCCCCATTCATACCGGTGCCATTCACCGCATGACCAAAGCCCTCAAGGTACACATGGACGATCCCGAACGAGTCGCCCAGAAAATCGTCCATGCCTTGATTCGGAACAGGAACGAATGCTTCATCGGGTTCCCGGAAGCCCTCCTTGCTCGCATCAATGGCGTTCATCCGGGTTTGATCGATGGCTATGTGCGCAGGCAGTTGAGTGTGATCCGGGATTTTGCCTTGGGCAAACGCTGAAAGGGCATGAATGACCCCTGCCCTGGAAATGGAACGACTTTTTTCACACTATTGACACAGGATTTTTCTAATGTCCCCACGAAAACTACTGATTTCTCTGAGCTTGGCACTGGGTTTTCTGAGTAATGTGACCGCACGCGCCGAAACGATGGAAGAAGGTCTTGCAGCGGAGCAACACGCCTGGGCGAAGGGGCGTTACTCGCTCCCTGAAGACAAACGGGAAGATTACTTTTCCAGACTTCAACTACACGCTCATGACCTTTCCCTGAAATTTCCCAACCGGGCCGCCCCACTCATCTGGGAAGGCATCATCACAGCCACCCATGCCGAGTACCAAACAATATTCAGTGCCAGAGGCACGGCCAAGGTGGCCCGTGACTTGTTGCTCAAGGCCATTACCATCGACCCCAATGCCCTGGACGGTTCGGGTCTGGTAAGTTTGGGTGCCCTCTATTTCAAGGTTCCCCGCTTCGGCTCCTTTGGAAACGATGACAAGGCACGCGAATATCTTCAGCGCGCACTCAAGGTGGACCCCGATAATATCGATGCCAACTATTTTTATGGGGAATTTCTTCTGGAACAGGGAGATAAATCCGGTGCCCTGATGTATCTCACCAAAGCCATCCATGCCCCACCACGCCCAGGACGCAAGGATGCCGACGAGGGTCGCCGCGCCGCAGCCCTGGCCCTGCTGAATAAAGCACAACAGTAGTTTTACTTTTTCACTGAACTGACACCGAAAGGAAAAAACCCCCATGAAAAAAATCGCACTGACACTGGCCGCACTACTCTCCTCCAGCGCTTATGCCCAAGGACTATATGTCGGGGGTACCGTTGGCGAAGCCCAGACTTTGAACGCTTCCAACCAGGCCGCCTGGAATAATTCTTCTTACAATCCGACATTGGGCGCCCTGATCGGCTACCAATTCAACCGTTACTTCAGCGTGGAAGGGGCCTATACGGAAGCAGGAAAGTTTGGCAATAACACGGTCAGCGGAAAAACTGATGTCGCCACACTGGAAGGGGTGGGATACCTGCCCCTGTCCAACCTC
The DNA here is from genome assembly GCA_021832305.1 of Pseudomonadota bacterium. Classification (GTDB taxonomy): domain Bacteria; phylum Pseudomonadota; class Gammaproteobacteria; order Burkholderiales; family Ferrovaceae; genus Ferrovum. Next base: position 15,956 of record JAKBLB010000009.1, on the reverse strand, counting down.
CTTTCCCTCTATGGGAAGTTGGGGGTTGGGTCTGCCACCAGCCAGTCCGTCAATAGCGCCGCCCCAGGTTACTCCGGGGCTACCCGCATCTCTTCCACCTATGGACTGGGGCTCCAATTCAGGATCAATGCATTATTTTCAGCGCGAATCGGCTATGACTACTACCGTTCTGCCCTCAACACCCCCGACGGAACCACGGATTTTGGATCCAATGCCTTTACGGTAGGCGCACTCTACCACTTCTAGGATCAAAGACGGCCTGTACCGCGTCAATCCCTGGAACAAAAAAACCAATCCCCCGAAAGCGGGGGATTGATGGTCAGTCTTCCTGGAACGATCCGAAAAAAGGATCAGTCATCATCACCCTCTCCTCCCCCATAATAAGGAGCAGGATAGACAGGCTGCGCATAAGCCGGAGCCGGATAGGCGTAGGCAGGCTGAGGCGCGACATACGCCGGGGGAGGCGCCATGACCATGGGAGGCGCCGCATAGACCGGTGCTTGTTGGGCCATCATCCCGCCCACCAACCCGCCTACCAGAGCCGCACCCATTCCCCAGGCACCGCCGCCATCGCCTTCACCACCCCATCCCCGTCCCCGCCAGCCATCTCCACCTCGCCAACCGTCAGCGTGGGCATTGACCATAGCCAGCATTCCAACCACAAACAGGACACCCATTGACTTCTTCATGTTGGCATTCTCCAAATTGATTGCTCCGTTCTGAAAACGAACATCCTACCGACTTCGTTGACTCCGAAAGACATTTGTCCGGCATCATGGTCCCCGAGCCTTAGGAACGACTTAAGGACAGGCAGGGGGCATCCTACCATGCCGGCTCCCTTCCTGACGATACAGATACAGAGGCATGGTTCCTTCCGTCAGGCAGGTATGGTGGGGAAACATTCCCGGCATCTTGAACATATTGCTGATCAAGGAAGTGCCGATGCGCATTTCCTGGATCATTTTTTCCTCCAGAGCGGGCATGGGAACTGGCGATAAAAACGCATAAACCAGATCAAACTCGCTCAGAGAAACGGTCCAGAAACTTTTACGATGTAACGTGCAATTGGACAAGGCACGAGTTTTCCATTTTCCGATCAGCCAGGGAATCGGGGCCACTTCATAGCCCACGAACCGAATGTCGGGATGATGTGCCGCCAGGGCGCAGAGGACGGTGCCCGTGCCGCATCCCAGATCCGCAAAGGAACGGGGAGCCATTTCCCGCACCAGACGATCCAATTCCACAAGGGTTTCTCGATGCGTCAAGTAAAGTGGGACCCTTGACTGAAATGTGTTCCAGTATACCAATCCCAACCCCACGAACCCCGCGCCATACCAACCCGCAGGTATCGCTCCGCGCGCCATTACCCAGAGACCAGGTAAAAAAAGGAGGTGGAGGGGTAACCACCAGCGGGGACCTTTCACCAGCAACGTCATGAGCGCCGCGACACTGCCCTGAAACAAGGTCAGAAAAGCCAGAGAAGAAACTGGCCAGAGGCCCAGTTTGCTCCCTCCAAACACCAGGAGCGCGCTGATTCCCTGAATCACAAAAAAATGGTACATGGCCCTTCTCGATGAAACCGAATGGATACACACGGTGCCATTTCCTTCGCCCATGAGTTAATTAAATCAGAAATCAGCACAGACCATTCACCGTTGCCCCGTGGAGGTTTCCCCTCTGACGGGCACCCGCACCCCCTGATGCCAGCGATAGACCGTGACCGCGCCCCCCGCCAGATCCCCATGAACATCGAAACGAATCAATGCCGTCACGCCGGGATATTTCAGCGTTTTCAAGTAAGGCAGATATCGTTCGGGGAGCGGTGAATCCGCCGCCTTCATCGCCGCAATGAGCGCGCCTACGGCATCGTAACTGTAAGGAGCGTAGTCCTGAATGGCCCCGAAACGCGCCTCGAAACGATGTTTGAAATCCAGCCCCTTGGGCATTTCCTCCAACGGCAACCCCGGTAAACTGCAAAAACTTCCTTCTGCAGCCTCTCCTGCAAGTTCGGAAAACTCTTTTGAACACCCCCCATCCCCTGTAAGAAATATGGAGTTCAAATCGAGTTCACGAAGTTGTTTGAGCATCGGTCCGCTTTGGGCATCCATCCCTCCAAAAAAGATGAGATCCGGTTGGCGTGCCTTGATGCGTGTCAAAATAGCCGAAAAATCCGTACTGTGATCATCGGTATGTTCGTGCAACAACACCCTGGCCCCTTGCCGAGATGCGGCTTTCTCAAATTCGTTGGCCAAACCCTGTCCATAAGCGGTGGCATCGTCGATCACCGCAATCGTTCGGATGCGTGCCACACGAACCGCAAACTGCCCCAGCACCTGACCTTGTTGCTCATCGTTGGCCATGACGCGAAAGGCGGTAGGAAACCCCTGGTGGGTATACTTGGGATTGGTGGCCGAGGGGGAGATTTGGGGAATCCCTTCATCCGCGTAAATGCGTGCCGCAGGGATGGTGGTTCCCGAATTGAGATGCCCGACTATGCCGTTGACACCGTCATCGACCAATTTTTGGGCAACGATCGTCGCTGTCCGCGGGTCGGCCGCATCATCTTCGCTTAGCAACTCGAAATGAACAGGCTTTCCCCCCAAACGAATGGCTTGAGTATTGGCATCATCGATAGCCAAACGCGCACCATTCTCGTTGTCCACGCCCAGATGAGATTGAGGTCCGCTCAGGGGAGCCACAGAACCAATTTTAACGGTCCAGTGATCTGCCGGATGACGTAAATCCTCCCCCTCCCTGGAGCACCCCGAGAGCACGAAAATAACCAGCATCGCAGACCCAGTCAGGATGAAAGACTTGCGGGCAAGCCTCATCCAACCCACTAACATCAGCGAGATAAAACCCACTTGACCAGTTTTTTGATGTCCTCGTCGGACAGATTGGCATTGCCCCCCTTGGCGGGCATGGGCATCATGCCCCAAACTCCACCACCCCCACGGGTTACCTTGGCGATCAATTTAGCGTCTGCCCCCGGCTGTCCTCGGTATTTGGCAGCCACTGCCTTGTAGGAGGGTCCTACCTTGGGGGTATCCACACTGTGACACGTCAGGCAACCGCTCTTTTTGGCCAGTTCCAACCCATTGTCCGCATGGGCAGCAACCGTCTCCAGCAAGAGTCCCAGGGTCAATACCGCAATTTTCCAAGATTTCATGGAGCGTCTCCTTTTCAAGATGAACAGACAGAATGCGACACCCGACCATCCCGATCAGAAGACTTTTTTGACTGATCTTCGTTTTCCCCGTTTCTCATTTATCGTGTGAGGTAGGGACAGGCTCGGCTGTGCGGGACATCATAGCCGATTTACCCGACCAGAACCAGAGAGCCCCTCCCGCAATGATCATCGGCAAACTGAGCCACTGTCCCATACTGAACCCAAAGGCCAGTAACCCCAAAAAGTCATCCGGTTCCCGCGTGAATTCCACCGCAAACCGAAACGCCCCATAACCGATGAGGAATAGCGCGGAAATGCGCCCCATGGGGCGCGGCTTGCGGCTGAACCAGAGCAGCAAAAACCCCAGGACCACTCCTTCCAGACAAGCCTCATAAAGTTGGGAGGGATGGCGAGAGAAAGCGTCTACCTTGGGAAAAACCATGGCCCAGGGTACCGAAGTCACCCGACCCGGCAATTCCCCATTGATAAAATTTCCCAAACGTCCAAAGCCCAACCCGAAGGTCACCAGGGGCGCTACAAAATCGGTCACTTCGAGCCAACGGCGTTTCTCGCGTCGCGCATAGAGCCACCCTGCCATGATCACGCCAAGAAACCCCCCATGAAAGGACATCCCCCCCTGCCATACGGCAATGATGTCTTGCGGATGCGTCAAATAAAACTCCGGTTTGTAGAACAGGACATAACCCAGCCGCCCACCGGCGATCACCCCCACCACCACATAGGTCAGGAAATTATCCACCTGCTCCACGGTCCAGTGCAGCCACGGCTGGGTCTTGATGCGCCAACGCGCCGCTCCCGCTCCCGCCATGAAACCCGCCAGGTACATGATTCCGTACCAGCGGATGGAAAAAGGCCCCAAGTGCAGAGCGACGGGATCGAAATCCGGGTGAATCAACATGACAGGCCCTCACCTCCCGCAGACAGGATCGTTGGGATAAAATGATGGATTATACTCACCTTCACCCAAATCTCAGAAAACGAAGAGAAGGAGCCCTGCACAGGGAAAGTGCTCAGCGCGCCAAGTCCGCTCCCGTATTCTCCATGATGCGCCGAAATACCGGGGGAAAATTGGCCAAAGTTCCCATGACGGCATAGCCGTAGGGCAACTGAGGTGCCTCCGGGACCGGTTCCAACCCATTGAGATCCTTTCCGGGATTGATGTGGTGATCCACATGCCGACAATTATTGAACGACACCAGGGTCGTCACCCAATTCCGACAGTCCCAGGTGTGCTGAGGTCCGATGCGCTCGAAGCGACCGTTGATTTCCTTGCGGTGCAAGGCAAAATGCTGAATGAACGTAATGGATGCATCCACCAGATACATCACCACGGTCTGTACGGTCAGAAACAATACCCCCTTCCAGCCAGCCAGATAGCCAATCACCAGATTGATCAGAACATAGAAGAAAATCGGACCGTACACCTCAGACCAAAGATTGCCCCGAGCCGTTGCAATTTCGATTCCCAAACGAAGTTGCTTGATCATGTTGCGATGGGAGAAACTGGACAGCGTATCGGACAGGTAACTGTACAGACTGTCCTTGGGCGTTCCCACCAGCACATGGTGCCCAGCCCCATGCTCTTGCGTGTAGTGGCCAAAACATACCGTGGTGAAGAACCACTTGGCCAGGCGCCGATCCCACAGCGCACGACTGTGCCCCAATTCATGGCCCAGGGCATTCCCCGATCCCCCAGCCGCATAGCCAGATCCTGCGCCAGCCAGGATAACCAGCCACCAGGCATAGTGTTGGGCAAAATAGGCGCCCACCAGACCCTGCAGGGCGATACCCGCCAAAATGACGCGCAGAGCCCAGAAATTCCAGTAAGGAATGGGACCTTGGTAATCCCCCACCGCCCATTCCAGCAAAGGCAAAACGAACAGACCGATGAACAGAGGCCAGGCCGGATGGCCCAGCGCCAAAAAAATAGCGGGTAACCAGGCGAAAAATATCGCCAGCACCGCTCCCCCCAAAGCCATGGGGTTCGTCAAAGATGCACGAGAATTTTCCATAGCCGATATAATACAACATCCGTGGGGGGTTAGCTCAGTTGGGAGAGCGTCTGGTTCGCAATCAGAAGGTCGGGAGTTCGATCCTCCTACCCTCCACCATCACATCAATAAACACGGGCATTCATAGCCATTTTTTATAGCCGTCCATCATCCCGCCCACCTAAAATGAAAGTGCTTGAAATAGATTACATGAGACGATATGGGATCATCGTTACCAAGTAACGAAGGGCAGTCAGGAAAAAACAACGGGTCTATGTGGTGTGACCGGATTCTGATGGGTATTGATCGCTGGCAGAAAAGTGGCAATTTTGCCACTTTTTCTTTTTTCGCTTGCAACTCATTGATTATATTGTAGAGTTTCAAGTGTCAATTTTGACACTTGCTCGGCATTCCGGTTTCCGCCATGGGCCTGAGCGGTCATCCGTCACGGATGCTGTGATCTTTTTATGGTGCCAGCACCGTAAGAGTTACCGCAGGGGGGGGAATACAGACCTGTCATTCCTCGAAGGTAACCACGATCCGGGCCTAAGGAAGGCTCCCGTGACTGTCACCATGACGAAAAAGCATTTATGGTGCTGATCTGGGGTAAGTTGGCGGCAAGGTAATGTTCATCCGGTCACGCGTGCTGTGCTGGCGCTCTCGGGGTGACTTGGCAGACAGTATCAAAGCGCACATCGTACCCTTCCCGCAACAGAGCAGACGGGCTTGAAACTGTTCGCTATTTTTTCGCTACGGACAAACTCGATTTCACTTCAACCATATGGTTAGAAACGGATTTTATCTTGTAAATTTGTTCACTAAATCGGTCAGATATGGTCCGACTGTTTCAAGGGGCAATATTGCCTCTTGATCGGCTTTTCTTCGCCACCTGAGGCGAAAATGCAAAAGTCGATTGTCTACTGGATCACCGCTAAGTACCGGAAAACGTTAGGTAAAAATCAAGTGGCAATTTTGCCACTTGATCAGCAATTTGCATCCGACAGCGCGGTGGTTAAATGCCTCTATCCAGACATTGCTTCAGGGTTTGGATTGCCCAGCCCAGGGTCTCCATGTCGGCTTCTGTTCTCGGCTCGCCTGGGGAAGGTTCCAACGGCTCAAAACGTTCAATGCCATGGAGCGCCCTCACCCCGTCAGGATCAATGCCAGCAGACGCGCATACGGACTCCAGGGCATCGTCGAGCGCCATCAAGTCGGATTCCCATTTCACCAGACGATTTTTTATCCGACAGAGTATTTCCCCCTCTGGGTCATTGCTCGGGTGTATGACGAATGATAACGCCTGAGAAAAGGTTTCTTCCCGCTGGTAACGAGCCTTCCAGACCAGTGCAGCCCAGTCGTCCACCATGCCCATGAACCCCCGTACCTTCTGCATGTAGGCAAGGTCGTTACCGATGTAATGAACCCTGGGCACCATGTTGACCACGCGTCCTGCCTCGTCATTGTCCCCGTTGAATACGTGCTTGAGGGCGACGGTAGCCAGTTCGGAAGGGGTCAACTTTTCATAAAGTTTTGCGATGGGGTTTTTCACGGCGCGGTCCTTTGGGAAAGCGTTTGTTCGATTGCCTCTAGTCGTCGTTCCTGGGCGGTCTGTTCAAAAAGTTTTACCATCTGACCGAGAACGTAAGCCAGGCGGGTGCCGTCCTGGGGATCAATAGCGCCGGATCGCATCTCGCGGTAAACCCGCGCCATCTCCAGTCGTAAGTCATCCAGGGTGTGCAGTCGAATTGGGGGGGTAGGGCCGCGCACCAATTCCACTACCGAGCCGTTTTCCAGCGTTTTTGGTTTCGTGACTTTCTGCATGGTTACCTCTTTCTGGCCGCGCCATGAATAACGCCGCTGTGGGCCTCTGGAGCCGTCAGAGCGTCAACATATTCCGGTCTTGCGATACGCAACAGCGCCAGGTGCGTAACTTGTCTGGAAACTGGCAAGAGCGGATCAAACGCCGCCCATTCGGATAAACTGTTATCCAGCCATGCCCTGACTGTTCCGTGATCCGCCAGCAGTCCATCCTTCCCAAGTGAAGCCGCCAGCAGACCGGATAAGGTTTTATCCATGCTGACCGTGGTTCTGGTGCTGGTTCCGTTCCGGGTGACAGTGATGTGGTATCTCATGCTCGGTGTCCAATTGGAGTATGGATAATATTATATCCATAAACCGTGAGAGTGGATAACCATTTATCCAGCCGTGTCAAACATGACCATGAATTCCAGTATCCGAAGTTGTGCTTTCACCTCAAAGGGTCCGCGTAAGGGTGTGGATCAACTGCCGGGTAATGCTGGTCTGCCAGTCGTGACAGTTCCATCATGGCCGTGATTGGATCGTACCGCTCCGCTGGGATCGTGAAGTAAGCCGTGGCCACGTCCCTGACAGCAACATACAGTTTAACCAAACCGTCCTCGGGTAACCCGGCGCGGTAAACGTACCGAAGTTCGGGATTTGCCTCGAGTTGAGCCGCAAGTTCATCGCGCCAGGGTTCCTCACCGGGTGGGGCTGATACCTCGGTTTTTAGCGATGCCGGGGGAAAGTCCGTTTTATCAGAAACAGAAAAAAATTCTCGAATATTGGCCGGGGGTGGGGTGACAAAACTGACAGAAGGGGCTTTTGTCGGTTCTGTCAGTGGGGGGATGGCCTCTATTTGTGATTTTTTTTCCAGTTCCCTTAGCATTTGAAGGTAACTCATGACTTGACCCATTCGTAACTTATGGATGGCCGTCCGCCCGTTTGCTCCTCATGACTGACGAGGTGACCGTGATCTACGAGGACAGAAATGGCCGCTTGAACTGATCCCGCAGTTTCCAGACCTGCCCACCCTTTGCGTTGTAAGTCCCTGGGAGTGAAGGGTGCCTTGAGTTTGCTGTTTTGCAGTCGCTGGAGTACCAACTTCGCCCCGTCAACTTCGGGGCTGGTGGCGCTTGAGTAAACGCGCCGTGCGTGGCTTTCCAGGTACTCAACGAAGGCCAGCGCCCTGAGTAAGGAGGCTTGGGTGACAGGCCCCTTCCCATCTTCGCAAAGGTGGTTAATCAGGGCCAGTGAAGGAACTAATTTGCGGTATTTTGATAGATGCGATTCAATCGCCGGATGATCGTCGCCATCCCTTAAGCGGTGTTCATGTTTCGTGCGCCAGTCGATAAAAATTTCCTGCGCCTCGTCGTCAAACCGTAAGTAAGGAACCGGGCAAAATTCATCTGTCTGGCCCCCAATGCTGGCAGTGTCCAGGTTTGCCAATTTCCCCACGAGGCTGGAAACCACATTTCGCGCTTCGCGGTCCGGGTAACGGTCGATATCCTCCCAGTGTGGATCGATGTCCGGGTAAACTATCAATCCAAAACGCTGCAACAAGCCATCAGCGCCAGCATTTCCAGCAACCGCCTGCCTGACATACGAACCCAGCACGCCGGGCTGGATGCCTCCGATAACAGACAAACAAACCGCCGGAATGTGGATCCCTTTCCCACGGATAATTCTGTCGAAAGTGTAGGGCGTGGTGCCCTCGGAGCCTGTCAGATAGAAACTCCGCGCAACCTCCTGCCCTGATGCGTCGAGTTGTTTTAGTAATCCTATAAGTTCATCAGATTCAATAAGTATCCCGTTTGGGTTTTCAATCAACAGTTCCCCCAGGGCCTCGTAACTGGCGTTGTTCGTGATCCAGCGCTTCGGGGGTGGGACTCCTTCATCTGATTCACCCAGTACTCGTCTAATTTGATCATTGCTTCCGCCTGTTTTCGCCACTTTTCTTGCTTCGGATAGTTTGGCAGAACGGACTATTTTTTCAACTTCATGCGAACCTGTGGACTCTTCAATATCCTTTGAATACTGTTCAAACGCTTGTAACTGAATGGACCTCAAAGGCGCTATGGCAGCGCCCATCGTGGGGCTTTTCATAATGCCTGACTTTCCCACGATTGCGCCCCAAAGATTGGGGATGACAAGCCAGTTATCGCGCCGTCTTGGTCGAATCCCGATTTGCCTCCCGATTACAGAACCGGCCATGACCATCGCGGTGATTCCTGCATAATCAGGAGGGCACTGCATTCTCTCGCAAAGGTCTTTAACGAAGGGGCATAGCCCTTTTGGTAGGTAATCGTAATCAAATGGCGTGACCCTTGGCAGGGTGGGGAGTGGTTCCGGTATCCGTAACACGGGGGCCTCCCTGCGTGGTGGCCGTGAGTAATCCAGAACGTTACGCTGCTCAAGTGTGAGATTATCCATAATGCACCCCCAGCATGTTTACCGCATTCTGGATTCTGGAGTTACTCAGTAACAGGCGGTCATAGTGATCCGGTTTCCAGTCACGATCAGGATCGATCCAGCGGAAAATCAACAAAGCCGCTATCTCGATTTCAGAAGCCAGCGCCATCAAAATTTCACGGGCTGGGAATCTTTGGGCACGTCCAGGGTTGAACGAAAGTTTTTCAGGGAATAGGTCGGCCAATTCCAAACCAAGGGCCTGCATGATCTCTTGCGCCCCACATCCTGCAAAACAGTGGAGGAGAATTTTCCCATCCTGGGCTTCCGTAACCGAAAGTGAAGGGCCTTTATCATCGTGCGCCGGACACTTTGTCATCCATCGGCCAGAGCCAGTCCGCTTGACCTGATCCAAGCGCGTCACAAACTCTTGCGCCTTCATGACAGCCACCCAAGATAATGCAGAACCAGGTCGCCAAACAGAAAAGCAAAGACGATCCAATTCAAGGTCAAAAGAAGGTATATCCAGGAGTCAAGGGTGCTAAAATGGACTGGATTTTTTTGAGAAGTACCCGCGCCACCCTCCCCGGTGGCGTTTCCTTTGTTGGTTTTGGGGGTTTTCATGATTAAACCCCCGCCGTATTTAACCACTCGAGAATTTCCCCCAATTTCCAAAACGTCCGTGAGCCGAAACGCTTTGGTGCTGGTATTTCCCCTGCTTTAACTCTCCGCCAGATTGTTGCAATTCCGAGTCCGGTTAAGAGTTTTACTTCCTTAACGGAAAGGTTTGTTTCCGAGGGTAAAGTGCTGAAATTTCGTTCCATGATTCGCTCCATAGTATCCCGCTGTGGGTCGCGGTATGGAGCATTGTGTCAAGTTGAATACAATCTCGTAACGGGGAAATCATTAATCGTTTTCCCCGGTCTTCTTTCGCTCTTTAAGCCGCTTCAATACCCGCTCATACTCTCTCCGAATAGTGACAGGGTCTTTGCCGAATTTGTCAGCAGTTACTTTATAAGCCTCAGTAGCGGTCATTCCGTTTTTGAGCATTCTCACTTCATGGAACCTGATAAAGCGTTCGGTACGGTTTTCCTTCCGTCCCGGTTTTGGTGGTTCGATATGTAGACATTCGATTCTGAGTTTTTTCTTTCGGGCCTCAATTATGACGCTCATCATGAGTTCTGCGAAAGCATCCCTTGCTGATGCTGGCAATAAATTATCTTTGAGCAAATATGCGGCAAGAATTACATCAAATGTCCCAAAACGCACTTCATCGCTATTCTGGTTCGACCACTTCTGCATCAATTCCTCCGCTTGCGACAACCAATCATCAAGTTCCCCTCCGGCAACGGCAAATTGCCAAATCTTATGATGCGGTGAAAATATACGCATGGTTTGTCCTCAGTGGTAATCGCAATAATCAACCTTCACCCCGGAGCGGGATAACCTTGGCATCTGCCAATGGTGGGGTATCGCAATACCGGGACCAGTCATTCATCAGTTTGCGCCGCTTCTCGAACAGATCACCCCTCCTGTAACTTGCTTCAACCTGATTGCCTATGGTGTGGGCCAGCGCCATTTCTGCCACCTCCCTTGGATACGCCGTCTGTTCACTACACCAGTCCCGGAAGGTGCTACGGAAGCCATGGGGGACAATCCATAGACCGCTTTTCTCGTCTGTCCAAGGGGCCAGTTTTTCCCGTTCCCTGCGCTCGTTGATCCGTCTACATACCGCGCTTATGGTCATGTCAGACAGCATCCCACCGCGCAAGGCAGGAAACATCAGCGGGTTATCTTTGGGGAGATTTTCCAGCAGTTTGATAACTGCATCACTCAGCGGAACCCTGTGTTCTCTTTTGGCCTTCATGCGCTCAGCGGGTATCGTCCAGGTGGCGGTCTGAAAATCAATCTCGGACCACTTGGCACCTCTCACTTCACCAGAACGAGAAGCGCACAGAATGGCGAATTCCAGCGCCAGCGCCCCCATGCCTTCAATCTCGTGAAGGTCAGTCAGAAAGTCGTGAATCTGACGGAAGGGTAAGGCGGGTTGCTTGGTCACCTTCGCTACCTTGCTGGGCATTGGTAAGCATTGGTCAAGGTTGCCCTTCCAGTCTGCCGGGTTCGGTCCGGTTCGGTAGCCCCTGACAGTCGCCATGGACAAGACCGCCTCAACCCTCCCCCGCAATTTTGTTGCCGTATCGTTGAGGGTATTCCAGATCGGCTCCAATACCTTGACCACTTGGGGCAGATCAACATCCTGAACCAGCACATCCCCGATGACCGGATAAACATACATTTCAAAACTGGACCGCCAGACCTGGGTATGACGCGCTGTCTTCTCGCTGGCCTTTGCTTCAAGATACTGCCCTGCCACCTGTTTGAAAGTGACTTGCCTGGCTTGGGAAGCCTTCAGGGCGCTTTGGCTGGCTTTCCTCTCTGCCACCGGATCAACACCAACCGCAACCTTGTCGCGTAACTCCTGCGCCTTCCTCCGGGCATCAGCAAGCCCTGTTTCTGGATACGGCCCCAAACCAATATCACGCCGCCTGTCACCTATCGTAATCCTCAGAACCCACGCCTTGGAACCGCCAGTGATCCGAAGGTGTAGACCTCGACACCCTCCCACAGAATAGAATCCTTCCTTGCTCAGTCTGCTCACCTCCAACGGACCAAGGCTCTTGGCAATTTTCGGCATGATTCACCCCCCAGTTTTTCGTCCACCTTACCGCCCAACATAAATTATGCGCTTAAGTGATACGGTATGCAACTGTATAAAACACCAGCACAAGGCTGTAAGCCTTTATTGGCGGGGGTTTCAATGGTATCAGTGCGTATCAGACGGAATCACAAGAAGGGTTAAATGGTGGCGCTAATGGGAATCGAACTGATGGCCGATCGGAACAGGCGGACAGCGTTAATTGACGGCAAAACCCAAAGGGCGACTGGTAGTAACATGCTGATTCCGCAGCGTTCCGCACCAATCCGCACATTTCCGCAATCGCATTACAGACGCGGTTTGAAACGAGCGGCGATTACACCACCATTTACCCTAAGCCGACTGTTCTCAGTCGGCTTTTTCTTCTCGGCCGTTTCCACCAAGGACGCGCCTTTCCGCCCCATTCTGCGTGTTCCACCCACCCAGCGGATAGCCAAAAATTGCACCATTTCCCGCCCGGTTCGACCCTGTCCTGCTCTCTGTTCTCAAAAAATAATAGAGAACCGCATACATTTGGCACAGGCAGAACACCTTTTCCGCCAAAGAGTTATGCATGTGCCCAATAGGACGGTTTGACGGGTACACCAGTGAGCGCTCCATATGCCCTCCCCGGTCCCAAATTAATTCAATCAATTCTGGTGACGCGACATCTTTCCTGACACCGGGGGGGGTACGGCGATCTCATGCTTCAACACTTCAGTTCTTGAGGGCGCTGCGTGTTCTCACTACCAATGCGCCCCCTAATACTACATTCGAGCGGACCTGCGCGAAAAACCGCGCAGGCCGGTTACTTCTACGTTAGAAGCTATTTTTCGTACTTGAAATAAATTCAATAATGGTATATTTTTCATACCATGCATATTTTTGAATTTGATGAGTCCAAGAGTCAGGTGAACCTTTCCAAACACGGTATCAGTTTTATTGATGCACAGTTGTTGTGGAATGACCCGATGTTACTGGAAATTCCTGCAAAGACAGAAGATGAGCCACGTTTTCTGGTAATCGGACTTATCAACGGGAAGCACTGGTCAGCCATTCTCACTTACAGAGGTAATAATATCCGGCTTATTTCTGTTCGTCGATCACGAACCGAGGAGGTAACACTATATGAAAGCTAAAACTTTTGACAATCAGTTTGATGCTGGTGCTGACATTACCGCATCTTTGAACTTATCCAAAGCAAAACGTGCATTGCTGAATCAAAGGCGCGTCAATGTGGATTTCCCTACATGGATGATTGATTCTCTTGATCGAGAAGCAGAAAAACTTGGCGTTACACGGCAGTCTATTATCAAAGTATGGCTTGCTGAACGCCTTGAAATTTCCGCTTCTAATTCGGCGTTGAACCGGACGCTTACGACAATCCCGCAATAGTTGTAGCCATGATCCCTGCGCAGCAACGCATCCAGCGCATCGACGCGGCGCGCCAGTTCATCGCCGCTCAGCGCTACGGTCGGCAGTTCTTCCCCGAGCTGGTAGAAATACCATGTGCCGGATTTGCACTCTCCCCCACAATGCGTCGAGTTGTTGCCATTGCAGCATGCCCGTGAACGAGCCTTTCAATCGCGCATGGAATGCCGCAGGGTCGGTGCCATCCATGGCGTTCACAGCCAGCCTGCGATCTTTTCGCGGCTCGGCACCCCGCCGGCATGCACAACCTTGCCATCTACCACGACGCCCGGCGTGGACATCACGCCGTAGGACATGATGGACTGGAGGTCTTCGATCTTTTCCAGATCGATCGCCACGCCTTTTGCCTTCGCAGCTTCTTCGATCAGTTTCATCGTGGTCTTGCAATTGGCACAGCCTGTGCCGAGAACTTTGATGTTTTTCATGTTGTGCTCCTTGAGACTTAGCAGCAGGATTTGCCATCTTTTGAGGGAGTGCAGCATTCGCCCTTTTGCAGTCCGAGCGCATTCAGCACCTTGACCAGCGGACAAAATCCGGTGAATCCCATCTGGAACAAGTTGAACCCCACGAACAAGGTCAGCCATAACCAACTTGCATGCGACAGGTCTGCCTGTCCCATCCAGTGGCCAGCCCCAAGCTCAGCATGACCATGAATCCAGCAAAGATACTGACGATGCGATTTATCTCCATGATACGTTCCCTCTTGCTTCAAGCGTGTCACCAAATTCCGGGCAACACAAACGGATACTCAAACCAATTGTTTCAGCCGTGCTTCAATCTCTTCGGTGCGCGCCAATCCGCTGAAGATCACCGTTCCTTCATGCGGCACCGCAGGCGTATCCGCATAGGCAATACCTAGTGCCTCAACATTCTTGCATACCTCCAGCATCAGCCTGATACCCGCACCGCCTGCCGCACAGGTTAGGCGCTTCTCCATGCGCAACAGCGGCTCGCCCGTGCCCGCCAGAGTGAGGCGGATCACAGGCGCATCAGTTGGCGGTGTGGCGCAAGATGACACAATGACACCTCTTCATTAAAAACATTCAGCTGTCTCAAATTAATACGCAACCGATTCACTTGCCTCGCGCATTGGACGATAATCCACCGACCACCCTTTGCTGTCTGCAAGGGGTTTGAACACCCAACGGTAGCTGAGCGTCGCCTTTACCAGGATTTTCCCTTGGCCCTGCATTGATTCTGGCAACGCAAACCGGAATTCTGCTGTGTCCGGCTCAAGTGGCTTCAATGTCGTATCGAACAGTATGCTGTCGGCCGCAAAACCGCCCACGCCGACCATCCTTTTGCCATTGGGCATGACGGCCGACTGGTATACCTTGGCGTACATCTTGCCCGGCAAGCCTGCCCAGTCGAGTGCGTCACGTTTTCCTGTCTTGGTGTTTCCCATGCCGGCCAATGGCGGCAGTAGCCCCTTGGGGTCGCCCGAATATCGGAGTACACGGCCATCAGGTAATGTCGCATCCACCTTGAGGATCACATTTCGAATAGGCCCTGATCCAGGCACGCGGTGACCGGCACCCACATTTTCCACCGTGGTGGTTACCACGAGTTCATTGCCGACAATCTGGGTTTGAAGATTGAGGCTCAGGGCTTTTTCCAGCATCCCCTTGTCGCTGGCGCCGATAAAGGCATGAGTCCGCACGCCTTCGCGCAACTCACCGCCCGCAACAAGTTCCGTCTTGCCTTCATGCAGGGGCATGTGGCAACTCTGGCAGGTGTCTTTGGTTTTCCCCAAATCATAGGCTTCTTTCCAGTCCGCATAAGTGGAGATTGAAAGAAATTTCTCCTGATTCAGGTGGCATGTTCCACAAAGCTCGCTGTTCTCCCGATACATCGGGCTATATTTTGTGGCATGCACAGGCGATCTCAGTCCCTTGAACGGCCCTAATTTGGTCCCCGTTTCGCCCTGGGTGACGGTATCAAAAATGCGGGTCTCATAGCGGCCCTGCGCATTTTTCTTCATGTCCGCATGCGCCATGGTGTGACAGTAATTACAGGAAATACCATGATCCAACTTCTCCTTCATCGCTATTCCAAGATCAACCTCGCGACCCTTCTTGTGTTCATCCAGCGTCAATTGCGGGTAAACGGTAACTGAGCGGCGTTATTTCCAATTCTCACTGGTCACAGCATACTCTCCCCCAGATCAAATTTTGGAGGGGTTACGGGTGGGCATCGTGGGTGATGGGATAGAGATCGGAACGCAGTGGATTGGTGGCGAAGTTCTGTTTCCACAGTCTGGGGATCAATTGCGCCACTTCGCTGGCGGGATGCTGTCCCACCCGTTGCAGGACATCTACCAGGTAGTCATAGGGGTCGATATCCTGCAAGCGGCAGGTCACGATCAGGGATTGTGCCACCCCTGCCAGTTCTGCCCCCACCTCGGTCCAGCAGAAGTTCCAATTCTTTTTGCCCATGGGAATCA
>JAKBLB010000051.1 GCA_021832305.1 Pseudomonadota bacterium | reverse complement strand
CTGCTGTTAATGACCCAGGCCCACGGTTCGATGCCTGCGCGACGCAGGTCTTCCTGCAACTGCGCGGCCTCCAGGACCGGGGTGGGTTCCGGCAGGGTCACGATCAGCACTTGCGTCCGTTCCGGGTCCTGCAACTGCATCATCGGCGTCGTGTAATGCACCTGCGGATCGATGCCATGGCGGGTCACTTCGCGATGATAGGCCCCGGTGGCGTCCAGCAGCAGCAGGGTATGCCCGGTTGGTGCGGTGTCCATCACCACGAATTGCTTGTCGGCCTCACGGAGGACGCGCGAGAACGCCTGGAACACCGCGATTTCTTCCGTGCAGGGCGAGCGCAAGTCTTCTTCCAGCATGGCACGGCCTTCGGCATCCAGGTCCTGGCCCTTGGCGTCCAGCACATGCCGGCGATAACGCTCGGTCTCCACCTCCGGGTCGATGCGGCTGACTTCCAGATGGCGCAGCGAACCGGCCAGCGTGTCGGACAGATGTGCGGCGGGGTCGGAGGTGGTCAGGTGAACGGGCAGGCCACGTTCGGCCAGCGCCACCGCCACCGCGACCGCCAGGGTGGTTTTGCCGACACCGCCCTTGCCCATCATCATGATCAGGCCGTGCCCCCTTCCCGCGATCGCTTCCACCAGCGCCGACAACTGCGGAAGGTCCGCGCATTTGGCGGGGGGCGCACCGCTACCGGCGGGGGCGCTCTCGTCTTGATCAGAGAGCAGGCTGCACAGCGCCTCGACGCCGACTATATTGAATGCCTTGAGCGGCAATTGATCGACAGGCAGGTTCCGCAGCGCGGCGGGCATGCCCGCTATGGCCGCTTGTTCGCGGTGACGTATGGCAGCGGCCAGCGCGTCGTAGGCGGCCTCCCCTGCCGACAGCACACCGTTGATGACCAGGTTCTGCCTGGTCAGGCCGGTGGCGGCCAGCTCCTGGTGGGTGCGTGCGACCTCGGTCAGCGTGGTTTTCTGCGCGCGGGCGACCAGTATCAGGCGCGTGCGCACGGGATCGGACAGCGCCTTGACCGCTTCGGCATAACGCTGGCGTTGCTTTTCCAGGCCCGCCAGGGGACCAAGGCACGACGCGCCTTCCGGATTTTTCTCGATAAAGCCGCTCCACGCGCCGGACAATTGCAACAGACGGATGGTATGGCCGGTCGGCGCCGTATCGAAGAGGATGTGATCGTAGTCAGCCGTCAGCGTCGCATCGGTCAGCAAAGCGGTGAATTCGTCGAAGGCCGCGATCTCAGTGGTGCAGGCCCCGGAGAGCTGTTCTTCGATGCCACTGACCACGGCCTCCGGCAGCGCGCCGCGCACCGGGCCAATAATGCGCTCCCGGTACTCTCGTGCCGCCTGTTGCGGATCGATTTCCAGGGCGAATAGCCCTGGTACCGTGGAAATGGCGGTGATTTTATTGCCGATTTCCTGACTGAATACCTGACCGACGTTGGACGCCGGGTCGGTGCTCACCAGCAAGACCTTCTTGCCCAAGCGAACCAGACGGATGGCCGTGGCACAGGACAGCGAGGTTTTGCCAACGCCACCCTTGCCGGTGAAAAACAGAAAGGTGGGCGGGTTTTTCAGGAAAAGCATAACGATGGACCGTTCAGCAGGTGCCGTTGCCACCGCAACAGCCGCCAGCAGGGCTTTTCATGGCTGGCGCCGCCGCCAACCCGGCCCAGCGGACCAGTTCCTCACGGGTCGGATAGCGCCCGGCCAGGGCGATCTCCCCTTCCACCAAAATCAGCGGCAATGCCTCGGCGCCAGAGCGATCCAAAAACTGTTTCACCACCGAATTGTTGACAAAGGCCATGGGTTCCTGACCGAGGTTGTAGCGTAGCAGATCGATTTCCTGGCCTTTCGCCCAGTCCGCGTCAGCGGAAAAGCGTACCAGAGCGGGATCTACGGTCGGACCGCATACGCCCGTGTTGCAGCACATGGCGGGATCGTAAACACGGATTTTGGTCATGATAAAGTCTCCTGAAAGGATGGATGCCGTCTGAAAAGTTACTGTTCACCGATGCGCGCCAGTTCGGCTTGCAGGGCCACGTCGCCACCTTCTTCCCACCGGGTCCAGGGCAGGGCCAGAAAGGCTTCGATCCGACGACGCAGGATCTGGTAGGCGGTGGTGAAGGCCGCCTCGATCTCCGCCTCGCTACCCGTCGCCTTGGCGGGATCGTCCACGCCCCAATGGGCGCGGATCGCCGGACCGAAATAGGCGGGGCAAGTCTCACCGGCGGCACTGGCGCAGACGGTGATGACGATGTCCGGTGTTCCCGGCAGGTCATCCCAGGATTTGCTGTACAGACCCGCCGTGGGGATACCCGCGCGCTGGAGCAGGGCGAGCGAGCGGGGATGCACAAACCCCGTCGGGTGACTCCCGGCGCTCATGGCATGCATGTGCGGACCCGTGAGGGCATTGAACGTGGCTTCGGCAAGGATGGAACGGCAGGAATTGCCAGTGCACAAAAACAGGATGTTCAGGGTTTTCATTAAGTCCTCGACGCTGCGCAGGAAAGGGAAGGTTTTACGTCGGTGGTCACGCACGGAGCGCATAGTTCCGGCCGATGTCCGCAACAGTTGTCCGTGAGATAGGCAATGAGCCCCTCTGCCGCCATCAGGCAGGCCCGGTAGCGTTGGTAGCGGCCTTCCCGATGGCCGCTTACCAAGCCGGCATATTGCAGGGTTTTGAGATGAAAAGAGATGCTATTGCCGGGAATATCGAGCCGTACGGCGAT